>CAMDJH010000034.1 GCA_945900455.1 Akkermansia muciniphila
ACTTGTGCCTCGGTCATCTTGTGGAGTGGTTTAATTGGTATCCACTTTTCCTCGCCTCGATATTCGACGAACACGAGGCGCCCGCCGGGTTTCAGCGCCCGCACGATCTCGCGGATCATTTCGTAGGGATGATCGAACTCGTGGTAGACATCGACCATGATCGCGAGGTCCACGGCATTTGTTGGCAATTTTGGATTCGTAATGTCCCCGAGCACCGGAATCACATTGGTCAAACCGCGAGCCAGCATGTTGGTCCGCAGGATTTGCAGCATTTCGGGTTGGATGTCGTTTGCGTAGACCGTTCCCGTCGGTCCAACTTGCTTCGCCATGCGCCAGGAGAAGTAGCCGCTGCCGGCCCCCACGTCGGCTGCAACATCGCCCGGCTTCAGGGCCAGGGCCTCGACGAGCCTCGACGGCTGCTCCTCCTCCTCCCGTTCCGGTCGCTCGAGCCAAGACGCCCCCTGGTGGGTCATGAAATGCGCGATCTCACGGTCGAGGAAGAATTTTCCGAGACCGTCAAAGGAATGATTCGTACGAGTCTCATAGAGTCGCACAGGCGGGGCGGTGATCGGCGGCGACTTCGGAGAAACGGCCGCTGCGGTGGCCTGTGAAAACGCCAGCATCAGCCCGGCGGTGATTCTGAGCGCAATGAGATTGGGGATTTTAGTGATCATGGAGAGCGAAGTTTTCCAGCGAATGGGCATGAATTGGGACCATGAAACCGGGAGCGCCGGCATCTTGCCGGCGAATCTTCGTCCTCTCTGCAGGCTCGCCGGCAAGATGCCAGCGCTCCCAGGGAGTCGGTTCATGGAGAAGCTCAACAAACGGACGTGTTTCATTTCTGCTTGGTTCGGGCCGCCGCGTGGATGAAGGCGCTAAAGAGTGGGCGGTGCTCACGATAACGGTCGTAGAGTCGCTCGGGATGGAATTGAACGGACGCGAACCACGGAAGAAGCCCGCGGTCCGCCGGGCGGAATTCCATGGCTTCGATCACGCCGTCCGGAGAGATCGCGGTCGGCACGAACGGTTCGGCGAGTTGATCGATTGCCTGATGATGAGTGCTGTTAACGCCGAGGGAACGGCGGTGGGTCAAACGCGCGAGGAGCGAGCCCGCCGCCAGGGCCACCGGATGGGCGAAATCACAGCGGCGGTCCAGTTGGCTGTGATTCAATCCGTCGGGCTGTTCGGTTGGCAGATCCACATACAGTGTGCCGCCAAGCGCGACGTTGAAGATCTGATGTCCGCGGCAAATGGCAAGGACGGGCAGGGGGTTTCGGAATATTTCCTGGATCAGCAACAACTCCATGAGATCGCGGACGGGGACCGCAATCGCACAGGTGTTTGTTAAGTTCGCGTCGATCTCCGGTCGATGGAGCCGAGGTTCAATGTCGTCGCCACCCGATAGCAGAATGCCGTCGCACCGATCCACCAGGGCCGCCAGAACTCGGGCATCGGCGGAGAGAGGCATGGCAACGGGCAGTCCGCCGTGATCCAACACGGCATCCAGGTACCGGTGGGACACGCTGATGGAATCGTCCAGCATTTCAGCCCCGGACGACTGGTGCGATGAGGTAACAAGGATTAGCGGGCGTCGAGCCATGGCTCAGGAGAAGGGGTGATTGGGGAAACGGTCGCGGATGAGTTTTTTTACGTACTCAGCGGTTTCCGGCGGGTGCAGGTCACGGGCGGCCCGCCGTTCGAGGCAGTCCAGGAGTTCGAGCCAGTCGGAGAGTGGCGGTTTTTCCATCGGAATCCATTGAATGGTGCGTCCCTTGCGGCGAGGTCGTTCAAAGAACAACCAGTCGCGTCCATGCTTCTGAGCATACACGTGACGCTTGACGCCGTTTTCCCCCGGAGTGTTCCAGCCAATTTCAGATTTTGCGCCCACACGGAAAGTGAGGGGCTGGAACCGCCACAAGAGAAGGAAAAACTGGGGCTTCCAGCATGGTACGCTGTACCCGCTGGAGGGGTATTGGCGGTACCGAAACTCGCGGCTGATGTGCCGGGCTTCTGTGGGTCAAGCCTCCGGCCTGACAGTTCGAGGCTGCTCTGCAGGCATTGGAAACTAGTCATTTTCTGATTTGTCCCCCCGGGAAATCCCCGCGAGAAAATGGCCAAACTTCAGGGACTTCTCTGCGGCCACGGGAGATCATTTCTTGTCTTATAGCCTGCCGGGCGAATCAGACTGAACACGTATTTTGTCCTTAGCAGTTATATAAGAACTATGTAAAGACAAAGTTTAATGACGCGGTCTCGGCACAAAAGATGGGCTGGAGCGGCATCAAGGATGGAGAGCTCATCACGTTGGCCATGGAAGTTAGGAGGCGCAACACTCCGCCCACGTCAGGCCGAAGCGGGTGAGATAATTCTTCAGGCGGTCTGCCTGGAAGCCCTGCCGGGGTCTTCGGTGCGATGGTCCGCTTGCGTTTGCCTTGCCAGTTTGCCGCGTCACATTGCGGAACGGCAACTGGCGTTGGCCGGCCAACGCTTCGGCCTTTCGCCGGAGCATTGCACCGTCGAGGAGCATGCGGATGCTTTTGGTCCCGGCAATACGCTTCACTTCGTTGCCGCCAGCGAAACCTATGCAAATGTCTTCACCGGTTTTGGCGCACCTCGTGTGCGATCCGAGCAGGTAACGGCGGACGCCGCCGGTCAAGCGGAGATCTTCCGCGCAAGTGGTGCGGCCCTGCCACCGCCATCGCCTCAATCGCTTCATCAATGACCGGGAGATGAGCCTCTCGCAACGTGTCGAACAGCGGTTTCCACTCGTCGGCTCGGGCGGAATCGGATGCGGCTCCCCACGTGGGTGCGGTTGACATGGCGAAGTTCAACGCAGCGACGAGGCCGTAGTCGCTGTCGTTGGACATGGTGATGGCTTCGTCGAGCCTCTCAAAGGGGGCTATTCCGACGATTGGGCCGAAAGTCTCCTCGCGCATTACGAGCATGTCCTGCGTGCAGCCGGTGAGGATCGTGGGCGGGAAGTAGTTGCCTTTCGCGAAGGCTTCCCCGGCCGGGCGCTTGCCTCCGGTGATGAGAGTTGCGCCCTTGGCCAGAGCATCGGCCACATGGGCCTCGCAGGTCTTGACGCCGTCCGCGGTGGCCATGGGGCCGCCGTCCACCTTGGGGTCGGTGATGCCGTCGCCCAGCGTGAGTTTCTCCGCTACAGTCTTGAGCCTGGCAACGAACGCGTCGTGGACACTCGAGTGCACGTAGGCGCGGTTCACGCTGCTGCACGACTGACCGCAATTGCGGAAGCCCTTATAGGCAACAATCTTCGCCGCGAGGTCGAGATCGACATCCGCGCACACGACGGCGGGGCACTGGCCGCCGAGTTCGAGCGAGACCTTTTTAAGGAAAGGTCCGGCGGCGGTGAGAATCTGTTTCCCCACCGCGCTGCTGCCCGTCATGGCGACCTTGGCGACGCCGCGATGCTTCACCAGCGCGTCGCCAAGCACGGCACCGCTGCCGGTGATGCAATTCACGACACCCGCGGGCAAGCCGCCCTCGGCGAGGGCCTGGCAAAAGGCCAGCGGCGACATCGGCGTGACGGTGGTGGGCTTCACGATGACGGTGCAGCCGGCGGCAAGCGCAGGCCCGAGTTTCCAACTCAACAGCGACACGGGATAATTCCACGGCGTGATGAGCCCGCACACGCCGACGGGTGCGTAGGTGACCCAGGAACGATAGGCCTTGTCCTCGGTGGGGTTCGTCCAGCCTTCGATGCGCACGCCTTCCGCCGCATAGTAATCAATGGTGTCGCACGAGCCGCCGATCTCGCTGACGGATTGTGCGAGGGGCTTGCCCTGCTCCAAGGCCATCAACATGCCAATCTCACCCGCCTTGGTGCGGACATGGGCGGTGGCCTTGCGAATGATCTTTGCACGGTCGCAGGGCATGAGTGCGCTCCAGGACTTGAAGGCAGCCTGCGCCGCGCCGACGGCGGCATCGAGCTCAGCGAGTGTGGCTTTCGCGACGCTGCCGACCACGCGGCCATCGACGATGACGATATACATCACCACGCGATCGCCGACCTTGACGTTGGCATTCGGAGCACTCGACTCGACCACGCTGGCGGAGAACTCATGGCCGAGAATGCGCGGCGGGATGATCTTCTTGTCGCCGTGGCGGTAGGTGCGGAGATCGGTGCCGCAGACGGAGCAGGCATGGATTTTCAAAAGCACATCGCCGTCCTCGAGCGACGGAGTGGGGTGCTCGATTACCCGGAGGTCTTCCTTTCCGAAGTAAACAGCAGCTTTCATAAGCACGAATGGACACGAATGCTTTGTCGGCGCGACGTAGTGCCCGGCACGCTGCTGGTTGCGACCATCGAGCCGGATTCTCGCACCACGTTCGGCCGCGCGCGTGATGTAGCCCTCGATGCGCTCCTTCGCCCTGACGCTGATGATCGCACCAATTTCCTTGCCGCAAGCCATGCCGCGCATCTCTTGCTCGCTCGGTTTCAGGATGAAGCTGTTGCCGCAGGCGATGGCCATCGGAAACATCCACATCGGCACCATCGCGGGGAAATTGAAGGGCGTGATGCCGGCGACGACGCCGAGCGGAAAGCGGCGCGTGTAGCAATCCACACCGGTGCTGACCTCCAGGATCTCACCCGCGAAAAGCTGGGGCAAACTGGCGGCATACTCGACGATCTCGATGCCACGCGCGATGCCTGCGGCGGATTCGGCGGTGGTCTTGCCGTTCTCCGCGGTGACTTGTTTCGCGAGGTCGCCGATGTTCTGTTCGACGAGCGTCTTGAACTTGTAGAGCACCTGCACGCGATCCTTCACCGGCACGAGGCTCCAGCTTTGGAAGGCTTTTTGGGCGGATTGCACGGCTTGATCGACAACAGCGGCATCAGCCACCGTGACGCTGCCGAGAGGCGCGCCATCGACGGGTGAAGTGAGAGGGTTCAGTGAACGAGAACCGGCTTCTAGGCGGGTTCCGTGGATGTAGTGGGTTGCTTTCATGAGATTAGTTGGAGGATGGATTGCACCACGGCCTGCGGTTCGCGGTCGTTGGGCACGCGGAGGAGGTCGGGAGTGACTTCGAGCGTGGCGAGCTGGCTGTCCAAAAGCGAGGCCGGCATGAAGTGTCCTGCGCGGGCCGTCATGCGGGCAGCGATCGTGTCACGAGAACATTCGAGGAGGATGAAACGGATGAGGTCTTGGTCATCATCCCCGCGTAACCAGGCCCGCAGGCCTGAATGCAGCGCGGAGCAGGCCAGAATGAGTTTTTTTCCTTCCGCGCGGGGCACGTCGAGCGAGGTGATTCCCGTGCCGCCGCCCTCGGGCAGATAGAGCACCCCTCCGTATGTTTCCAGGCTTTGAAAGCCCGCGTGGTTTTAGCCCGAACTTTGAAACAGGCGTGAAAGTGTTTTCTGAACCACGAATGGACACGGATTGCGCTCGGCGCCACGCCTCGTTAGCTTCGCTGTTTCACACTGACACATGAGACCATTCTGGCCGATTTCGCTGTTTGCACTCGCCTGCCTTCCCGCGCTCGCCACCGATGCGGAGACTGATTTTTCCGCCCGCGCCCGCGCGCTCCATGAGCGGCTCGTGACCCTCGACACCCATCTCGACACGCCCGCGAACCTGCAGAAGCCGGGCTGGAACATTATGCAGTCGCACAATGTCGCCGACGACGGAACCCAGGTGGATTACCCGCGCATGATCGCCGGCGGTCTTGACGGCGGCATGTGGGCCATCTTCACGGGCCAGGGCCCGCTGACGCCCGAGGGCCGCGCCCACGCCCGAAATGCCGCGCTCCAAATCGCGCTCCGCATCCATACGATGGTCGCCGCGCACCCGGATCAATTCGAAATCGCACGGACCGCCGCTGACGCCCCGCGCATCGCCGCAGCCGGCAAGCGGATCGTCTATCTCAGCATTGAGAACAGCTACCCCATCGGCGAGGACCTTACGCTGGTGCAGACATTCTTTGATCTCGGAGTGCGGGTGATGAGCCCGGTGCACACGGCCCACAATGACATGGCCGACTCCGCCAGCGATGCCTCGCCCGCGCCCTGGCACGGCCTCAGCCCGCGGGGGCGACAACTCGTCGTCGAGTGCAATCGCCTCGGCATCGTGCTCGACGCCTCGCACGCCTCCGACCAGGTCTTCGACCAGATGCTCGCACTCTCGAAGACCCCGATCATTCTTTCCCACTCGAGTTGCAAGGCCATCTACGCGCACCCGCGTAACCTCGACGATGACCGCATCCGCAAGCTCGCCGCGAGCGGGGGCGTGATGCAGTTAAACTCCCTCAGTGCCTACCTCGTCGACACGCCCGCAAATCCCGACCGCAACAAGGCGATGGCCGAGTTTTTCGGAAAATACGGCGGCAGTCGCAGCCTGACACCCGCGCAAACCGAGGTGTTGAACCGCGAGCGACGCGAATTCATGGCGAAATACCCGGTCAAGCGAGCCAATTTTGACGACTTCATGAAACATGTCCGGCATGCACTCGAAGTCGTCGGGCCCGAGCACGTTGGCTTCGGTGCCGACTGGGACGGCGGCGGTGGCGTCACCGGCATGAATGACGTCAGCTGCTACTACAAAATCACCGAGGCACTCGTGCAGGCTGGATACTCCGAAAAGGATCTGTCGAACATCTGGAGCGGTAACGTGCTCCGCCTCCTCCATGCCGCTGAGGATTTCGCCACAAAACAGAAGAAGCCTTGAATCGGTTGGGGCGTACACCTGGGGCGCCCGGAGGGTCAAAAAATTCGAATCTACCAAAATTCAACGATTTACAGGGCTATCAGAAGATTGGTCGTAGGCCGTTGCCGCAGTTAAGTCTCGTCGATGACTTGGAACGATTGGAAACGAATGCTGGCGACCCTCTCCGGTTCGGTGGATCAGGAACTCCTCCTGCGCAACGAGTATCTGGTGACGGAGAACTCGATTCGACCCGTAAAGACCGAGCTCCTGTCGGAAATGATTCTTTTCGGAGAAAGCTCTCTCCGCCACTTCCTTGAGGATTACGTGAATCATTTCCACGCGGAGCGAAATCACCCAGGCAAGGGCAACGTGATCCTGTTTCCGGCGCCCGAGGATCGGATCGGTGAAAGGGCAGGGGACATCCAGTCTCGCGAGCGCCTGGGAGGCTTCCTGAAATTCTACTACCGAGAGGCCGCATGAGTTTTTGACCATACGACTTCGCCCCGCCTTTACGGCGATTTCAAATATCCCGACACCTGTGCCCACGCCTGCATCACGTCGCGCAGGGATTCGAGATGGCTCAACTGGATGGCGGCCCAATCTCGGCGGACTGGCAGCACATCAGCCAGGCTCGTATCGCCCGCCGCGTAGCGGGATTCGGCGGACTTTAACACGGTTTCGGCGCGCGGTAGAATTTCGGTTTGGAGCGCGCGGGAGGCCGCCAGGGCGCTGGTCAACTGCGCGTAGGACTCGCGCAAGCGGAGATTCAATTCGTTCTCCGTCCTGCGCGACCGCGCCTCGGCAGCGGCGACTTCGGCGCGGGCTTCGCGCAGCTTGCCCTGGTTGCGGTTGAACAGCGGCAGCGGGATGCTAAGGCCTATGTCAAAAGTGTTTTCCTTTGTGGCTTCGAGGCGGTGATAGAGCGCCTCGACTTTCACATCGGGGATGCGTTCCGCTTTCGCCAGGTCAATCCGCGCGTTGCTGGCGCGCACATTGGCATCGGCCAAAGCAAACTCCGGTTGTGCGGACAGGCTGGCGGCGAGTGATTCCAGCGTTGGAATCTCGAACGTCGTGTCGAGACTTGCGGCGAGTGACTTCACGCTCAGGCGACTGTCACCTATGGCAGCAGCCAGTCCCAGCATCGCCTGCTCGCGCAGGGATTGACTGCGCTGGACTTCCACCTTGGCCCGCGCGAATTCGATTTCGATTCGGGCCAAATCGTGTGGAACGGCATCACCGGCGTCCATGCGGGCCTTGGTGGTTGCTGCAACCTTTTCCACGCTCCGTGCGATGTGGCTCTGCGTCTCGAACGCCTTCTCCTGATATAGCGCCGTGGCGAAGGCGCTGTGAACGTGCTTGCGCAAGTCGCGACGGGTGACTTCCAAGCCGCGCACGCGAACCTCGCGTTCGAGCATTTCCGCCTCGCGCGCCTTGCCCAGCCGCGCGCCAAGCGGAATGGGTTGAGCAATCCCCGTGACGTATTCCCGTTGGTTCGACGAGTCGCTGCTGAATGGAACTTGTTGCGCGCCTACAATGGCTTCGGGATTCGGGAACGCTCCGGCTTGTTGGGCGCGGCCAGCGGCGGCTTCCACCAGCGCGCGAGCTTCGGCCAGCTGCGGCTGCCGACGTTCGGCCATTTCCAGCGCCTGTTCGAGGGTGAGCGACTCAAGCTGGTTCGTGGCGGCGCGGGCACATGGCGCGCCTGGGAGAGCGATCAGCAGGATCAGGAGAATTGAAGTTTTCATAGAAAGATATCTCACAGGTTCACACCGGCCTTCTTTAATATGACCAGCATCGCGCCATAGCCGGCGAACATGAGCGCGGTCGCCAGCCCGAAACTGAAATAAAAATTCAGTTTCAGTTTCAACAGCAGCGGCGGCAGCGCGAGGAAGAAGACCAGCGACGGCAACACCAGCCAGAAAATGCTGCTCGAAAGAGCTGCCACTTTCCCGGTGTCCTTGGTGTCGAGGTAGAGCCAGAACAGGGCGAGGAACGAAACCAATGGTAGCGACGCCAGCAGCCCGCCCACCAGTGAACTGCGCTTCGACACTTCTGCAATCGCCACGACCAGGACCGTGGTAACAAGAATTTTGAGGATGTATTGAGTCATATCAGAAAGTGGGTTGGAGAGGTGAAGGCCGCCCGAGCCTGAAATACAGCGCGGGAACAATAATCATGTTGAGCACCATCGAGGTCAGCAGACCGAACAGGATCACGATGGCCATCGGGGTTTGGATTTCGTTGCCGGGTTGTTCACCGCCCAGCGCGAGCGGAATGAGCGCAAGGCCAGCGGCAAGCGCGGTCATCATAATTGGGACGAGTCGTTCCATTGCGCCGCGTCGCACGGCTTCGCGGAAGTCGGTCACGCCCTCGTGTTCCTGCAAATGTCGGATGTGTGAAACGAGCATGATGCCGTTCCGTGTCGCAATGCCGAACACGGTGATGAAACCGATGAGCGATGCGACGCTCAGCACGCCACCGTCGACGAACACTCCTGCCACACCGCCGATGAGCGCCAGTGGCAGGTTGAGCATGATGAGCGCGGCATCGCGGGCCGAGCGAAACGCCAGGTGCAACAGGAATCCGATGCCGATGACCACTCCAAGACTGACGAGCGTAAGCGTGCGCCCCGCTTCGGCGGCACTCTCGAACTGACCTGCGTATTCCACGCGGTAGCCGGGCGTCGCCGCGAGAATCGGGCTCACCAGTTTTTGAATGTCGTTCACCACGGCGGTCACGTCGCGTCCCGCGACGTTGCATTGCACGACAATCTTCCGCTCCACTTGCTCGCGTAGAATCTGGTTCGGGCCGGTGTCGCGCTGGATGCGCGCCAGTGACCGCAGCGGCACGCGTGCTCCGGCGGGCGTGTCCACGAGTAAATCGCCGAGCGTGTCGAGTTGCCAGCTTTCGGCATTCTCCAGCCGCACCACCATGTCGTAGGAGGTCTGACCCTCAAGGACACGCGATGCCTTCACTCCTTGCAGTGCGGCTTCCACCGTGCGGGCTACATCGCGGATGGTCAGCGCATGACGGGCAATCGCCTCGCGCTCGAACTTGATCTTCAATACCGGCACTTCGGTTTGCTGCTCGACGGACAAATCCACAACACCCGCGACGCCTTGCATTGATTGCCGCGACTTCTCCGCCAGCGAGCGAAGCTGGTAAAGGTCAGCGCCGAAAATCTTGACCGCAATGTTTGCTCTCGTGCCGGAGAGCATGTGGTCAATGCGATGTGAAATCGGCTGGCCGATGGTGATGTTCATGCCGGGCACTTGCGAGAAGGCGGCGCGCAATGCTTCAAGAAACTTCTTCTTGTTCCGGTCCTTCATCACGATGGACACATCGAGTTCGGCGGATTCGACCCCTTGGGCGTGTTCGTCGAGTTCCGCACGTCCGGTGCGGCGCGCGACGGAGACGACTTCCGGAAAACTCAACAAGGTCTGTTCCACCACGCGACCCAGCCCGTCGGATTCCCCCAGCGATGTGCCGGGCAGCGTCACCGCACTGATGGTGAGCGAACCCTCATTGAACTCCGGCAGGAACGCGCGGCCCATCCACGTCGTCGCCAGCAAAGCAAGTGCGAGGACCACCACGGCGGGCAGAGTGAAACGCCACGGATGAGCCAGGGCCGATTGCAGAATCGGCGCGTATCGGGTCTTGAGCCATTGCACAAATTTGGGTTCGTGATCTGCCATCACGCCCTTGCTTTTGGGCAGCAGAAAAAAACAAAGCACCGGCGTCACAGTGACGGCGACCACGAGTGACGCCGCAAGCGCCACGAGGTAGGCGACCCCGAGCGGTTGCAACAAGCGGCCCTCGACGCCCGCCAGGAAGAAGATCGGAATGAACACCAGCGCGATGATGAGCGTGGCGAAGACGATGGAACTCCGAATCTCCACGCTCGCGTCGAACACGACCTGCAAGATGGGGTGGCGTTTTTCCTCGGGCTTGTGATGATTCTCGCGCAGTCGGCGGAAGACGTTTTCCACGTCAATCACCGCGTCGTCCACCAGCGCGCCGATGGCGATGGCCATGCCGCCGAGCGTCATCGTGTTGATGGATGCCCCAAACCATTTCAACGCGAGCACCGCAGTGACGAGCGACAACGGAATCGCCGTAAGCGTGACGAGCGTCGCGCGGAAGTTCGCCAGGAACAGCAGCACGATGATCGTGACGAGCACGATGCCTTCGAGCAGCGCCGTCTGGACGTTATGCACGGACACCTGAATAAAATCCGCCTGCCGGAAGATGTCTGTCTTGAGCTTCATTCCAGCGGGGAGCTTCGTCGTAACATCAGCGAGCACCGCGTCGAGGCGCTTGGTCAGTTCGAGCGTATTTGCGCCCGGCTGTTTCTGGATGCCGAGAATGACGGCGGGCTTGCCCATCGCCGAACCTTCGCCGCGCTTCTGAGCTTCGCCGACCTTCACTTCACCGAGGTCGCGCACCAGTGTTGGCACTCCGTGTCGCGCGGCGACGACCGTTGCGCCGATGTCCTCGAGGGAGTGAATGCGACCAACGCCCGTGACCAGCCATTCCGCGCCGCGCTCGTTGATGATGCCAGCGGAGACGTTTTCGTTGCCTTCTTCCAGCGCGCGGATGACCTGATTCAACGTGACATTATGCGACTGCAACGCAGCGGGATTGACGACGACTTGAAACTGTTTCTCGCCGCCTCCAATGGGCGTTACTTGCGAGACACCCGGCACGGCCAGCAGACGGCGACGCAGCGAAACCTCGGCGTAGCTGCGGAGTTCCGCTGGCGAATGTTGCTCGGAGGAGAGCGAGAGAAAGAGGATTTCTCCCATGATGGACGATTGCGGTGCAAGCGTCGGGCGCTCGCCTTCTGGCGGCAGGTCGCCCGTCACGCCGCTAATCTTTTCACTGACGATTTGCCGGGCGTTGCGGATGTCCGTGCCCCACTCGAATTCCACCCATACCACGGAAATGCCGACTGCCGTGGCCGAGCGCACACGCCGCACGCCCGATGCACCGTTCACCGCCGTCTCGATGGGAAACGTAATTTGCGTCTCCACCTCTGTCGGCGACATGCCGTGCGCCTCGGTGATGACGGTGACGGTGGGCGCGGTGAGATCGGGAAACACGTCCACTGGCATCCGCGTGGCAGTGTGGATGCCAAAGATGGTGAGGAGCAGCGCGGCGACGATCACCAGCGCCCGGTTGTTCAAGGCCCAGTGAATGAGTTTGTTCATGGGCGTGCCTCAATGAGCGTGGCCGTGCGCGGGGATGACACCCGAGATGGACGAGAGCCGGATGGCATACGCGCCCTTCGTGACCACCCGCTCGCCTTCCTTGATGCCGTCGAGCACCTGCACGAATCCGGTGTCGCGAATGCCCGCTTTGATCTCGCGCTTCTCGAACGTCTCGCCGCTCACCTGCACGAAGGCGACCAATTGGTTGCCTTCTTCGACGAGCGCGCTTTCAGGAACAGCAACCGTCTCGTCCACCCGCGCCGTCTCCACATGGAGTGTGACGTTCTGGCCGACGCGGAATTGGCCCTCGCGGTTGGCCGTCTCGTAAATGAGCGGCACGGTGCGCGTGACTGCGTCCACTTCCAAGCCGAGCGACAGAAGTTGACCGCGACCGTCCCCAGTGATCGGCATGAATCGTCCGGGTTCACCGGGAGACTCGACAGCGGAATCCTTGGCTTTGCTCAGTCGAGAAACGCCCGATTCGGGAATGCTCGCTTCGATCCAGACCGTCTCCGGGTTTAGCACGGTGAAAACCGGTTGGTTCGCTGCGACGACTTCGCCCGGCCCAGCATTCACGGAATTGAGTATGCCAGCAATCGGAGCGCGAAGTTCCATCAGCAGCGGCGCATCCGGCGATGACGTTCCGCCCGCTTGCTTAAACGTCGAGAGGAATCCAGCGGCGGCAGAATAGCGCGCCTTGGCGGATTGATAGGCGAGTTCCACTTCCTGAAGTTCGCGTAGTGACTTCGCTTGTTCAGCGGCGAGTTTCTTCGTGCGGTTGTAGGCGGACTCAGCTTGGTCGAGTCCGGCTTTGGCCGTGGCGAACTCGGCTTGGGCTTCGGCGACTTTCGCGCCTGCTTCGGAGAAGTTGGGTTTGAGCAATGCAAGCAACTGGCCCGCCTCCACCCGCTGACCGGGCTGCGGCAAGGTTTGTCCGGACGCCGCGACCAATTGGCCCGAAACTGGAGCGGTGATGGTCGCGCTCAACCCCGGCTTCGCCCGCACGCGCGCCGCGACCCGCAGCCGCTCGACCAGACGGCGCTTGGTCACAGGCGCGGTCCTCGAGAGGATTTTCCATTGCTGCTCCTTGAGGAAGGTCACGCCTTCCGGTCCGTCGGCAATCTCGGCGTGCTCGGCGGCGTGTTTATCCGCATAGACCTTGATCGTGCCCAACTCAACCGGCGCATTCGTGCCGTCCGTTGGAATGAGCAGCGTCAACTGCCAGTCGCCCGCCTTCGGAAGGGTGATGCCCGGCAGGTAGATTCCCGCCCGCGCCGGAGCGGCCTGCGGATGCTCGACCACCGTTCCGCCCTGGCGGAGAACGAACTTCACCATCCCCTCGCGTCGCGGCTCAAGCGTGTGCAAGTCGGTGACGTGCGTGATGAACGTCGTCGCCTTGTTCGCCACGGGAGCGCGATGCTCGGCAAAGACTTCATGGCGGTCAGTCCAGACGGTGATCTGCGCCGTCTTGGGTTCGTGGTCGTGGCCGTGATCGTCAGCCGACTTCCGACAACCCGTGCCGCTGATTTGCAACGCCGTGAACAACGCAAGAGTGATGGTATGAGTTCGCATGATGCTTTCAGATTAGTGGACGTGTTTCGAGCCTTGGGGGAGCGAGAACGAGATGTTGGTGAATATCGTTCCGTTCAGCGTGATAGTCGGGATGCTGCCTTCAAAGGCCTTGGTCGCCCTCAACCATTCCGCCTGCGCCTCGAAGAGCGAAGACTTCTCCGGCACTCTGCCCGATGGAGGTTCGGTTGCGCGTTGGAATGTGAGTTGTTCGTCGTACGGTCAAAATACTCGAACCTACCAATATTCAACGAGTTGCAGGGCGATCAGAAGATGGCTCGCAGGCCGTAGGCTCGGTTAAGTCTCCTCGATGAATTGGAAACGAATGCTGGCGACCATCTCTGCCGCTGTCTTGAGAATAACGTGAATCATTTCCACGCGGAGCGAAATCACCAAGGCAAGGGCAACGTGATCCTGTTTCCAGCCCCCGAGGATCGGATCGGTGAAAGGGCAGGGAACATCCAGACTCGCGAACGCCTCGGCGGCCTCTTGAAATTTTATTACCGAGATGCCGCATGAGTTTTTTGACCATACGAGATCCGGCCCGCCGCTGCCACAGGCGACGCCGCGAACTTTCCACCCACATGTTCATTGATAGGAGTCCGCTTTATTGACGCTCCACGGTTATAGCAAGCATTGTTTTCCAGAAATGCCTGCCCAAACCGGGAAAACGTTGAATTTGTTAAGCTCTCAAGGGAATACTGCTGCCTCGGTTGGCTTGTTCACGGCGCCAAACGCGTAAACTTAACCTGCCGGTCTTTTCCATCGATGGGTCAGGCCAGGGTCAGCTGGTTTCCGTCCAAGACGAACTTCCGCCGAACTTCTGGCGGATCCTGCTCCGGAAGAGACATTTTCAGCAGGTCCCGTAGGGTCAAAAAACTCAAACCTACCGATATTCAACGATTTGCAGGGTGATCCGAAGATTGCTCCGAGGCCGTTGACTCGGTTAAGTCTCTTCGATGAATTGGAAACGACTGCTGCCGTACATCTCCGGTTCGGTTGATCACTAACTCCTCCTGCGCAACGAGCAACTGGTGACGGAGAACCGGATTCGATCGGCAAAGACCGAGCCTTGTCGAAAATGATTCTTTTCCGAGAAAACTCTCTCCGCCACTGCCTTGAAAACAATGTGAATCATTTCCACGCGGAGCGAAATCACCAAGGCAAGGGTAACCTAATCCTGTTTCCCGCGCCCGCGGATCGGATCGGTGAAAGGGCAGGGGACATCCAGACTCGCGAGCGCCTCGGCGGCCTCCTGAAATTCTATTACTAATGTTGCGCTCAATATTATACTACCGAGAGGCCGCATGATGTTTTTGACAATACGAGCGTCACGCTCCCCCCCGGTGCCTCGAAGTCAGTGGCCGATTCACGGGCTTTCGCAGGAAAGCCCTTTTGACGCTCCGCGATTATTCAAGACTTCATCTCGACCGAATCCGCTCACCGCCAGGGCTTCAGGAATCCACTTGTCGGAGATGAGCCGCAGCTTCCCGTAGAAGGTCATGTCGAGCGTGGGAGTGACTAGGACCGCACCGAAGGATATCATCGAGTAGTCGCCTGGAATTGGCCCGTCTGATTCGACATCCACCCTCACGTAACTCATGGGCGGATGGTTGTGGATTCTGGTCGCTGTGTAAACTGGAGGGTGATGCCGGTTTCGATTACGCCATCGTCATCGCAGCCCGTCGATCTCGGCAAAAGCCATCCCGCTTTTTCGATGAATCTTGTCTCAATTCAGCTAGAGCAGGGGCTGATCCTCCGGGTACAGTCCGCAGCCGAAGCCGAGAAACGAATGAAGAGATCCAGAACATTGGGTGGTGGCGTGATCGCGATGGCTCTCGTTGCCTTTGCGTTGTCACTGACTCTGTGTTGCGAAGCGATGCCCGCGGACGACGCGGATTTCGCCGCACTGCAGGTCGAGGCCAGGAAGTCCTTCAAAGAGGTGGTCACCCCATTCGTGGACACGTACTGCACGCGTTGTCACGGGCAAGATCGACAGCAGGGCGGAATCAACTTCGGACCATCCCTCAAGAAACCCGGCGAAACTGCGTCCAGCAAACGGTGGAAGCAGGCGATTGCCGCCGTGAAATCCCACGACATGCCGCCGGATGATGCGGCGAAGCAGCCAACGGATGAGGAGCGTCAGAAGTTTTTGAATGGGATCAGCAGGATCAAATTTCTCAGCTCGAAAGATCCGGGTCCGTTTGCAATCCGTCGTTTGACCAAGGTGGAGTATGGCAACACGCTGCATGATCTCTTCGGGGTGGATCCGGGCGTTGCTGATGAGTTGCCGGACGAAGTATTCGGAGAGGGGTATCTGAACACGTTGTCACCGCTGCAGTCGGAGCAGTATCTCGCGATCGCCCATGAGGCGTTGGACCGGGTTCTGGGGCCCAAAGACGGGCCACCCACCAAGGCGCAAAAGCAGCTCTTCGGCAAAACGCCACGCCCAGGCTCTGACGAGCGGGCGGCGGCGAGAAAGGTTGCCCGTTCTCTGGCGCGAAACGCGTATCGCCGGCCCCCCACTGAGACGGAGCTGGATGTCCTGCTGCGGGTGTTCGATCTCGCGCGCGAAAACAACCTCGGCTATCCGGCCGCCCTGCGCTTAATGCTCAAAGCAGTCCTCGTGTCCCCCCAGTTCCTCTTCATCACGCCCGCCATGGAGCCTGGATCGGGCCGCTCAATCGTTCCCATCGATGATTATCAACTGGCTTCCCGTTTGTCGTATTTGTTGTGGGCCACCATGCCCGATACTGAACTGTCGGCGCTGGCCGATCGCGGGAAACTCCACGAGCCGGCCGTGTTGAAGGCGCAAGTGAAGCGTTTGCTGGAGGATCCACGATCGCGGGCCTTGTTTGATGGTTTTGGCGCGCAGTGGCTCGGGCTGGGGAGCTTGGAAAGCAAAACCTTCGACCCCGCCAAATTCCCCCAAATGACCAGCGTGATGCGCTCGGCGATGTATGACGAGGCCCGGCTGTTCTTTGAAAGCATCGTGCGGGAAAATCGGAGCGTCGTCAGTCTAGTGGATTGTGATTACACGTTCCTCAACGGGACCCTGGCCGCGCTTTACGGCCTGGACAAAAAAGTCATCGGTTCCCGGTGGCGCAAGGTGAAGCTGACCGATGCCAATCGAGGAGGCATCTTGGGAATGCCCGGCATTCTGGCCGTGACCTCGTTTCCTGACCGCACCAGCCCCGTCAAACGCGGCGCGTGGGTGCTCGAACAGGTGCTGGGAGAACACGTCCCACCTCCACCGCCGAACGTGCCGACCCTGGAAAAACAGGACAAGCAGGCGATCGAGAATCTAACCCTGCGCCAACGCACGGAACTGCACCGCAAGGACGCCACTTGTGCCGGTTGCCACAAGGTCCTCGATCCCATCGGCTTTGGCCTGGAGAATTTTGATGCCATCGGGCGGTGGCGCTACCAGGATGATTCCGGAGGGCCGATTGACGCCGCGGGCGAACTTCCCGGTGGAAAACACTTCACTTCTCCCAAAGAGCTGAAAGCCATCATCGCCGCCCGAAAGAGCGACCTGGCCCGCAATCTAACGGAGAAACTGCTGGGCTATGCCTTGTGCCGCCAGCTTGAAGGCTACGACGATATCGTGGTGGATCAATTGATGGCAACCATCGCCAAAGACGGCTATCGCATCCAAACTCTCATCACTGAAATCGTGACCAGCTATCCTTTCACTCACCGTCGGATCCAGGAACAACTCGCATCATTATCCCTTGAAAAGTAACTTCCTCATAAATCGTCGCACGTGCCTGAAAGGGATCGGAGCCACACTCGCGCTGCCCCTTTTGGAATCCATGGGCTGGGCGGAGCCTAGCCAGGGCAAGCCGTACAAACCGCCGGTTCGCCTCGGATTCATGTACATGCCCCACGGGGTCATCATGGAGCAGTTCTGGCCCAAGAGTTCGGAGAGCTTCCTGTCGTCGCCGCCGCCGGCTTTGGAATCGCTGCGTCCCATCCTCGATCAGTGCTTGTTGATGAAGGGAATTTCGGGAGTTGCGATCGCGCCATTCAATGGGGCCCCGCATGCCCTCGAGTTGTCCACCTGGCTTACGGCCATGCTGCCGGATGCGAACACTCGAAACCGGATCAACATCGGGATTTCAGCGGACCAAATCGCGGCCAATTACGTGGGCGGGTTCACCTCACTGCCGTCCTTGGAGCTGGCCACGATGCCGCAGACGCACAAGGAAAACCAGGAGGGACTCAACGAGGGGTATTATACCCACTGCAGCTTTCGTTCACCCACCCAGGCCGTCCCCGCCGAGATCAATCCGCGCAGCGTCCTGAACCGGCTCTTCGGAAAATCCGATCGACCTGGACACATCCGCCAGACGGACCCTCTGGACCGGCAGATGCTGGATCTGGTGATCGGCGGCGCCAAAGAGCTTCGACGGAAACTGCCCCAGGACGATCAACACAAAATGGATGAATACCTCGACAGCGTGCGCGCCGTCGAGCGCCGCATTGCCGCCATCGAATTCCGACAGAAGGAGGCGGCGCTGGAGAAGGCCGGAGTCCGCGTGAGCAAACGCAACGCTTCGGATTCCCCGCCCATCGCGGTCAAGATTCCGGAGGGCGACAAACGCAGCGAATACATGCAGGTGATGTGCGACCTCAACGTGCTCGCCTTCCAAACCGACACGACTCGCGTCAGCACCTACATTGGCTCGACCCCGAACGGTGTTTCCTATCCGGAACTCGGATTCAGTAATGAGCATCACTCCCAAACCCATCACAACAACAAGCCCGACCAAGTCGCGAACGTCGCCGCGATCACCGCCTTCAACATCGCCCAGTTTGCCTACATGGTGAAGAAGATGCACAGCCTGCGCGAAGGAGACGGCACTCTGCTCGACAACTGCATCATGATGTGGGGCTCCGGCCTTGAAGACGGGAACAAGCACGCTCGCGAAAATCTTCCCTTCATCCTCTCCGGCAAGGGCGGCGGCTCTATCAACACGGGACGTTTCCTGGCCGATACCAAAGGCAATCAAGGCGACCTGCTCACCACGCTCCTCGCCTGTGCCGGCATTCCAGTGGACCGTCCCGTGGGCATCGCCACCAAGCAGCTCAAGGAGATGACCATTGGCATCTAGCCTGAGGCACGAATGATGGCTGCAATGGCACCAAAACGGCACCTTACCGAAAATCGTTGGCAACGATGGGAGATACAGACGCCTTTTAAGGCATTATTGATTGATGGCATGAAGACTGGCGGACGCGCAAAAACTTGCAACGTCCACCAGAGTATGAAAGACGAACGGGTAATATCTACTGCTCAGGCTTGCGGAGCACACGTCGCAAGTAACGCCGCATCAGTCCAACCGCTTTACCAGCAAATCAAGCTGGCCCTGGATGTCCAGCCGGGCGATCTCATGGTCGTCCGCATGGTGGACGGTGCCAATCCGCAGCCGGCCCAATAGAGGACGATGTTATGCTCTTCTCCGTGCTCCAGCTCGGCAGGGACGGTCGCCTCCGCCTGCGCTTCCTGTTCGCCATGGTCGGCTTGCTGCCGGGCCACTGCGATAGCCAGTGCCGCGACGATCGGTCGCTCGCTCTTTTCGATGTCTTCAAACTTGAGTCTTGGATCATGCGCAGTCATCGCGAACTTCGCGGCAGCAAGCGCCGCTTCATCGTAGAGGTTGCCCGAGCGATCCGGGCCGATGTCGGCCTGATATCCGCTCATCTCGAACGCCGGTTCGGCCAGACGAACGCTATGGAACTGGACGCCGCCGTTGATGAAGCCCTCACTGCCGACGATCCGGTATTCCAGACGCAGGATGAAGTTCCGATACCGGTTGGTGGTTGCGAGAAATTCGTTGCGCGGGTTCCCCGCCATCGAACCTCCGGTGATCGCGCCGTCTTCAATGCGCCAGACGGCGCGGTTCCCTTCCCATCCGTCCAACGCCTTTCCGTCGAACAGCGGCACTGCGACACCTCCGGCATAAGCAGTGGTCAGGGTGGCGAGAATCAGGAGCGCCAGACGGAGCGTCGGGTGAAAAACAGCGATCATAACAGTTCCTTGGTTTGTCATGGATCTTACACCTCAAACTCATCCGCCGGATCGAATGGCGGCATGGGCACGTTGATGATGCGAAGTTTGCCGACGGCGCGGTGGACGCAGCCGGGGCGAATCATGACGGTGGTCATGGGCTTGAGCGGGATGATTGTGCCGTCGGCCTCGAGATGGCCTTCCCCTTCAAGCACGATATAGATCTCCGTCATTTTCTGGTGGTAGTGGGCACGGCTGTCCGCGTGGATGTCCGTGAGATGCACGGTGGCGAGTTGGTTCCAATCTTCCTTAAAGGCGCGGCGCGCCTGTCCGCAGGGACAAGGTGTCGGCGGGATTTCATCGAGCTGGACGACAGCGAAGCGTGGATTTGTCATATAGAATTGGTGTCGAGAGTTGAGCTGTAGGTTGGTTCATTTATTCATCGTTGCAGAATTCGGCTACTTTCCTGATAATTCTGACTAACGTCTCCTTGCCCAAATCGTCTAGCAGCATCTGCCCGCCGACAATGCGCGATGAGCTTGGCTGCGAGACCAAGCTCATCCAGCTGGCCGAAGTGAAGTTCAAACATTGCGAGGGCTATTACTCGAAGGCCGCGCCCGCCTGCACCTGGCCTTGCACGCTCACGCAGATGGACGCCGAGGACGAGCTTGAGCCCGTCTATGAGGCGCTCGTGCATTGGGCCGATGTGGTGCTGGTGGCGACCCCGATTCGCTGGGGTGCGGCCAGTTCGCTCTATTTCAAACTCGCTGAGCGTCTGAACTGCGTGCAGAACCAGGTCACGCTCAATGACCGAGTGCTCATCCAGAATAAGGTCGCGTCGTTCATCATCCCGGCGGCCAGGACAACGTGCAGGGCGTCGCCGGTCAGATGCTGGGGTTCTTCAGCGAACTGGGCTTCACCTTTCCGCAGTTCCCGTTCGTGGCGCACAGCCGCGGTTGGTCCGCCGAAGACATGGAGAACAATGTTCGTTTCGTGCAAACCGACACGCACCTCCGCGAAGGCACGCGCGAACTCGTTGCCCGCGCGGTCGCAACTGCCCGCAGTCTCCTCTCCACGGGTGAAGCGCCAAAGAAAGTTTCGCGCGGCGGGCGGAAGGCGAATGCAAAGGCCGGATAAGGGCTGCCGCCCGGCGGCCCGGAGGACGTCCGTTTTCAAAGAAGCTCAAGCTCTCCGCTCTTTGATGCTCGACAGAATGTCCGCCATGACTGCCGCCTTAGGCTTGGCGCCCTATTGACCACCGCTGTGCAGGCGTATGGAAACTGCGCCGGCTTCCGTGTCGCGACCGCCGATGACCAGCACCGTGTGGACGCGCAATTGTTCCGCATTGGAAATCTTCGCCCTGAACGGCGTGGCGCTGTAGTCCGCATCCACGCGCACCCTGTTCGCGCGCAATTCGGCCACGATGGGCTGGGCGTCGTTGATCAACGCTACGTCGTCGTTGAGCGTGAGGACGCGCACCTTGATCCGGCGCGATGTCCGTGAAGTTCAGAAACCCGTGTTCGTGAGGCCGCTTTGCGCCACTGACCAGTTCACGAGGTTTTCGACACTCCGCGATTAGGGCGGTGACAGCTCACGGACCCGGAGCGAATCAGCTTGGCCGCGATTGGCCAGCGTCTTCAGGAAAGCCCCGATGGAAGTGGCGCAGATTGTTCGACCCGAAACCATTCTTGGCTGGCACCGCAAACTCGTTGCCATGAAGTTCGACGGATCGAAGGGTCGATCTTCGGTGGGGCGCGCACCGACGGCGCAGGCGATCGAAGAAATGGTGCTGAAGTTTGCTCGGGAGAATCGTCGCTGGGGATACCGGCGGATTGTGGGTGCGCTCAGCAACGTGGGTTACGAGATCAATCGTCAGACCGTTGGCAATGTTCTCGAACGTCAGGGCAACGCGATCCTGTTTCCAGCGCCCGAGGATCGGATCGGTGAAAGGGCAGGGGACATCCAGACTCGCGAGCGCCTCGGCGGCCTCTTGACATTTTATTACCGAGATGACGCATGAGTTTTTGACTGTACGCTGTCGCCTGTGATGAAAAACCCGCTCGCGCTGCTTCGCGCACGATTCTGGGGCGGGGCGGATGCAATTGAAGGCGAATGACGCGGTGTCGATTCAGTTGTACCGTCAACTATTGCTGCAATTTGTCTCTGAAGATCCCGCGAAATGGGATCAGAAATGAGGTCAATTCTTGGTATCGTTTACTCATGAGTGACCGTTTAATCACACCAATAGCCCCTTGCGCCAGCGGTACAGATGATTGTTTACATAACTCGCTGTTCCCATCTCCAAACGCTCGGCAATCCACCTCACCGTGACCTTCACTCCGGCCAACTGCTCCACCGATATGCGCTCAACGACTTGTTTGGCTTCAATACTTTGGCCTGGGACGGATTCAAATGCACATAATCACAAACCGTCTTGAGATAACCGTTCCCACTCCCGTCCACGATCAACGCCTTGTAGCGCCCGCTGAACAAGTGCCCGAACAATTTGTGCCGCCGATTGCACCGCGCCGTGTAGGTGCCCTAAAACGATTTCATGCCCGCGACCAAATTCCCCTGAGGTGTCTCAACCACCAGATGAAAATGCTTTGGCGCTCTGCGGCTATTCACCAGGCATTCCAGTAGATGCCGGCGGTGTAGGCCCAATGGTTGGTCATCCGGTTGATGTTACGCCATTGCACCGAGCCATCCAGGAGCAGCACGTTGCCGCCGGCTGCTCCGACCTCGCGTGAGGTGGTCTTTTTGGTGATGGACATGAAAACACTGCCGCTTCGTCGAATCGCGCCGGGGTATCCATGCGGGGCGATCACCCATCCGCCAGGGGGCTCGGCCCAGGCGTTTAGGTCACAGGCAAGCGAGAGTGACGGATCGTCCGTCAGGCGCTGCGGGGAGACCCAGGGATTGGGTTCTCCACTCCATGGCTTTTTGTGTCCGGCATTATAGCTATAGCCAATAACATAACCGAAGGGTGCTTGATAGCGGAAACCCATCGACACGAGGCTCGGGCAGGTGGCCATATTCGACGCGCTGTATTGGCGAATGGCATTGAAGGTATTCGTGCTGATCCAAATCGTGTGCGAGTCGCCGTTGTCGCGATAACCCTGGGGAAGCCGGTCCCCATTGTCGTTGGCGTACATGTGCAGCGCGAGACCCAGTTGTCGAAGAGCACTCTGACAGGAGGCGCGCCGCGCCTTTTCTTTGGCCTGCGAAAGCGCCGGCAAAAGCAGGCCCGCCAGGATGGCAATGATCGCGATGACGACCAAAAGTTCGATCAGGGTGAAGGCGCGCGATCCGGGGTCCAAGGATTCAGCCCGGTTCTTGCGCCAAGCGGCGGGTGGATGGGACAGATGCGCGGCGTCCATGACGCGCTTATGGTCGGAATATTGCCCGGGAGTCAATCGAAATACTTGAGTTATTGATAAGTCCGGGATTATCCCGGGGTCGTGCGAACATAGGATCGCTGAGACAATACACGCTCCCTGGTCGTGAACAGTTGTGTAGCAGTGGGCGGATCTGACACGTTAAAGGCCGTAAGGTCAAAAACTCGAACCTGCCAATATTCAACGAATTGCAGGGCGATCAGAAGATTGCTCGCAGGCCGTTGCCGCCGTTCAGTCTCGTCGATGAATCGGAAACCCATGTTGGCGACCCTCTCCGGTTCATTTGATCAGGAACTCCTCCTGCGCAACGAGTATCTGGTGACGAAGAACCGGATTCGATCGGTAAAGACCGAGTTCCTGTCGAAAATGATTCTTTGCGGAGAAAGCTCTCTCCGCCACTGCCTTGAAAACTACGTGAATCACTTCCACGCGGAGCGAAATCACCAAAGCAAGGGCAACGTGATCCTGTTTCCAGCGCCCGAGGATCGGATCGGTGAAAGGGCAGGGGACATCCAGACTCGCGAGGGCCTCGGTGGCATCCTGAAATGTTACTGCAAAGAGGCCGCATGCGTTTCTTGACCATACGGGTTGAGTTGGTTTGCGAGTTTCAGTCGGAAGCTGGCGCGGTCGTATTCGATGAAGGATCCTTGCGTTTGATGAAGGAATGATACCAGAACGGGGAGTCCGGCTCGGAGAAGCGGGCGGCTTTCCAGTCATTACATGGTTGGCATCTCCTGTATGGCCCGCAGTTCCACTGTTCCCCTGTTGTTGAAGATCGGGCAGCCTTTGGCAATCTTGGTGGCTTCAGCCAAGTTTTTTGCTCTGATCAGCATATAGCCGCCAATCGAATCTGGGGTGTCGCAGCACGGCGCGACGTTTTTTCCCTTCGCACCGGACAGCATCTTGCCTCCGTCCTGCAAAGGATGGCCCAATGTCAGTTGTTTGCTCTTCTTCAGCCCCTTCATCCATAACATCCAATCGTTCATCGTCGTCTTCATCTGGTCGGGGGTCATGTCCTCTGGATTGGCACCGCCACGGAATAGAAGCAAATATTCTTTCGTCACTTGTTTTGGCATAGTAGTCCTTGGTGTGAGTTCGTTGAGAGAGGCGATCTAACGCTCATCCGCGATGTTCGTCAACGAACGCTTCATGCGGGTGTGAAACGCGCTGAACTTCCGTCTCAGGATCGGTGGATTTGTTGAAGAAATGAAACGAAGATCGGGGGCGGCTTGGAACGTAGGGCGGACAATGCTAGGAATCGAAGTGAGGGTACCAGTACCAGGAAGGGAACTGAAACGAGAGTTCTTCTCTTTTCTTTCATTTCCGATGGTTTTGTGAGAGATTTCCACGGCTGAATGTTTCCGTGATCGATCAGGGAAAACCCTCTTCGATGGCGGAAGTATTCTCTCAACGAATAAAATCGCAGTTATGAATCGCTTAAAGATTGAGTTCGCATGGATCAAGCTGAGTTTGGCTGTTGGAATCGCATTCCTTGCGCCCTTGAACGCCAGTGCCGAAGTGTTTGCCATCGCGATTGGAGATACGATCTCTGATGGCGTTCCGGGCGTGGGGGCCGGGAGGTTATTGGCGGCAAAGGACGATGATGTTTACACCTTCGCCGCCACCGCCGGTCAATTGGTGTTCATTGAAGGGTTGAGCCAGGATGCCGCTTTTAAGAGAAATTTGCGATGGAGCTTGATCAAGCCGTCGGGGCTGGCAATTTTTTCGGGCTACTTCTCAGGTCCTCAAGGCAGAAAACTATTGACGGAAAGTGGCACCTACAAGGTTCGCGTTTTTTCGGACGGGACCGATCCGACGTGGATAGGCTCCTATTCCTTTCGAGTGACGCCTATTCCTCCGGATCAGACGTTTCCCTATGCTATCGGAAATCTGGTCTCCAACAACGTTCCGGCGGCGGGAGCCGGCAGGCTTGAGATGGGTGGTTCCGAGGATAACTTTACCTTTACAGCAATTGCGGGCCACTTGGTGTTTTTCGAATCACTGACTCAGGACGCCGCCTTTAAGAACAGTCTTCGCTGGCAATTGATCAAGCCCTCCGGGCCCGCTGTATTCAGTTCTTTCTTTTCGTTTTCGCAGGGACGCATTGAGCTTTCGGAAGCCGGACAATACCGGATTCGGATATTTACGGATGGCAATGATTCGGCGTTGTTTGGCGCCTATACATTCCGCACATCTCCCATTCCGCCGGATCAGTCGTTTCCCTATGCCATCGGCACCGAAGTTTCTGACGGGGTCCCTGCTGCTGGTGCGGGAAGACTGGAGGTCGGCGGTTCTCGCGATAGCTATTTGTTCTCGGCGACTGCTGGCCAGGTCGTGTTTTTCGAATCCCTCAGTCAAGACCCGAAGTTCAAGAACAACCTCCGCTGGCGGGTGCTGAGGCCGTCCGGGGGAAGTGTCTTTTCGGCCTACTTCATTGGAGTACAGGGCCGGACGGTGCTCCCGGAATCGGGTCAATACCGCATCGAAATCTTCACAGACAGTCTGGATCCTCAATTTTTCGGACCCTATTCGTTTCGAACGCGAGCGGATATCTCTGATCAACAATTCACGATGAACGTTGGTGACATTGTCTCTGACGGAAAACCCGTGGTAGGTGCGGGAAACCTTGAGACCGCGGGCTCAACGGACACCTATACATTTACGGCGCGATCGGGTCAATTCGTCGTGTTTGATTCTCTGAGTCAGGCGGCCTCGTTGAAAAACGCCCTCCGATGGCAGCTCCTTAAACCCTCCGGAGGCGCCGTCTTTAGTTCGTTCTTCGCCAACAAGCAGGGACGGATCCAGCTTCCGGAGGTTGGCGCGTATAAACTCCGCATCTTCATGGATAATGGATCCACCCTGTCGGGGACGTACTCGTTTCGGACGTTTTCTCCGGTCACGCCTTATCCGGATTTTATTGCGACCCGTCCGAATCAACCGGTGACAATGCCGGTTGCGAAACTTTTGTTTAATGATGAGGCGGAAGATTCGCTCGACGTGCTTGACATCGATTTGCCTGCGGCATCGACGTTCCAAGGCGGCACGGTGACTCTTGGAGCCAATGGCGTTCTCTATACGCCGAAGAACGGATTCACGGGAACCGATCGATTTGACTATCGCCTTGTCGGATCCTTTGGCGGGACGAATCAGACAACCGTCACGGTCGGAGTCGGTGCAAATGCGAGAGCGTTTGCGGGTGTCGTCAATTGGGTGAGGCGGAGCACCGATTCCATGGATGTGTGCTTTTTAGGTGATCCAGGGAAGGAATACGCCATGGAGACGAGTCCAGATTTGGCCGCTGGGATCGCGACGACATCGGTGACGCCGCCGGCGTCCGGTTTCTTCACGTTTCCATTCAATCTAACACCCGGGGCGAATCCGCTTTATCTTCGCGCGCGCCGCAAGTAGGCCGAGGCTCATTGTGCTCTCTATGAACCCGTAGGGTCAAAAACTCAAACCTACCGATATTCAACGACTTACAGGGCGATGAGGAGATTGCTCCCAGGCCGTTGGCGGCCTTGTTCCGCCGCACCATCTTCTGGAGCCGGTAAAGCGGACTCGGCGGACGGGCGACGACGGGTTCGTTGTTCCAGTGCCGCTTCAAGTCGGCGGCGAGACCGTTGCCCGTCTCCTAGCGACGCTGGCGGTCCTTCTCCAGGCACTTCATCACGATCCAGTCGAGATCTCCCTTGAGCTGGTGCAGCAGCTTCGAGGTGTCGGCGGAACGGCGCTTTGCCGTGGTCGTGAGTTGATCGGCGCCGAGCGTCGCTAGGCGCGTGCTGGGTCGTTGCGGCTCTTTCTCCCGGATCGTCTTGCGCATTGCGTCGATGCCCGAGGCCATCAACTCCTTCGCATCGAACGGCGTGCTGCCGGCCAGCAATTCGTAGAGCAATGGGGTCCAGAGAGTGGGGTCAAACCTGCACGTGTGACAAATTGGCCACAAGAGCCTTTTCAAAGGCCTGCATTTCGGTGCGGTGCGGTGTCCGTTGTCAGAACCGCCGAATGCCTTGTGTGGCCGCTGAATAGCCGAGTTCTGGTAAGCGCTGAACCACTTCAATCAGTCGCCACCCCCGATGAGTAAACAATACCAAGGACTTACCCCATTTCACTGACCCCACTCCAGAGTTTGGAGCTTTCTGAAGAAACGTAACAACAACCGTCTCACTGGATGCCATAAACGAAGCCATCCGCTCCCGCCACGCTGATCGTCAAACTGCCGTCTCCGTCCAGTGCCATGATGGACGGCGGACCAACGCGCCCCGGCAGTTCCAGGCGCCAGCGGACTTCACCGTGCTTGCCGTCCAAAGCCGTACCGACGCACACAAGTGAGTTGCCGAACACGAACAGCGCTTCGTCGCGGCCGTCTGAATCGAGATCGACGCTCGCCGATCCGGAAGCTCCTCCTGGCGAGTCGAGCGGCAGCCGCCAAAGGACTTTGCCAGTGGCCGTGTCGTAGCAGCGCGCCCCGTCCGCGTAACCGAGGGCGATTGCTTCGAGCCGGCCGTCCCCATTGAAATCGCCGAAGGCGTGCGGACCTTGCGCCGCGTTGTCGAGCGCGTCCCACCAGACCAGCGAGCCGTCCACCCGCACGACCCCCGTCATCGACCGACCTCCGAAGAAAATCGCCGTTCGGCCGCTCCCCAGGAAGTCACCAGCAAACGGCACGCCCCAATATACCGGCCGGGCGGGCACCTCCGGCCATGAAGCGTCTTGCGCGAGGATGTCCCGACCAGAGGTGCCTTTGAGCGCGTAAAGAATGCTCGGATTCAGTGAGGTCGCGTCGTCCAGATCATCCTCGTCAAAATCCGCCACGGCGAAAGGCGCACCGCCCACTCCGCGCTGGCTAATCTGCCGGGCGCGTCGCCACAACTCACGACCGTCGCGCCCGGAGAGGAGCAGCGTCTCCTCGCTGTGCATCATTGAGCGGCGGATCGTTACCAGAACATCCCGCCTGCCGCGCTCGGTGAATTGACCAGCCTGCCAAAGCAGAATCCCACCCGTGTTCCAAATGGGAGGTTCGCCGGGGATATCGGGAAAATCGTGATGCCAGAGTTCGCGGCCGTTGAGAGTCTGAGCCGCGAGCCGGGCGCAGCCTGACGGAGCGGAAGTCGCGAGGACGATCTGCCGTCGGCCGTCCCCGAGCAGATCGGCGATGACCGGGCCGCGCGTTTCCGGCCACGTTGTGCTCTGGCCACGCCCCACGATTCGCTTCGTGGCGCCGGACAAAGCAACGCTATCGTCTTGCGGTGCCTGGCCGCTGGCGATTGACAAATGTCGAACCGATGATGCTTCGACCTGGTCGCGGCTCGGTGGAGGGAACGCGACCAATTCCTTGCCCACTCCTTGTACAACGATCGTCGGTCCCGCGGCGCGATCCGGCCAGGCCATCGTCACCGGTCCGGCACTGCCGCCGACACGCGCGGTGCTTAGGATCTGGCCGCGCCCATGTTTGATAACAAGAGCGCTCTGTTGGCGTGGCGGATGCCGCGACCGAACCAGGAACCGACCGGAGTCGTCGAGGCCAAGCGCGTCGAGGTTCTCGCCTTTGATCGAAGTGAGCGGCTCGAACCCGCGAGGTGTCCAGCGCACCAGGTTGAGTCGCACGGGGACCGGCCCGTGATTCCGCCCGGGTCCGTGCGCTTCGACTGTTTGGCGGATCGCCAGCAAGGGTTGCGCTCCCCGTTTTCGGCCTAGGATCGTTCGCCCGCCGAACGTTGCGGTGCTTTGCACGTTCGCGGGCAAAGGCGGCTCCCACATCTGCCAGGCAGAGTTGCGCTGCTGCCAAAGCAGGCGCGAGTCGCCGTGCTTCAACGAGTAAACGCGAATGGTGCCAAACTCCGGCACTCCGGCGCCCTGCGCGCTCACGGTGAGCAACTCGCTCACGCCATCACCGTCCACGTCCAGTGGCGCCGCGAGGTACTCGTCCACGAAATCGCTTGTCACGCGTCCCGTAAGGGCGTCGTGCACCGTGATGTGCCAGCGCTGATCGCTGGCGTCGTTGAAGACGCATGCGAACACTTCAGCCCGACCGTCGCCGTCAACGTCCGCCACGGGCGCCGGGCCGACGCGCAAGATCTTTTGGGGATTGGAAATGTCCGGCTCGATGTTGCGCTGCCAGAATACACGCAACTTGCCGTCTCGAAAGCCGAGCACGTCGAGGTGTTTCGAGAAATCGGCCTGCACAAGGAACTCGGATTTTCCATCGCCATCGAAGTCATAGACACCGAAGAAGCCGTAGCTGCGGGTGTCAGTGAAACGGCAGCGGTCTTTGACGCGGCCCGTGCGACCGTCGAGCAGGAGCAGTTCGTAGAACGGCAGGATGGCCACCTCGACCGCGCCGTCGCCGTCGAAGTCGCCCACCAGGGGCAGCGGTTGGAAGAGATGGTCGAGCGGTTCAGTCTGCCACACCTGCACCCATTGGCCGTCCCTCCTGACGAAACACCGGCCCACGCACTTCTGCCACTGACCCTTGACGGTGGGTTTGCTGAAGGCGCTCTCGAACTCGATCTTCTCGAGGCCTGGCTCGTCGGGGAGCACGTCGGCAAACACCACGGTTGGGGAGCGGTGACCACTCTCGTCCGTTTCGGGTGCCGGCAGAAACGGGGCCAACGCGAGGCGTTCGTCGGTGGGCAGGCCAGGCATCTCGTCAATGGGCAGCGCCAGTTGAGAATTCCGCCCGTCTGGTGCGACGACGATCAAGCTCTCCAGTGTGCCGACAAACTGTTTCCACACCACGCGAGGCTGGGTGATCCGTCCGCGCAAGGGCGAGCGGGCATCAAGGCTGGGATTGCGCCGATCACATGGCCACTCACCGGGTTTGGGAAACACCTCCGCTGCCGCAATCGTACGAACATTCAACTCGAGAATTCCCCAGCACAACACGGCTAACAGAAGCAGGCCTTCTCGTGTCGCGCGAGTTCGCGAGTGGCGGGCCAGTCGCGAAGCGTCAGGGAGCGCGGTGGGTGAGGGGTGAGGGCACACACCGCTTTGGGTTGCTGGCAAGTTCACTCCACTCAAAACGGCGAAGAACATCATTTCGGCACCGCGCGAAGTGGGTCACCAGCGGTGAAGCTCCCGCCGCGCATCTCGTTGATGGCCCGGCGGCTACGGACGATGTAGTCGCGCAGTTCTTCCAGGCCGTATTGGCGGGCAAGACCTCGAGCACTCACGCCAGGCTTCGTGGCCTGGAGCACGAACCATTGCTCGCGCTCGAGCCATTTCACCTGTTTCACCGCATCGCCATGTTCCCTGAGGAGCCTGGCCTTCTTGTCCTCGTTGAAGTTCGTATGGTAGATGCCGCGGTCGAGATCGAGTGTCATTCGGCTCACGTGAATGCCGTCGCCGCGTTCGTCGAGGAGGCGCTCGCCCGTGAGATCATAGACTTGGCAGTCGCCGCTGTAGGTCGAGGTCACCACGTAGAAATGATGGAGCAGAGCGTAAGCCTGCAAATGAGTGCCCGCCGAATACGCGCTCGACCACACAACCAGTTCCGCGCCTCCGTCGGCGAGACGTTGCCAGACTTCCGGAAAGTTGACGTCGAAGCAAATCGCCAGGCCAAGTTTTCCGAAGTCGGTCGCGATCACCGGCGCGTCGCGACCGGGCTGGACTTTGCGCTTGTGGTCATACTCGCCCCAGTACGGGAAGAGCTTGTCGTAAGTGCCGGCGATCCGTCCGTCACGATCAAGAACAACCGCGGTGTTCAACCGACAACCGTCCCGCTCGCAGTCGATCGGGCTGACGATGTAGGTGTGATGCTTCCTTGCCAGGGCTGCCAACGTTTGAGTGCTGGGGCCGTCGAGAGGCTCCACGCTCTGGTCATTTTGCCCTCGCCACGTCTCTGGCAAGAGGATGAGGTCGGCGCCCCTCGCCCCTTCGGCATCGACGCGCCGGGCGATCTCGTCAAGCGGTTGGCCGGGGCGGAACGAGAAGCTCACCACGCGAACCGCGCGACCGATGGTGGGCGCCTCGGATGCTTTTGGTTCCGATGTGCACAAGAAGAACCCCGCGGTGATCAGGACCGCGAGGGCCAGACGCCGGGGTGCAAGTGGATTGAGGACGCGGACGGGGTTCAACTGATAGGCTTTTCCTTTTTGTGACGCTGCGCGGTTCGGAGAGAATTGCTTTCGCGTCGGGTTCATTGGCGGTGATTTTATACCTCCCTGGGCGGATGACAATTGATAGATGGCATGAAGACTGGCGGACGCGCAAAAAACTTGCAACGTCCGTCAGCGTATGAAAAACGAACAAGGCGATGAAAATGGTGAAAATGGGGTCACACCTGCACTATTGACAATTTGACCAAGAGAGCCTTTTCAAAGGCCTGCATTTCGGGGCGATGCGGTGTCAGTTGCCAAAACCGCCGAATGCCAATTGCAGCCGGTGAATAGCCAGGTCCCGGTAACGCTGAATCAGCACGCTACATCTCGACATTTTCAATGTGTCAATAGTTTAGGTTTGACCCCATTGACTTAGTCGGATTTGTGGACTGTCGCGCGTCACGATCAATAAAGGGATCTCTGAACTTAGCAGTGCCTCGTTGCCGCCGGAGCGGATTCGGCACAAAGGAGGAGGGCGTCGCTCGTTAGACCGTCGAGATCCGGAGTTGGCACCTCTACTTGACGCATTGGTAGAACCGCTGAGCCGTGGCGATCCGGAATCTCCGCTGCGGTGGACCTGTAAGAGTACGCGCAAGTTGGCGACGGAACTTTCGGATCGGCAACATCCCGTCAGTCATGAAAAGGTGGCTCAGATGTTGCGAGAAATGGGCTACAGCCTGCAGGCCAATCGCAAGACTGAGGAGGGGGAGGACCATCCAGATCGAGATGCCCAGTTCCAACATATCAATAATGAAGTCCGGCTGGCATTGAAGCGGTTTCAGCCGGTGATTTCCGTAGACACGAAAAAGAAGGAACTTATCGGAAACTACCGGAATGAGGGGCGACAGTGGCACCGGCAAGGCGAAGCCGAGCGGGTTCTGGGGCACGATTTTCCAGATCCGAGTGTCCCCCGTGCCTACCCCTATGGAGTATACGATTTAGGAAGAAACCGAGGTTTTGTAAACGTCGGCACCGACCACGATACAGCTGCGTTTGCCGTGGCTTCGATTCGAGGCTGGTGGCGGGCTGAGGGTCAGCGGCTATATTCCACTACAGAACGGTTGCTGATTACGGCTGACGGGGGTGGGAGCAACGGGTATCGATTGCGGTTGTGGAAGCTTGAACTCCAGCGACTGGCCAACCAAACCGGACTGGAGATAGCCGTGTGTCATTTCCCCCCTGGGACCAGTAAGTGGAATAAAGTAGAACACAGGCTCTTTTCATTCATCTCATCTAATTGGCGTGGAGAACCATTGCGTGACTACCAGACCGTGGTTCGACTAATTGCATCGACCACGACAGCAAAGGGACTGGAGGTCACGTGTTGTCTTGATCGCCGAAAGTACAAGGTAGGTCGGAAAGTAAGTCCAACCGAGATGAAGACCGTCCACCTAATTCCTCATTCATTTCATGGAGAATGGAACTATAGGATTCTTCCGAAACGGTGTAGACAGTTGTAAATTTTATTTATTGACGACGCCTCACCCGGAATATCGTCGAGAGCTGCGGCTATGTTGGAACGTCCTTCGCCAAGCCCTGTGACCGGTGTATCCGGTGGCGTGGAGAATTAGTCTTGAACCATCGTTTCAAGCGCTCTATTCAGCACGCCGTCGCATTAGCGATATTGAGTCTTCAACGAATTGCAGGATTCCTAACCGTCTCAGAAGCCTTGCGCAGGACGATAGGCCCGGTAGAAGCGCAAAGGCAGGCCGGACGCGGCAGCATCGTCCACCGTGGCCGGGGCGGTAACCGTCGAGAGGCTGTCCCAACTCAGGAAGTCATCCGTGGCTTCGATCACGTAGAGGTCGCCTGCCGCGCCGCTCAAAAGCGTTTGGAAATGGCCGTTGGACAAATCCTGATAGGCGCTTAACGACGGCGTGGAGGACACCGGCAACATGTAATTGCGCGCTATATAATTCGCCACCGACTGACCGAGCGTGAATCCGTCCACGATGGTGGTAAACGTGTGGATCCCGGCGTAGATGCGGCTCATGCCGATTTCGCGCTTACAGTCGGCGAACCCGCTGAAACTGCGCACTACGTTGGTCAGGTCATCTGACCCGAGGCTGAATGGGATGTCGTTGGCTCCAAAAACGCCGGCCAGCGCCCTGGCCGCCGCGCCACTGAACGTCGCGTGGCCCGACACGTAGTCTGGATGCGGCGGCGTCACCGTCAGCGGTGTCCAGTTCGGGTCCGCCACGGTGTCGGGATTGCCGTCGGTGTCCGCTTCACGAATCGCCGTAATGGGCCGCCACAGGGGAAAGATGTTGAACTTGGCGTCCCATGCGGCGATGCCGGCGTCGGCCAGGCAAAGATTGAGCATCGCAAACAGCCGCGCGTTTTGCGACAGCGTGTTGCCTTGTGAGACGGCCACGACTTGTGCGGCCACATTCCAATGTCCCGGCGGAGTCATCGTGCCCGCGCCGTCGAGCCAAAACCGGGCGATTTCCGTCTGGTCGGCCGTGCGCGTGGTGCTGTTGGTGTCGCCGAGTGATTTGACTTGGTTGAAATCGAATGTCCACTGGCTGCTGGTCAGCGCGGCCGGTCCGGCCGGACGAAACAAATCGGCGCGCGGCAAGGCGAATGTCTTGACGAAGGGCCACTGCGGCAATTGCGCGGGAGCGAACGCCGGCGGCGTCGGCTTCCATCGGCCTGGGATGTTGGTGACCACGTAAGACATTACGTTCGTGGAGCCGTCGCCCACACGCAGCGCGACGATGTCATTAGCCGTCGCCTGACCGAGCGCGATGCCGTTGGACTTGGATGCGCCATCGGGGATGGCGGCAAGCGAGTTCATCCAGAGATTGCTGAGGATGACCTGTTGCGTCGGGTAGAGGCTAAGCAAGACGCCGTAACCGGCCGTGGCCGCCGCTGCTTCGCGGGATGTTCCGACCGGCGTGGCCGGTTGGGAATGATACGGCATGTGAGTTTTGTCCACCGCGTTGACCGCGTCGTAAATGGCGGTGTGAACCATCGCCAGGTTGCGCGAGGCAAACTGCGGCGTGGACCTGGCCGTGCGAATCGCGTTCAGCGAGGCGTTGTTCCAGTCCATAACTACGTCGGCTCGCGAGAGTGGAGCCAGAGAGGAGATCGAGGTTGCTATGAGGGCAGCTACGAGACTTGTTCTTGTGTTCATAACATGTGTTGTTTTTGGTTTTCAGAGTTTGTCCCTTGTCTCGGGGAACGCAACGGACTTCAAGCAGGGTGAATAGAACAATAGCGAGCCGATTACGCAAACAAATGGTCATAATGTGCCGCTAGTTCTAAAAGTTGAATTTGATTCGAGAACGGAATTGGGGCTCTTCCGTCTAATCAGTGGGTGAAAATGAAGCTTTCCAGCAGCAGGCAGGCGAGTCCGTTACGCGTGGCGACCGGCGGCGACGCGAGCTGGAGGCTCAAAGCTCGTCACCGCCGCTCGCCTGCCTGCTGCCAGAAAGCCTGGCCCGCTGCGCAGGCGATCAGTGGTCGGACGTTGGTGAGTTCAATTGCGCTGTACTACACTGATAAAACGACACTTCTATCCGAAG
>CAMDJH010000035.1 GCA_945900455.1 Akkermansia muciniphila
TGGGCGGCGGTCAATAGCACCCGCGTGCTGGCCGCCTTCCAATCGCCGACAATGACGATCCGTTTCGGTTCCTGGAGTGCAAAGTCGAGCGCCAGGAGTAGGTGTGGCACAGCGTGGGGCACTTGATGCAGTCGTTGGGCGAACAAACGGATCGTTTTCTCAGCCGCATCCCGCCATTCCTTTCGATCACAGATAGCGGCCAGTTTCAATAGCGCCAGGGCCGCCACCGAATTACCCGATGGCTCCGCGCCGTCATAGTCCTCCTTCACCCGCAGGAGAAGGTGCGGAGTGTCGGCTGAAGTCTGCCAAAATCCGCCCTCGGCCGAATCGTAAAACCGCTGCATCATCGCCTCGGCCAACTCGACGGCAAACTGCAGATGGGCAGGGTCGAGGGTCGCCTCATACAAATCCAGCACGCCCGCCAACTGATTGGCATAGGCATCCAGCAACTGAAGGGAATCGCGCCCGCCGTCCCGCCAGCGGAGATGAAGAGCCTTTTCCTTCGAGTCCCATAAGTGGGCGCGAATGAACGCCAGGTTGCGTTCCGCCGTCTCCCTAAATTCCTCATCGCCGAGAATCGCAAAGGCGCGGGCAAACGCCCCCAGCATCATCCCGTTCCACGATGAAAGGATTTTATCATCGAGGTGTGGACGCACCCGTTTTGCGCGTGCCGCCAAGAGTTTCCGTCGCGCCGAAGCCAGTGAAACTCCGGCCGCCTTCGTGAGCTTCGGATCCACGACGCTCAGGATGTTCTGTCCTGGCAACGGATGCGGATCGCTGTGGTCGACGAAATTACCGACCGCTGTGATTCCGAAATAGCGGCTGACCACCGCTAACTCATCCGGTGTGAGCAATTTTCCGAGCTCTTCGCGCGTCCAGCAGTAGAACTTGCCCTCTTTTCCCTCGCTGTCAGCGTCTTCCGCCGAAAAAAATCCACCCTCCCGGTGAGTCATATCCCGCTTTACATAGTGCAGGATGTCCCGAACGACTGCCGCATGTTTCGCGTCGCCACTGACCAGATGAGCGTCCAGATATAGCTGAACTAACTGGGCATTGTCATACAGCATCTTTTCAAAATGTGGGACAAGCCAGTGTTCATCGACGCTATACCGGGAAAAACCTCCCCCCAACTGGTCGTACATTCCGCCCGCGGCCATCCGGGAGCAGGTGTGCAAGACGGCTTCGCTCGCTTCCTTCTCACCAAATCGGCGCCCATATCGGAGGAGAAACAGGGGCTGACTGGGGCGAGGAAATTTCGGGGCATGACCGAACCCGCCATTCACCGGGTCGTATTCGTGCAAGAACGCCTGGCCGGCGCCGTGTAGTTCCCGTTCGCCCGCTGGAAATGCATTCCCGGATTCATGCTCGGCCGTCGCCTTAAGCCGCGCGGTCAACGCTCCGGCCGATTCCGCGACATCCGCCCGTTTGGTCTGCCAGAGCTCGACGATCCGCTCGAGTAGTTGCCGGAAGCTGGGGCGGCCATGATTTGGCTCCGGAGGGAAATAGGTGCCAGCGTAAAATGGCTTCAGATCGGGCGTGAGGAACACGTTCAAAGGCCACCCCCCCGACCCCATCGTCAGTTGGGCGAAGGTCATGTAAATCTTGTCAATGTCTGGGCGTTCCTCGCGGTCCACTTTGATGCTGACAAAATGCTCGTTCAGGTACGCTCCGAGTTTCTCATCGGTGAAGGATTCCCGTTCCATCACGTGGCACCAATGGCAGGTGGAGTACCCAATGCTCAGCAGGATCGGCTTATCGCCCCCCCGGGCCTTGGCGAAGGCCTCATCCCCCCAGGGATACCAGTCCACCGGATTGTGGGCATGCTGTTGGAGATAGGGGGACTTTTCGCGGATCAACCGGTTGGAATGTCCTGGCGGTGAATTGGGTGCAGTGTTCACGGCGACGATCCTAGTCGGCATCCACTTCCTAGACAACGCGCAGAATCCACTTTTCTCCCCTCCTCAAAACGAGCAAGGCCCGCATCCAATTCAGGACGCGGGCCCTTACCGATCCAGAGTTCGGGTTCAGACGGTGATGGTGGTGCCGGGAACGGCAACGGCATAGAATCCCTGCGCATCCGGCTTGGACTTGAGCTCTGCGTCCCAGGCGAACCGGTCGGGCATCAGGTTAATCTTGGAATTCAGCGCGGCCTCGCGCTCGATGACCTTGCCGGAATAGGTCGCCATGCGGCCCATGATTGCCGTTAGAGTGCTGTGCGCCCCGTTCGCCGCCTCGTTGTACGGGAGGTCATTGCGGATGGCCTTGAACAGGTCGTCGTGCTCCTGTTGATAGGGATCGATCTTGGTGTCACTTCGAAACCGCCACGGATCTCCGCTCCCGGTTTTGATGATGTGGCCGCTGACATCCGAATGGCCTTTGCTACCCACGCAATGTTCGGTCACGGAGCTCCATGCGCCCCGGATATGGCGGCACTGACTAAACATCCGTGCGCCGTCGCGGAATTCATACTCGCAGGCGTGATGATCGTAGATCTCGCCGTATTCCTTGGCTGTGCGGACCTGCCGGCCACCCATCCCGTGAACGCGGATCGGATAGTCATTCTTGATCCAGCAGCCAACATCAAGGTTGTGAATGTGCTGCTCGTTGATGTGATCCCCGCAAAGCCAGTTGAAGTAGTACCAATTACGAAGCTGGAATTCCATTTCCGTCTGGCTCTCCTTGCGCGGATTCACCCAAACCCCGCCGTCGTTCCAGTAGACCCGTACGGTGTGGATGTCACCAATGGCACCGTCATGTAATCGATGCAAGGTTTCGAGGTACCCCGGCTGATGGTGCCGCTGCAATCCCACGCCGACCTTCAGGTTCTTGCGTTTTGCCTCCTCCGCCGCGGCGAGTACCTTCCGGATACCGCCCGAATCGGTCGCCACGGGTTTTTCCATGAAGATGTGCTTGCCCTGACGGACCGCCTCCTCGAAGTGGATCGGTCGGAATCCCGGCGGTGTCGCGAGAAGGACCACGTCCGCGAGGGCAATCGCCTGTTTATAAGCATCAAAGCCAATGAATTGCCGCTCCTTCGGAACATCGACCTTCCCCGGCTGCACCTTCGAGATAGCGGCCAGAGCGCCGTCCAGACGGTCTTGGAAGGCATCCGCCATGGCGACCAGTTTGACGTTCGGAGTTGTCAGGGCTTGATTGGCGGCGCCGGACCCGCGGCCACCGCAACCAATGAGCGCGATCTTCAACGTGTCCGTGTGAGCGGCATGGGCCGCATTGGCTGCGGTGAGAACCGCAGCCGTCGCTACAGCCGGTTTGGCGGTTTCCGTGCGGGAAGCACAGCCGGCAAGGATTGCCGCAATGCCTCCGGCTCCGGAGGTAGCGGTGATGAAATTCCGCCGTGTCACCGGCGCGATTCGAGATGTCTCTTTATTATTCATGGCGTGAGGCAGATTGTTCCAGCCGGCAACTTGCAGTCGTCCGCAGCGGACCAAGCCGCTTACGACTGATCTGCTAATTTGCCTGCGGGAATTTCACCGAGTGTACGGAGCACCCCTTCAGGAGCAATCGAAACTTTCACCCGAAACGGCTTTCGGGAAATCGCCGGAGGGTAATCGTCCGGCAAACACTGCTAGATTTGTCATTTCAAGTTTTCGGACCATCCGGGGTGTTGAAACTTCGTTTGGAAGTGTTACGCTCGGGGCCATAAGAACACATTTCAAAATCCCGAGCATCATGGGTCTGGCCTTGTTGCTTGCTTGGGTCACCGATGCCTTTGCGGCGGGCTTCCGATTGGAGCGGGTGATCGGCGGATTGAACTATCCGGTGGCGGTTGCGCAAGCTCCGGGAGAGACCCACGCGATCTACATCGCCGAACTCGTCGTGGGTGACGCGAATCAACGTTCCAGCCGGCTCGGGCGGATTCTGCGCTATGATCTTCTGGCGAAAACCACAAACGTGTTCCTGGATTTATCCACCTTGGTCGCCCCGAACGGGTTCAACAGTCTCCTGCATTTCGCGTTTCATCCCGACTATGGCACGAATGGGAAATTTTACGTTGCGTATCAGTTCATCGGGACCACCAACACCGCGCGCCTCGCCGAGTACAAGGTGATTGCGGGCATGCCGATTTTTCAGCGCACGATACTGGAACATGACATCGTCAATGGCAGTGGCCACGTGATCAATATGGCGTTGTTCAAGCCCGGTGGTGATCCGAATCACCTCTACATTACCGTCGGCGATGGCGCTCTCCAAGCCTCGGCGGCCGCTTACCTGACCAACCGCCCTCAAAATCTCGCCTTCAACTACGGCAAGATCCTGCGGGTGGATGTGTCAGACGGACTGGACGACTATCCCGGTGATCCGAGAAAAAACTTCGGCATTCCCGCAATCAACACCGCCGCAATCGACCCGTCGGGTCGCAATGGAGAAGTCATTGCCTCGGGTTTTCGCAATCCGTGGCGGGCTGGATTTGATCCGTTGTATGGCGATCTTTACGTCGGTGACAATGGCATGGACTCCGCCGAGGAAGTGGATTTCATCAAGGAAAACGTGTTCTACCCCGCTTCCGTCGAGATCCCCGATTATGGCTGGCCTGCCACGGAGGCAATCTATTCTCCGGTGCCTGGAGCGAATGCGTTTGTGCAGAGTCTGCCGGCAAATCCCGCATCCATCTTCCCCATTTTGAGCCGCACGCACGCCACCTTACCTGCTGGGTTCAACGTGCCCAAGGATGGCGACAATTCGGTGATCGGCGGAGTGGTCTATCGCGGGCCGATTACCGAATTTTATGGAAAATATATCTACGCGGATTTCGTGGCGGCGCGCATTTATCGTTTTGAATTTGACCGCAGCACCGGTCCGACGTTGTTCCACGGAAACAATGTCGCAAACTTGACCGAAATTTCCACCCAATTGAAAGCGACCCTGCCGGGGGCAATTTTGAACAAGCCCGTTTCATTTTATGCCGACACCGTCGGGGATCTTTACATTGTCGAGTACGGTCTTAACTCTGCGGCGAAAAAAGGGATCGTTTACAAGGTCGTGGCCGTGCCGCTGACGCCAACGCTGAGTCAGTCGACCTACACAGGCGGGCAATTTCGCGTGGCCGTGACTGGCGCTGCCGGCGAGCAATACGCGGTGGAAATGTCCACGAACCTGCTCGACTGGACGGTTACCGCCACGGAAAAGTCCCCGTTCATCCACACGGACACGACCGCTGCATCGGCGCCTTACCGGTTTTATCGCGCACGGCACAAACCGCAATGATCGTGGTTGTCGACGGCTGAAGAGAGTAAGATCCCATTTCTCGTGTCTGGGTGGGCTCCCGCGTTGTGATTGTTTTTCGCATCGTTCGGGAGAACCCCGGTCCGAGCGGCTGTGAATTGATCCTTCGCCCAAGCGCGGTTATTGTTATCATCTCTCGCATGCACTTGAAGTTCCTGCCTGTCCTCGCCACCGGGCTGCTGATTGCGCCATCGGTGACGCACTGGGCGGAGGCTCCGCGTCCGCCGAAGGTGGAGTTCAGCCGCGATGTGCGACCGATCCTGTCGCAGAATTGCTTTGCGTGTCATGGGTTTGACAAGGCGGCCCGCAAGGCGGATCGGAGACTCGATACAAAGGAGGGGGCAACCGCAACGCGGGATGGCGTGACCGCAGTGGTTCCGGGAAGGCCGGAGGCGAGTGAATTGGTCGCGCGCATTTTTGCGAGCAAGGAGGAGGATATGATGCCGCCGAAGAAATCCGGCAAACTCCTTACGGCACTGCAGAAGGAAACGCTGAAACGCTGGATCGAACAGGGGGCGACTTACCAGAGGCACTGGTCGTTTGAGTCGCCCCAGCGTCGCCTGCCGCCAGTGGTTCCGGGCGCGTCGCATCCGGTGGATCGTTTCATTCAGGCGCGACTTGCTGAGGAAGGACTCACGCCTTCGCGGATGGCGGACAGTCTGACGTTGATTCGGCGGGTGTCCCTCGATTTGATTGGATTGCCCCCGTCCCCGGACGAGGTGGCTAATTTTGTCAAGGCGTCGGCGAAGGATCCGGAGGCCGCCTATCGCGAGTTGGTGGATCGCCTGCTGAGCAACCCCCACTACGGCGAACGCTGGGGCCGATGGTGGCTCGATCAGGCGCGGTATGCCGACAGCAATGGATACTCGATCGATGCGCCTCGGCAGATTTGGAAATATCGCGACTGGGTCGTCGAAGCCCTGAATGCCGACATGCCGTTTGATCAGTTCACGGTCGAGCAACTCGCAGGCGATTTGCTGCCGAATGCGACTGAGAATCAGAAAATCGCGACGGGGTTTCATCGCAACACGCAGATCAATCAGGAGGGGGGCATCGACAAGGAGCAGTTCCGTGTGGACAGTGTATTCGACCGCGTGGCGACGACAGGCACGGTCTGGCTCGGACTTTCGGTGGGTTGCGCACAGTGCCACGATCACAAATTCGATCCCATCGAACAGAAGGAATACTACCGCTTCTTCGCGTTCCTGAATAGTCAGGAGGAGCCGACGCTGAAGGTGTTTGATTCGAATTTGGACGTCCGTGCACTCACGGCGGAGTTCAAAGAAACCGAGGGCAAGCTGACGGAATTGCTTAAGCAGCGCGGCGATGAACTTGCGACTTGGGAGGCCGGCCTGTCCGTGGAATTCAAAAAGACACTTTCGTCCGAACTGCAGAACGCCCTCGCCGTGCCCCAGGCAAAGCGTTCGCTGGCGCAGAACCGTCTCCTTTTTGGATCCATCTTGGGCCCGAGCGATGGCTTCCGCGTGGTGAATGATCGCTATACGGATCTGGACACGCTGCTCAACAGCGGCACCACGACGATGGTGATGCAAGAACTGCCGAAGCCACGGAAGACGACCGTCTTTATCAAGGGTGACTTCACGCGGCCGGCGGATGAAGTGACTCCGGGCACGCCCGCGGTATTGCATGCATTTGAAAAGCCGCGAGAACAGCCGACCCGGCTCGACCTCGCACGCTGGATCGTCAGCCCACAGAATCCGCTGACGGCGCGCGTGATCGTGAATCGTCTGTGGCAGCAGTATTTTGGACGCGGCATCGTGGAGACGGAGAACGATTTCGGAATGCAGGGCACCGCACCCTCGCATTCGGAATTGCTCGACTGGCTGGCGGTCGAGTTCCTGGAGCGAAAATGGAGCCTCAAGGAAATGCACCGGCTCATCGTCACGGCGCACACGTATCGTCAGAGTTCATCGGACCGGCCGGAGCTTCGCGCGAAGGACCCGAACAACATTCTCCTCGCTCGCCAGCAACGTCTGCGACTCGATGCGGAGATTGTGCGTGATGTCGCCCTCGCGGCGAGCGGGTTGCTCTCGCCGAAGCTCGGTGGGCCGCCCGTGTATCCGCCGATTCCCGACGGCGTCATGGGCCAGGGCCAAGTGAAGCGCGCCTGGACCGTGAGCAAGGGCGAGGACAAGTTCCGCCGCGGCATTTACACCTTCGTCTATCGTGCCTCGCCACCTCCTTCGCTGAATGTATTTGATGCGCCGGATGGCTACAGCAGTTGCACGCGTCGCCTTCGCAGCAATACGCCGCTGCAGGCGCTCACGCTCATGAATGACAGCGGCTTCTTCGAGTTTGCCACCGCCCTGGAAAAGATCATCCAAAAGGATGGCCTCGATACCGCGTTCCGCCGTTGCACCACTCGCGCGCCGCGACCGGATGAACTCGCGGTCCTGAAAGAACTCGACACCCTCAACGCTGCCCGCGCCCTGCTAAACCTCGATGAAACTCTCACGAGAGAATAGGCATTCCATGAACCCGGATCACGCACTGCGCGAAATCACGCGCCGCCACTTTTTCAGCCGATGCTCGCTGGGCGTCGGCTCCATCGCTCTCGCGTCGCTCATGGCCGAGCGCGGACTCGCTGCGGCGCCCACTGCGAATTTGCGTAATCCTTTCGAGCCGAAGCCGACCCATTTTCCCGCGAAAGCTAAGAAAATCATCTTCCTCTTCATGGCTGGAGGACCCTCACAGCTGGAGTTGTTCGATTATAAGCCGAAGTTAACCGACCTCAATGGGCAGCCGATTCCAGACAGCTACGTGGCTGGCAAACGCTTTGCCTTCATGGACAGCACGCATCGCACGAATCTGCTGGGCACCAAGCGGACGTTTAAGCGGCGCGGACAGAGCGGCGCATGGGTCAGCGATTTGCTGCCCCATACCGCGGGCATCGTGGACGAGATAAGTCTCCTCACCACCTGCAAGGGGGAGCTGTTCAATCACGCTCCCGCCAAACTCTTCATGAATGCCGGCAGCGGGCTCTTTGGCCGGCCAAGTATGGGCGCATGGGTCACCTACGGTCTCGGCAGCGAGTGCGACGATCTGCCCGGATTCGTCGTGCTGCAGAGCGGTCCGCGGGGTCCGCGCGGCGGCGCGGTGCTCTGGGGCAGCGGCATTTTACCGACGACCTATCAAGGGGTCCCGCTGCGCAATCAGGGCGATCCGATCGTCAATCTCTCCACGCCCCAATCCGTCAGCGTGGCCCAGCAGCGGCAGCTCGTCGACGCGGTGCGCGAGTTGAATCTCAAACGCCTGATTGAGACCGGCGACGGTGAGATTTCCACGCGCATCAACGCCTATGAAATGGCGTATCGCATGCAAACAAGTGCGCCGGAGTTGATGGACATCAGCGGCGAGAGTCAGACGACCCTTGATCTCTACGGTATCAAAGACTTGAAGGAGACCAGCTTCGCCCGCAACTGCCTGCTCGCGCGGCGCTTGGTCGAGCGGGGCGTGCGTTTTGTGCAGCTCTACGACACGAATTGGGACCACCACGGTGGCCCGACCGAGAATCTGGAGAAGCATTTGCCCCTGAAGTGCCTGGACGTCGATCAGTCCTCCGCCGCGCTCGTTCGGGATCTTAAGCAGCGTGGGTTGCTGGACGACACCATCGTGATTTGGGGCGGTGAATTTGGCCGCACACCGATGGGCGAAGTGCGTGAGTCCACGGGTCGAAATCATCATATCGACGCCTTCACCATGTGGTTCGCTGGAGGCGGATTCAAGGCCGGGCAAGTCTATGGCCAGACCGACGAATTCGGATTCGGAGCCGTTGAAGAACCCGTCCATGTCCACGACATCCATGCCACCCTCCTGCACCAACTAGGTCTTGATCACGAACGCCTCTCCGTTCGCTCCCAGGGCCTCGACTTCCGACTCACCGGCGTGAGCCGGGCAAAGGTGGTAAAGGGTCTGCTCGAAGCATAGCCCGCAAAGGCGCCGACTTCTTGGGTTACCCGGCGGAGGACGGATTCTTCGCCGAGTGTCTCGCCCATGCATGAGCCTGCCTCACTTTAGCAACGCGCAAACGAGGCTGGTCTCGCTGCGGGAATAGATTCGGCCGCTTGCGTAGGCGGGATGGCTCCACGTCGGTCCAGTAAGCTGCGCGCGGGCGAGTTCCTTGAATCCTTCAGGGGTGGCGCGGGCGAGGATGAGTTCGCCACGGTCGTTGGTGATATACCAGGTGTCGTTTGCCGCGTTGCGCGTGAGAGTGGCTTGCGCGAACCCCTTGAGCGTCGTCACGCTTTTCTCGGTCCAGACGAGATTGCCATCCGACACGGAGAGGCACCGCACATCACCGCATGTCGCCTTGGCCGAGCCGTAATGGTTTAGCGCGTAGATGTGGTCACCGACGAGGATGGGCGAAGTGTGCAAGCAGCCGAGAGTCGTGCGATCCCACGCGACGCTGGCGGTCGGCTTGTCGCGGCCCAGTTGGAGAGCGATGCATCCCTCGCGGTCCGAGGGGAATAGCACGATGTTCCGTTCGGCGTGAAACGTCGGCACGGAAATGGCCTGGTCCCACGCGAGCTCGCGCCTCAGGTGCCAAAACACGGAGCCGTCCGCTGGGTTTAGCGCGCACATCGCTTCGCCCGTCCACGCGATGATCTGCCGTCGGCCACCCGAGTTGATCGCAATGACTGGCGAGTAACCGGCTTTGTCGTCGAGCGCCCGCCAAAGCTCCTTTCCGGTGTCCTTGTCGAAGGCCATGACCGTGCCGCCCGGTTTGCCGCCCGCCTGCAGGATGAGCATTTTTCCTTCGACCAAGGGCGCGTTAGCGACGCCCCAGTCGGGTACCACTGCCGCGCACTCGGCGATCAAGTCCTTCTTCCAGATCACGGCCCCGGATTTGGCGTCCACGCAATGCAAATCGCCCATCGCCCCCAAGGCATACACGCGCCCGTCGCGGACGGTGGGGGTGCAGCGGGGACCGTTGTCGTACCCGCCCTTGAGTTTGAGCTCGCGAGGGTAGGGGAGTTGCCAGAGCTCCCGGCCGTTGTTCGCGTCGAGGCAAAGAAGACGTTCCGTGTCAGCCGCGTTCGTGGCGGAAGGCTTGAGGCGGTCCATGATGAATAATCTGCCCTCCGCGACCGCCGGGCCGGCGTACCCCGCGCCGAGGGTCTGCTTCCACAGAACCACCGGGCCATTCTTGGGCAGGGTCGCGGGCAATCCTGGCTCGTTCCAAATGCCGCTGCGCTCCGGTCCTCCGCGAAACTCTGGCCAGTCGGAGGCCGGTGCGGCCATTGTGATGGCGACGACCGTGGCGCAGGCAATTAGGAGCGACTTCAGGCGAATCATCACGGGATTCATGCCATGGGATGAACGCAATGGCACGGGGAAAAATGTTCCGCCCAAACGCCAACATTGATTGCGATGGGTCGAAAGAACCTACCTATTCATCGACCCGCTCCCGTCGCGGAGGTGAGGCCAATGCAACCCATGTCAGCGCGGATGGCGAATTTTATCGAGCAGCACCGCCCCAAGAATGACGAGGCCCAACACGACTTTCTGGGTGTAGCTCTCGACGTTCGTCAGGTTCATACCATTTTGAATGACGGCGATTGTAAAGGCGCCCGTGAGCGTGCCGAGCATTTTGCCTTCGCCCCCCCGGAGGCTTGTGCCGCCCACAACGACGGCTGCGATGATGTAGAGTTCGTACATGTTGCCGTAGGTGGCCGAGCCGCTCTTGAGTTGCGATGCCATGATCACGCCCCCCAACCCGGCGAGTAGCGCGCTGGCCACGTAGGCGGACATCAGCACCCGTTGCACGGGCACACCTGAAAGGCGCGCGGCCTCGCGATTGCCGCCGACGGCATACAGGTATCGCCCCAGCTTTATCCGCGACATCAAAGTATGCGCCAGCACATACAGGACGAACATTAGCACGACGGCATTCGGCAGGCTCGCCAGGTTTGCGCCGCGACCAAGCCAGACGAAGGAGTCGGGGATTTGGTAAATGGACTCCCCTTTCGCCAGAATGTAGGCGCACCCGCTGCTGACGAGCATCATGGCGAGCGTCACGATGAACGGTGGAATGCTGAATTGCGTAATCATCACTCCGGAGAATGCGCCGACGATTCCGCACAGGAGAATGGCGGCGACGCTGGCGAGCAGCATTCCGCTCGGGGACGCGGTCACTCCCCCCGCAAAGTCGCGGATGAACCTCGCGGTGAGCACGGCGGATAGCGCGAGCAGGCTGCCGACGGAAAGATCAATGCCGCCGGTGATGATGACCATCGTCATGCCGATCGCGACGATGGCAATCACGGCGATTTGGTTGGCGATGTTCAGGAGGTTTTCGGACTTCAGAAAATTTGGCCATCGATAGCTGCGGGGCGTAACCAGGCGCGGTTCACCCAGAGCGGGGAAGTCTGCCTTCAAGTTGGCGAATACAAGCCAGGCTCCGGTGACTTGCGTGCAGGCGATGACGTCGAGAGTCCCCCCGGAGGCGTTGATTTTCTGCAGCGCCTCGCGGGCGTCCCTGGGTTCGCCTCTTACCACGGCGAGCACCTGCGCCCCCGAAGCGGAGAGGTCGCGCTCAAGTTTTGCCGCGAACGAAGCATCGCCTGGTTGATCGCTTGCGGCGATGAGCACGCGGGGGGCTTTCCCGAACGACACTTGGAGGGTCGTGGTGACTTGCTTCGCCGCTGCTTCACCGGTCGGCGACTGCTCGCTGTTGGTCACCACGCTAAAGAACGCGCACAGCAGCAGGAGCACAAAGAGCATCCCGTATTCGGTCAGAAATCGGGAGTTCTTCATGGGATCAGGCGACCACGAGTTGCCTGGAAGGATCCGGCTACTTGAGTTCGGGATCCTTCTGCGCGTCGGCCTTGCGGTAGAGACTCGTGGGGATAAGCATCTGCGGCGGCAGGGTCTCTCCTTTCGAGTGGCGAACGATCGCATCGATTATCTGCACGCCCATTTTATCCGGAAACTGAATTGGGTCGGCGTAGATTTTTCCGTCCTTGATCGCCTGTTTGCCCTCGGGTTGGCCGTCGAATCCAACGATGAACACATGGGTCTTGCCGGCCTTTTCGAGCGCGGCCCGCGCGCCGAGCGCCGCGGGATCATTGATGGCAAAGATTCCGCGCAGATCCGCATGGGCCTGCAAAGCATCCTCCGCGGCTTTGTAGCCCATGTCCTTCGCGCCGCTGCTCTCCAGTTCGGTGACGATTTCGACCTTCGCTTTGCCACTCGCATTGTGAGCATCGATGATTTCACGGAATCCTTTCACACGGAGAATGCAGGACTCCGCTTGCTTGAAATGGAGCACGGCAATCTTGCCGCCCGCTTCGCCGAGCGCTTCGATCATTGCGTGAGCCGCCTCCTTGCCACCGCTGAAGTTGTCGGTCGAAATCTGCGTGACAATCTTCGCACCCGGTTCGTTGCACGGTATGTCCACGGTAAAGACCGGGATACCGGCTGAGTTCGCCTCCTGAATGACCGGGATGATCGACTTTGAATCACACGGGCTCAGCACGATTGCGCTGACCTTCTTGACGATGAAATCTTTGATCTGGTTGCTCTGCTTGGCCACGTCTTTATCGCCGCTGACGACGATCGTCGCGTAGCCGCGCTTCTGACCTTCCGCGGTGATGGTGTCGCCGATTACTTTAAAGAATGGGTTGTCCAGGGTGAGGAGCGAGACACCGATCGTGCCCTTCGCTTGGGTGGCTGCGATCGGCGTACCGGTCGGTACCGTCGTGGGTTTATCGCACCCGGTCAGGAGGGCGAGCACGCTGGCGAGGAGGGCAAGGAGTCGGTGTTTCATGGTTAAATTTTGCGAGGAAGTCGCAACGGGATCAAGCATCCGGTCCACGAAGACACACGCCACGGTATCGAGCTCCGCGCGTCTGGGCTTCCGATGGCACCGTGCCGACTTCCGGTCACTCTTTCCGAATTCCAAAAGTAAGGGCTATGCAGGAATCAAATAGCAGATCCCGTCCAAGTTGACATCACAGATTCGCAGGAAAATCCGTTTTGACAGGGGATACCGAGTGCAGGAAGAGCGATGCGTATTCCTTTGCGGCGATGTAATCGGCTCCGGTACCCCCTTGGAGTTCGACTCGGCCGTCAGGCCGCTTAACCAGGCGTCCGCGTCCGAAGATCATGATGACTTCCACGGTGGAATGAAGCGGGCGATGCGAGAAGGATTTGAACATGCGGGCCCGACGATGAGCCCGAGGGTCAGACATCCGCTGTCAGGGGGTAGTGGAAATCAGGCGGCTCGTTCGATGCTTCGGCGGCGGTAGAGGAATTCAAACATGTTGCCCTCGTGGGGCTGGTCCCACGAGATTTTCATGGTCGAAATGGGCCCAAGATTCAGACGTTCAATCAACGAGGATTCCAGGAGTTCGGCGGTGAAGCCTGGGTCGCGGGTAATCGCCGTTACAACGAGGGACGGTCCGATTTGAGAGAGCATGGCGGATTGAGGGGCCGTCACGACGCTGGCGTAGGGGCACAGAAACTCCCGATTGGCGAGCGGGTGTTCAAAAGAATCGCACAGCACGATGGTCGGTCGAAGGTAGGTCCCGCCGTTGAAGACAACCTTCCGAGGTCCGTTGCGATACTTGGCCGTGGCGTCGATCGCCCCGGGGATTTTCAAGTCCTGTTCAATTGCACCGTCGATCGAGTCGGCCATTTTTGGATTCGCGAATCCGCTGAGTTTCGCATTTTCGTCCTCGTTTGGCAGAGGGACAATGGGGCCAAGTTTTTTAGCCAGAGCGTCGGCGATCTCCGTTGCGTAGCGTGGCACAACGATGGCACTGGCATTGATGCACGATCGGCCACCGTTGTCGGCGATGGATGCGGCCATCAGGTCGATGTACTTGGGCCAGTTCTCGATCTCGTCGTCACCGATCAGAATCTTGCTGTAGCCAGGGCCGTGGAGCTGGATGGCTGGATTGTTCGCGTATTGCGCCATCGTTTGTTTGTCCCCAAAGATGAGCGCCCGGCCGCAGCTTTTCAGGATTTCAGCCGCCCCCTCGTGGTCGGTCGGATAGAAACCGAACGCTTCGGCGGGGACGCCGGCGGCAATGAAACTTTGGATGAGGCGAAAGGGAGTCCACGGCTCCTCCTTGCCCGGCTTCAGGACGACGGGTGTTTTTAGGGCGATGGCGGGGAGCCAGAGAGAATTCACCGCCGGTGAATTGCTGGGCATTACCAGGCCGAGCGCCTGCGTGGTTGGATAAAAACTGCACGGAGAACCGCTGACCACACCGTACCCGGAATCAAGAATGGCAGGATCGAGCCCGCGGGTGAGGCCGTTCAGAACCGTGGGCATCTCCTGCAGAGCGTGATGAATCTTCTGCATATTCCGGCGGACCATGACCCAGGGCAGGCCGCTGGTGGCACTGAGGGTGCTGACATACTCTGCCGGCGACTGGGTGTGACCCTTGCTGCCAAAGGGCAGGATGCCGTTCAAGAAGAGGTCGCCGGCTTTCGCGCAGAGATCGAACAACTGCGATACGGAGAAGCGCTTCAGAGAGGCGCGGGAGGCGCCCAGCTTCTGCATATCCTTCCGAATGATTCCCGCATTGATCGTGGAGACCGTCGCCATGAGTTCGCCATTGCGGTGATCGGCGACCTGGATGTGATCGAGGCTCTCGTAAGGCCGGCCAAGCCGGAGGACGGGAATGTGTGGGACCGTGTTCATGAAAAAAAACCGGACAGTGTCAACCCGGACAAAATGATACGTCTGCGTAGAATTGCCAAATAGAAGTTTTCCTTCGGAATTCCCGGCGGGGCCCGAAACTCCGTTGGCATCACTGCTCCTGACTCACGTCGATGGCATCGTACGCTTTTCCGAGGAAAACGATGGCCACGGCGATTTCGGCATAAAGAATGGCGGCTCCGCCGGCTCCGGCGAGGACGAAGGCGACCCAGGGCGACACCAACAGACCGAGCCAAAACATTCCGACACTGACCAGGGCGACGGGTATCAAGCTGACTGAAAGCGTGATGAGCTGGGCAACCGCAAGAATCACCCGCTGTCCGGTTGCTTCCAGCCCCGGTCCAGGGCCGTCCTTCGTGGATTGCATCCAAGCCGGGAAGAGCAGGGCGGCGGCCACCGGCAGAATGGCGAGAAGCATGATCAGTCCCGGTCCAACCGTGAGGAGTGCAACGGGCACACCGAGCAAGATGGGCCAGGGTACTACCAGGGAATCGGGAGCCATGGCGAACAGGGCGACGCCGATAAAGCATACGACCTGTCGGCACACGGTGCTGCCCACTCCTCCGAGGAATTCACCGACAACAAACTGTTGCCCGGTCAGCGGCATCGTTTTGTAGTGATCCACCATTCGGAGGTCCTGACGGACCCGGGTGGTAATCTCCATCACTCCAAAAATTGGCATGATGCAGGCCATACCGAGCGGGAGGAGGGCGGCTGAATTCCGAAGGCTTTCGAGAATCTCAGCATCGGGAGCGACGCGGATTCCGACGGCTGCAAGGACGAACACGCCCATTGCGATCGCGTGGTTTCGAGGTCGGAATCGCAGTTCAATCAGGTGTTTCCAGGCGAGTGCGACGGCCGGGTTTCCCTCCGGCCGGAGCGAGAATGCAGCGGGACGGACCGTGGGTTTGGGCATGCCGACCCGGTGTTGGCGAGAACTCGCATCGGCAATGCGATCAGCCCAACGGCGGGCACGCTCCAGGGACGCTTCCTCGAAAGCGACGTCCGAGCGGTCTACCCAGAGGAAGAGACCGGCGAGGACGAGCAGGGCGGGGCCAATGGCAATGGCGAATTCGGTTCCGGATGTTGCCAGCCACGGGCGCACGAGAAGGCGGAAGGGGCCGAGGAGCCACGGAGCGGGTCCTGACGTAAAGGCGTGGTGTCCGAGGCTACGCCAGGCGTCGAAGGAACTGGGGATGCCCCCCTCGGCGAGGAACGTGCTCCGACTCCACCAGACCAGGGCACCCCCGACGGCGAATCCAACGAGACAACCCAGTGTCCGGCGGAGCCAGGAGGACAGTCCGCGCTCCGTCAGGCGCTGCACCACGAACGATGCGCCGAGGGCGTGCAGGCTGAGGGCCGCGAGCACCACCCACCACCCGCCAATGCGCAGCAAGGCGTGTCCTCCGGCCAACAAGCGGCCGGCCAAAAACCAAAGTACGAGAGAAGAAATCAGCAGGCCTGTCTGAAGGGAGGCGAGCTTGTACCGGATCAACGTGCGGCGGGAAATCGGTGCCGGCAGCAGATGCGCCAACTCGGTTTCTGTAAAGGCAAGGGCGGAGCGGGGTCCGGCAAAAACCCAGGCACCGAGCATGAAGAAAAACACACCTGTCGCTGCCATCCCTTCGAGCAATTGGCGCTGATTTAGATCAAATCCCGCTGCCATGGGCGAGCCGGGCGTCCCGGAGCGCGGGAAGAACAAGCCGCCGAGCACAAATCGGCCGACGTAGATATAAAAGTAGGCGAGTCCGACCACCGCTCCCACCAGGTATTTGGGCTGGCGCAAACGGCGAATCCGAGTCCGCAGTCGGTTCCAGAGAGAGCGGGACTGGAGGAAGAATAGGGCTTGAATGACGGACCAGGTATTCAATCGGTGAACGGGTCGCGGAGGAGGGAAAAAATGGGATGCCCCCTACGTCAGCGGCGGCGGTCCGGCAGAATCGGGCGGTGGCAGAGGCAGGAGGGGCGGCGGTTTGTCCCCCTGCGTGGCAATTCGCATAAATACCTCCTCGAGATCAACACCGGAATCGCCGTGGGCGAATTGCTCCCGCACTTCCTGCAACGATCCGAAGGCGGCACGCACACCCCGTTTGACGACTAAAATATGCGTGCAGATTTCCTCGAGGAGATGGAGCAGATGCGAACTAATGATTACGGAAGCGCCATCGCGGGCGAGGCGGCGGATCGTTTCCTTGGTCCGGCGGATCGCCAGCGGGTCAAGTCCCGTGAGGGGTTCGTCGAACAGGATCACTGTAGGCGAGTGGATCAGGCCGCAGGCGAGTGCGACCTTTTGTTTCATGCCGCGCGAGAGCTCCCCGGGCAGGGAGTCCCGTTTGTCCGAAAGTTCGAGTTCCTCCAGTAAGCACGGCGCCCTTACCTCCGCATCCTTGACCCCATAGATGCGAGCGACGAACGCCAGATGCTGAGCGACCGTCAGGTACTCGAAAAGGCGCGGTTCGTCCGCGAAAAAAGCGAGGTGGCGCTTGGCGGCGATTGGATCCGTTGCGAGATCGTATCCGGCGAGCCGGAGAGTGCCGCGGGTGGCTGGAATGATGCCGGCGAGGCACCGCAGGCAGGTGGTCTTGCCGGCACCATTGGGGCCGACCAGTCCCAGGAGTTGCCCGGGTTGAACCGTAAAGGACAATTCCGAAACCGCGGCGAAGTCACCGTACAGTTTGGTGAGTTGCGAAACTTCGATCATCGTCGCCTGATCTAAATGGATGATCGGATCAAAGGCCGTTTGCCGGACCGACGCCGGTAGAATTGGTTCCGGCAACCGCAGAACGTTCGCCGGGGCGTGGTGGCATCGGTGGCATCGAAGGAAGCGTGTTCACCAGTTTTCGCCAAGCTTCGCGTTCATTGGGCGTGAGGGCTTCCCAGCGAGCGGCGTTTTGCAGAAACTGCCCGCGCTGCGCCGGGGTGAAGTCGGCAAAGCGCTTGAATGAGCGCAGGCAACGGTCTCGGCGGACTGGGTCCAAGTCCGCGAAATCCCGCAAGGTGGCTTCCATCTGACGCCGCTCGGCCTCGGAGAGCGTTCGCAAAGTCCGGGCCTGTTCGGCCGTGCTCAATCGGAAAAAGGTGTCGAAATCGGTGAACGCACGGCGCCGCACCTCGGCCGGAAGAGTTTGCCAGCGGGCGAGCTGGGACTCGACCATCGCTCGATCCTGTTCCGGCACTTGGCGCAATACTCGTTGCTGATCCTGGGCCGGCAGCCGTTCGAGTTGAGCGAACCAACCGAGCGATTTTTCGTTTTCGAGCAGCGTCTGCCGGGCGGCTTCTGGCAACTGGTCCCAAGCCTTCAGGCGGTCCTCCAACAAGGGGCGAACGTCGCTCGGAATCCGGGCCAGGTTCTCTACGCGGGTGGTACCGGGTTGGCGCAAAAGCGGTGATAGGTAGAATTGGATTTGCGCGACTCGGAGCCGGAGCTCACGCTCGTCCGGTGTCAGCGCCGCGAACTCTCGAAGTTTTGACCGGATGAGCGCTTGCGCCTCGGTCGATCGATTTGCCAGAAGCTGTTCCTGCTGAGTCGGCGATGCCGAGAGCAGCTCACGGAATTGTTCCACCGGCGGCCTCGGAATCGGTGGCATCGGCGGTGGGAAAGGGGGTAATCTCCGCGGCGAATCTGCTCCGAATGAGCGGAATAATAGTGTACCCACCACCAGCAGGAGTCCAAATATCCGGCAGGCGCGAAGGACCGCCCGGTGACCGGACGGCGCAGAGGGGAGGACGAAATCCATGGGTTAGACCGAACGGAGGTTATGAAATCGCGGACGAAGCACGTTTGAGCGAGGTGATTTCATTTCCTGGGCGTCGCTACTGACTCAGTGCCGTGAGCAAGGCGACATCATCCGGACGCGGCGCGGCGCCGACGCCCTGGATCGCATCAAAGTCCTGGAGGTACGAGGGGAGGTGGGTTGATCCGGTCGCTTGGGCGGAGTGCGCCATGGCTGCGACGCTTTGCGCGAGGCGGTTCCGTTGGTGCCCTTGCCATTGAAGCCAAGCGAGCCCTGCCAAGATCCCAACGCTGACGACACCCACCGCACGGACGGTTGGAAGGATTCGAAATAATCCCCGCAATCGGGCCTGAACGGCTCCGCTGAATTCCGCGAACCATCCAATCGATCCAGGCGATCCACGGAATGCGGATTCTGCAATCGCTGCATCCACCACCCGCCGAGTGAAGTTGGACGAGGCGGGGGGGGCAGAAGACGCCCGAAGAGCCCGGTTCAATGCCAGCTCCTCCTTAAGTTGCACGGGATCAATGAGTTCGTGATCCGGTAAGCTCGGAGATTCATTGTGATTCCCTTGCAGCGTGTTATGCAGCGACGGCTTGTACCTCAAATCAGGTGTCACGGCCGGCACGACACCCGACCAGATACTTTCAAGCCAAGCCGGTACGTTGTGAGATGGATCGCGGGGCTTCTTCATGCGTAACCTCGGGTTGATAACCAGTCGATGTGGAAAGTTTCGATCCTGCGATTTGCGCATCCCTGCGTGCGTCCGTCGGCGGTGAACCCTTCCGATGGAACGATTCCGCCGCATTGACCCACTGAGTTGAGACGGAGCGATAAAACGGGTCGATGAGCAATCATGCGTTTATCGGATAGCGGGTTTCCTGGATTCCCATTCGCCCGAGTGCAGGTAGGGTTTTAGCCGCGATTTTAATGTCTCTCGGCCCCGGTGAATCAGTGACTTGGTGGCCTGCACCGAACAGCTCAAGATTTCGGCGATTTCTTCATAGCTGACCTCGTCGTCCTGGCAGAGCACCAAGGCCGTCCGCTGCTTTTCCGGCAACTCCGCCACCGCGGCATTCACGAGGCGGATCAATTCTGTACGCGTCAGGGCCTGAACGCCCGACAACGCCGTCGCATCCTTAATCTGCTGAGGTGGATACGGATCGGACTCATCGTGGGGTACATCCAGCGACGAGGTCGGGTGACGAACTCGCCGGCGGATTTCGTTCAGGGTCAAGTTGCGCGCAATCGTAAACAGAAATGTGCTGAATTTGGCGGTTGCCTGGTAGCGGGCGGCGGTTTTCCAAATCTGCAGAAAAACGGACTGAGCGAGATCCTCCGCTTCGGTGGCATCCGGGAGCGAGCGGTAGACAAAGCTGATCACCGGCTGCTGCCATCGGTCGACCAATTCGGCAAATGCGCTGGAGTCGCCCCGACGGACTCGCTCCATCAGGGCGGCATCGGTCGTCGGGATTGAGGACTCGGCCATCGGCACGTGAAGGCTATCGAACACCGACGAGGGTACAAGGTTGCACCGACCCGAGAACCGCGTACCGTCGACATCGAATGGACGGATTAATTGCCAAGATAACCACGGAAGGACTGGAACGGCTTGGTGGCCCGCCGGGGCGTTCGCCCGAGGAGCTGCGTCCGATTTTCAAGAAATTCGTTGAAATCCACACACGCCAGATCCGCTGTGAACACGAGGAGGGTGCGGGTGGGTTGGCCGTGTGCCGCACGCGTGCGGCGATGCTGGACGTGGTGGTGGTACAGCTCCTCGCAGCTCTGTGGCCGACCACCGGGAAATCCTTGTCCCAGACGCCCTTTGCCCTGGTGGCGACGGGCGGCTACGGCCGGGCGGAATTGAATCCCGGAAGCGATATCGATCTGCTGTTCCTGGAGGGAGGCGGCATCATCAAGGAGGACGGTTCAACTCCGCTGTCGCGGCTGCCGCCCATGTTCATCCAGATCTTATATGACATTGGGTTGGAGCCGGGAGACCGTGCCGTTCGCACGATTGATGAATCCATTCGGTTGGCGGCGAAGAATATGGAGACAAAGACGTCGCTCCTGGAGGCCCGGCTCCTGGCGGGCGACGAAAAATTATTTCGTGATCTAAAGGTGGCTTTGCACGAAAAATGCCTCAAGGGGCGCGAATCGGCATACATCCACGCCCGGTTGGAGGACCAGGAGGCTCGCCGGCTGAAACACGGCAATTCGCCCTGTATGCAGGAGCCGAATGTGAAGAATGGGGTCGGCGGCCTCCGGGACTACCAAAATCTGCTGTGGATGGCGCAGGTAAAGTATGGGATCCACAATCTTTCCCAGCTGGAACAACGCGAAATGCTTGATGCGGGGGAACGGGAACAACTCGAACGGGCCTACGATTTTTTGCTGCGGGTTCGGACCGAGCTTCACCTCGTGGCGGCCCGCGGGACGGACACGTTGACGCCCAATCATCAGCCGGCGGTGGCAGCAGGGTTGGGTTTTTTGGGGGATCCGCGAAGGCGCACCGAGAAATTCATGCACGAGTACTACAATGCGGCGCGAAACATTCATCTGATCACGCGTACGCTGGAACAGCGTCTGGCGCTGACCGATGCGGGTGAAAAGAAGGGCTGGCGAGATTTGCTGCGATTACGCCGGTCGACGGCGCGGGCGGAAGAATTTGACGGCTTCACGCTCAGTCATGGTCAGGTGCATTTTATTGATAAACGGCTGGTGCGTGACCAGCCCGCCCGTCTGATGCGCGCCTTCTTGCATGCCCAGACCCGCGGGGTACCGCTCCATCCCGACCTTTCGCAGTTCATCCGCCAGCAGGTTCAGCGATTGGACGAGGATTTTCGCACGAATGAACACGTTCGGGCCACATTTTTCCAGATCCTCTCCGGCCGCGGAAATGTCACGCCCGCGCTGCGCGGCATGCATGAAACCGGTCTCCTGGGATTTTACCTGCCGGAATTCGGCCGGCTGACAAACCTGGTGCAGCACGAGTATTATCATCGATATGCGGTCGACGAGCACACGTTGATGTGTATCGAAAAACTCGATCGCATCCTGCCGGCTGAGGATGAACAAAGCCGGCGGTATGCGGAACTGTATCGTCGGATCGAAAAGCCCGAAATTCTTCATCTTGCCCTGCTGCTGCACGACTCCGGCAAGGCGAGCGAGGCGGGACCGCACGAGAAGATCGGCGGCCAACTGGCCGTCCGGGTGGCACGTCGCCTCCAATTGGACGACGTAACCACGGAGACTTTGAAGCGTGTGATCGAACTGCACCTAGTAATGGTGCAGACCGCGCAGAAGCGTGATTTGGAGGATCCCGCCGTGATTCGCTGGTTTTCGGACCAGGTCGAGACCCTTGGAAATCTCGACATGCTCACTCTGCACACCTTTGCCGATTCAAGCGGAACCAGCGAGTCGCTCTGGAACGGATTCAAGGATCGCCTGCATTGGGAGTTGCATCAGCGGACTCGTGAATTGTTGACGGGCGACACCGGCCTGCAATTGGCGGAGGCGGAGCGGCTCATGGCGATGAGGAAAGAGGTGCGCGAGCTCTTGCCGTCGACGTTTGCGGTCGACGAACTGGCCGCCCACTTCTCCGGAATGCCCGCCCGCTATTTCCATCTGCATTCGGCACGGGAAATTGTCCGGGACCTGACGCTGGCGCATCAGTTCATGCACCTTCAGATGACGGAAGAGGAACGGGCGCTTGAACCCGTAATCCACTGGCAGGATCAACGGGATCGCGGCTGCGTCGTACTGCACGTGTGCACCTGGGATCGCAGCGGGCTGTTCAGTAAAATTGCCGGCGCTCTCGCCGCCGCCGGACTAAACATCTTCGGCGCCCAGATTGTGACCCGGGACGATGGAGTGATTTTTGACGAGTTCACGGTGGCCGACGCCCGCTCCGGTGAGCTGCCATCGAAGGAGTCGAAGCAAAAATTCGAACGGTTCCTGCTTCAGGTGTTGACCGGCCAGCTGGCCCTCGCGCCGGCGATTGCGAAAACCAAGCTGCTCCGGCCACTGTGGGCCGGGGTCGCCGGTGATCGCATCGCAACTCATATACGCCTCGATAATGAAGCGTCGGCGGACCGGACCCTGATCGAAATCGAGACGGAGGATCGCGTGGGTCTGTTATTCGCGATTTCGCAGGCACTGGTTGGGTTGCGCCTGGATCTTATTCTGGCCAAGATCGTCACAGAAAAGGGGGCGGCCATCGACAGCTTCTATGTAACTGAGATTGGCGGAGGCAAGGTAATCGATCGCGACCGCCAGGACGCTATCGTAAAATCGCTTCAGGACGCCGTCGCTTCGTTTGAGGCGTAGCCCGTCCGGAGCGCGTGAAAGAATTGAAAATCGCCATGTCCCAGCCCGCCCCAGAATCTGTCCCCCTTCCCGTAATTCTCCTCACCGGCTTTCTGGGGTCCGGAAAGACAACTTTGCTGTTGCGCTGGCTCCGGGAATCGCCCGCGACCGGGTTGCGGCCGGGAGTCGTCATGAACGAATTTGGGGCGGAAAGTGTCGATAGTCAGATTATTCGAAGGCCAGACCTTCCGGTGGAACAGGTGTCGGGCGGGTGTCTTTGTTGTGCGGATGACAACCAGATCGGAAATGCGGTGAGCCGATTGGTGCGTGCCGGTGCCGCCGATTTTCTAGTGGTGGAAACGTCCGGTCTGGCCGATCCAGACAACGTGATCGATGTGTTGACCGATCACGACCTGCTGCCGCAGATCCGCCTGCAAGCCGTTGTCACGGTCGTCGACGCGGTGTGGTATGCCCAACCCGGGGAGGATTTTGGTGAACGAATTCTCGCCCGACGTCAGATCGAGTTTGCCGATTTTCTCTGCCTGTCGAAATGCGATCTGCTGGATGCGCCTGCCCTGGAAGGGGTGGTGGAGCACGTGCGCCGTATCAATCCGGTCGCCGAATTGTTCCGTCTGCCATTTGGGCTTCCGGATCTGGGTGCAATTCTAAAAAGACCGCCTGTTTCCGTTGAATTGCGGGAGATGACGGAGGCCAACCCAGGCCTGGCGGGTAGTAGGGCAGGGGAGAGCCATTTGCACCGGAGTTATCGAAGCTTAACATGGCGATTCCCTGTGCCGATTGATCGCAGCCGGTTCGAGAACTTCCTGGCAACGTTGCCGCCGCGAGAAGTGGTCCGCGCCAAGGGCTTTGTTCGGTTCCGCCAGACGCCCGAGAAACTCCATGTATTTCAGTCAGTGTGGGGTCAGGCGATGATTGACGAATTTCCGGCGCGACCTTGGCCGGATCCGGTGATGGTTCTCATTGGCCCGCGCCTGCCGCTAAGCCTCCTGGAGCAACAGCTTCGGGATTTAGCCTTTGGAGAAAGTCGCACCGTCCACCGAATCTCCTGATTCGGCAGAACACGGCGATGGGTGGTGCGGTGGCCCTAGAGGCCGCTGGCCCGCTTGGGCGTCGGATTGATCACATCTGGTTTGCCGGCACGCTATCCAATCGAACACCATTGACCCGGCGTGGCTGAGCTTGGGTCGTTGGGCCTGCCTCCTGAAACACCGGGGTGAAGTTTGACTCGGCGCACCGAAAGCTTTGGGACCAAATCACGTTCAAACTATTTTTTCACACTCATACGTTCCCAGAGCCAGAGGAAATCCCGCTTGCCAGCGTTATCGAAGCTGGGCCAGCCGGAATAGGGAGTGGGAATCTGCTTAACCCGCTTATCATATACCCAGGACCCTTTCCATTGGTGAATCTCGGAATGACCGTCCGCAAAGGAAAGACCCAGAGCGTTGTTGTGATAGGAAGCAGGCACATCGCCCCAACTGGTCGTGTTTCCCTGGGTCTCCAAGAAGTAGGCGTCATTAATCCCGTTGGCGTTTTCATCCAGCGTAACAAAAATGGAGGTCGGCTGCGGGATGGCACTCGTTTTCAGGAATTGGCGATAGGTCGATTCGAATGTGTTGCCCGTAAGCGTTTGGTCGGATGGCGACGAGGAAAAGGGACCCATGAAGGCGTTCATCGAAATGCTGCGCAATCGTTGCCGCCAACCTAGCGCCCTTTGCGCGCTGGACAGAAAGATGTCCGCGGAACACTTGTAGATTCCGACCGCTCCCCCCGAATACCGCGACAGGATGCCATTCTTTACATAGTTCTCGTTGGTATTGTACTCCTCCGTCCCCCACGTCATCACGTTATTGACCCAGTTGTTGAACCGCTGACTCGTTATTTCGGCGACGGTTTCGCCGACGCCGTAGTTATTGACGCAACGGTCGTTGTTGTCCCCGGCGTACATGTTCCAGGCCAGCATCAATTGCCGTCCGTTGTTCATGCACTGGATGCCCTGGGCCTTGGTCTTCGCCTTCGCCAGAGCCGGCAGCAACATCCCCGCCAGAATGGCAATGATGGCGATGACCACCAGCAGTTCGATCAAGGTAAATCCGGCACCGCGGAGAGATTTTCCGGCGGTCAAAGTCGTGGAGTCTTTCATACAGATTATCCGCCTATCATTCATGGATCGAGGCGAGGACCGGATTAGTCCTGAGCCGTCCGAAAAGTGCAACTGCGCGTTTCAAGAGAAAGATTGTCATTCTGGGGGGCAATTCCGTAGCGTCGCTTCCGCATGTTTTCACACGTTGTCATTTTTTGGACGGATCCCGCCAATCCCAAGGACGCCGATGATCTCTTGGCGGGATGTCATCGCTACCTGAAGCCCATCCCAGGGGTACTCAGTTATCACGCCGGTCGGATGGTTGGCAGCCCTAGGCCGGTGGTTGAGCAGTCCTACCAAGTGGCGCTGAATCTGGTGTTTTCCGACAAGAAAGCGCAGGATGACTACCAAGCGCATCCCATGCATATCGAGTTTGTGGAGAAAGTGTTACGGCCGCTTTGCAAAAAAATCCTCGTCTATGACTTCGAGTAACCCGTATGGCCAAAAAACTCATGCGGCATCTCGGTAGTAGAATTTCAGGAGGCCGCCGAGGCGCTCGCGAGTGTGTAGATCCCCTGACATTTCACCGATCCGATCCTCGGGCGCTGGAAACAGGATCACGTTGCCCTTGCCTTTGACCTCGTTCTTGAGAATCCGGTTCTCCGTCACCAGATACTCGTTGCGCAGGAGGAGCTCCTGATCAACCGAACTGGAGAGGGTCGCCAGCATTCGTTTCCAATTCATCGCCGAGCCTTAACCGAACCAACGGCCTGCGAGCAATCTTCTGATCGTCCTGCAAATCGTTGAATATCGGTAGGTTCGAGTTTTTTGACCCTACGAGCAAGGCGCAGGGTCGCCAGCCTGCAGAACACGAGTCCCGTAAAGCGAAGTTTCCGCAACTCCGGCGCCCGTGCTGTTCTTGATGGTGCGTCCCTCGAGATGAGCGGTCGATGCAGCACAATCGCCGTGCTTACGGAGCGGCGATGCGGAGTCGGAAAAACCGTTGCCTGCCACCGGCGGGCTCGTGGTAGGTAACGATGCTGCCGTCGCCGGTCGTGGTGGCGCGGTCGGACCAAGCCCCAGGTTCGCTCGAAGCACTCTCGCGGGATTCGACCGTGTAATGGTAACCCGGCTGCGTAGGGTAGCGGAAACGGAACTCACCGCCCGCCAGGCGCGGCGCGCAGTCACCGGAGGAAATCGTGCCGGCGTCGTCGAACCCCTGCGCGTTGCCGTGGTCGTCGCTGGCGAAGAGTTGCACCCGGAACTCCTGGCAGGCGGTCAGCGCGCTGAGCGTCAGCGCGAACCGCACCGTCACAGTGCGACCTTCGGGTCCGGTCGTGGTGAGACTGCTTTGACTGAGGTCCACCGTTACCCACGGATTGGCGAATGTGTCATTGGCGCCGAAGGACTGGCCCGCGCTAAAGGTGTCGGTCGCGTCGTCGTGAAAGCTCAGCGTCCGTGTGGCTTCGTCGAACCGCAACCAGGCGACAACACCCTCGTGGCTCACCAGGCGGAGCTGGACGGAGTCGAGGTCGGTCCAGACGTTCGGATGTTTCCAGGCCAGCTCCAGGAAAACGGGCTGCCCAGGCGTCGCGACCACGTGGCTGGGTGTGAGCGTGAATTCTCCGACTCGGATGCCGTAGCGGATCGCGAACAAGCCGGCGTTGGCCTCGCCATCGGCCAACCCCTCCGGCGCGCCGATCAGCAGGTCGCTTTGCCCATCGGCATCGAGGTCGAAGGCGGCCAGCGCATTGGGCGAGGCGAACGTCAGATTACCTCCGAGATGATCGTGAAGGACTGGCACACGTCCGAACTGCGGCATCAAGAGGGTCTGCGCGTTCGCAAGGTTGAGGCTGCCCACCGCGAGCGCCGGCGGTGTCCCGATCAGGGGCGGGCACAGGGAGCAACTGGGCACCGTGGTCGCCGGTGGCCTGCTGCCGTGAATGAGAAACACGGCGCCGGCTTCGGTCGCCCCCGCGGTCAGCCGCGGCGCGGCCACGGCGAGGTCGGTGATGGCGTCGCCGCTGAAGTCCCCCGCGCAGAGCGTGTGGCCGAAGCGGATGGATTGGAGCGCGGTCCCGCCCGGTAGGTTGGTGCGGCAGAACGCCAGCGAGGCGTTGGTGGCCAGTGCGCCGATGAGCCCACGGTAGATCGCGACAAAGCCTGCGTCCGCCACGCCGCCGATGTTTTGCGACGGCGTTCCGACGGCCAGATCCAACTTGGTCAACGTGCCGCCGCCGAAGTTGCCGAGCGCCAGCGTCTCGCCGAAACGCGCGCCCGCTTGCGGCCCGGTGAAGGGCGCCGCCACGGAACGCGCGTCGCGCAGCGTGGCTCCGCTGAGTTGAAAGGTTTTGACGCCGCTGTTGCCTGGGATGACGAATACCACGCCCGCTCCGCCCACCGCGTTGTAACTCTCGCCCGGCGCGGAGACGATCAGGTCATCCGCGAAGTCACCCGTCACGTCACCCGCCGCGAGCGTGAATCCGAATTGATCGTTTGCTTCGTTGCCGCCGACTCCGCCCGTGGGCAGTTGATCCTCCACAATGAACAGGCTTTGAGCCTGTGTCAGGCCGCCCGGCCGGCCGTGGAAAACCGTCACGCGCCCCGAGTTGCCGGCGCTCCCGGCCGACATGCCGGGAGTGCCCACAGCCAGGTCGGCCAGCCCATCGTGATCGAAGTCCCCGACTGCCAGCGCGCTGCCGAAGTCGTCGCCGCCCACGAGCACCACCCTCGGCGCACTGGCCCTGCCGTCGAGGATGAAGACCCGACCCATGCCCGGCGCACCGATGGCGATCTCCTTGAAACCGTCGCCGTCAAAATCCCCCGCCACGAGCGTCTGGCCGAACCGTCCATTCGCCTGCGCCGTCACGCCCCAAAACGTCGGATTCACGCCGCCGGCCGGGAGCACCGCGCCGCTGGCTGAGATAAGAATGTTGAACTGAATCCCGGCGGGAGACACCAGACGCGCCACCACCCTCCCGCCGCCCGCCCCCGGGATTCCGATCGCCAGCGTCTGAAAAACCGGTCCGTGGAACAGTTGCCCCACCGCGAAAGCACTTCCGAACTGCTCGCCCGCGCCCGCGTTGCCGAATGAACTGCCAGTATAAAATGTGTTGATGCTTTCCTGGTAATCGGGGCGGCCATCCTGATCCGAGTCCACCATCCAGCCGAAATTCGGATGCACGTTGAGGAAGCCCTGCTCCTCGAATTTGACTTTGCCCGAGCCGTTGGCGTTCATCACCCACAGATACTGCGGCGACTTCAAAATGGGCAGCAGGCCATGGAAAAAAGCGATCTTCGTCCCGTCCGGCGACCACGAAGGATCGCCCGAGCCGAAGAGGTGATCGGTCGTGAGGTCCGCCGCGCTGCCGCCGTTGGCGGCGTTGATCACGAAGACGTCACCATAAGGCGGCGAGCCGTCGCGTTCCGAGGTGATGGTTAACCGCAGTCCATCGGGACTCCACGAGGCGTCGTGATCCTCACCGTCGGCCGAGGTGATCTGCCGCTCGTCCGTGCCGTCGGGCTTGATCGTAAAAATGTCCTTAAACCCCGGGCCGAACGCGCGGGTGAACGCGATGCGCGTCCCGTCCGGCGACCAGGCCGGCTCGACATCCTCGAACGGATTCGTGGTGACGCGCGTGATCGCTCCGTTGGTCAAGTTGAGAATGTAAATGTCGAGTTTACCAAAACGTTCCGAGCTGAAGGCAATCCTGTTCCCATCCGGGGACCACGACGGTTCGGTGTCCAGCCCGGGCGAATCGGTGAGGCGTCGCCGGTTCGCGCCGTTCACGTCCATCACGTAGAGCTCCTTGTTGAAGGCGTGGCCGCGATTCGAGACGAAGGCGATCTGTTTTCCGTTCGGTGAGAGGGTCGGGTGATCTTCAGGCAATTGCAGCCCGTGCAAGTCATCCAGTTCAAAGATGGGATTGGCGAAACTGGTGAGCTGTTTAAATCCGGTGCCATCGGGTCGGACGAGCCAGATGCCGCCGAAGCCTTCGCCATCCAACCCGACCGCGGTGAAGGCAATAAGTTGGCCGGCGCTGTTCGGCGGCACGGCCGCGGGGACGGTCATCGCGCCGGTGAAGAACAGCGCGGCGGCGAGGGAACAGAGTCTGGTTTTCATGGGAACAGGCTGGAGCCGGGGGCATCAATGTGAGCGCTATTTGGTTTCGCTTACTGATGATGGCATTTAACCATCAAAGGTGTCCGGTCTCCTAGAACAAAGCGCTCCTCCCCTTCGCCCTCGCGGCGGCAATGTCACCCGTATGGTCAAAAAACTCATGCGGCCTCTCGGCAATAAAATTTCAAGAGACCGCCGAGGCCCTCGCGAGTCTGTATATCCCCTGACATTTCAACGATCCGATCCTCGGGCGCTGGAAACAGGATCACGTTGCCCTTGCCTTGGTGATTTTGCTCCGCGTGGAAATGATTCACGTAATTATCAAGGCAGTGGCGTTGAAGAACATTGCCAACGGTCTGATGGCTGAGCTCGTAACCCAAGTTGCTGAGCGCACCCACAATCCGGCGATAGCCCCAACTTCGGTTCTCACAATTCATCGACGAGACTTAACCGAGCCAACGGCTTGGGAGCAATCTTCTGATCGCCCTGCAAATCGTTGAATATTCGTAGGTTCGAGTTTTTTGACCCTACGACGTCCAAATAGATTGGCCATGGCGAAACCCTTTCAGGTCCATAGTCACAACATATAGTCACAAGAATGGGAACAACAAAGTGGAAAAACAGGCTGAAATGTTCATAAAAATGGCCTTTAAAAGAGGTGAAGTGAATTGGTGCTTCGGTTCATGGCATCACGGCGCGCACTGTTGAGTTCGGTGGATTCTTTCCTCCATCCGATGGAGGAGAGGAGAGGAAGGAATCGAGGGGCTTGATGCAGCCCTGATCGTCCGGCACCCTCAGCAACCATGCCTTTCCTATTTCATCAACCGATGCATCGTCGCGGGTTCATCGAGAGTGCCGCCATGGGATGTACGCTCGCCGCGCTCGCAGGCTGCCGATCCAGTACCCCGACTCGCAGCGATGCCCACGGACCTTCGCTCCACCTTGCGCTCCTGTCGGACACGCATATTCCGGGCGACCGGATCAATGGGCATCGCGGATTCAATCCGTGGGAAAATCTGCATCGAATCGTTCCGGAGGTTCTCCAAGCCAAACCGGAGGGTGTCATCCTGAATGGCGATGCTGCGCGGTTGGAGGGGTTACCGGGTGACTACGCGGAGTTGCTGCAACTGCTCGCGCCTGTGGCGGCCGAGGCACCCGTTTACATCGGCCTCGGAAACCACGATGACCGGAAGAACTTCGGGCAAGCGTTGGCGACCCCAAGTGGCCATCGGCAGGCCGTGAAGGAGAAGCACGTGTTGGTCATCGAGCATGCCGTCATTCGGATTGTCGTTCTGGATTCACTCCAATTCGTCAACAAGGCCCCGGGACTGCTCGGTAAGGAACAGCGGTCCTGGCTCGCCGAATTCCTCGCCACCCATCGCGACCGGCCCGTGGCACTCTTTGTTCATCATACCCTGGATGACAACGATGGCGATCTGCTGGATGCCCCGCGGTTATTCGAATTGCTACGCCACCACAACCACGTGAAGGCTGTCTTTTACGGGCACTCCCACGTTTGGAGCCGTACCCATCGTCAAGGCATTCATATGGTCAACCTTCCCGCGGTTGGATACAACTTCCGTGACATGGATCCGCTCGGATGGGTGGACGCCCACTTCCATGATACGGGTGTTGATCTGACTCTCCGTGCTTTCGCGGGCAATGTCGCCGATCACGGTAAGACCCACCGGATTTCATGGACTTCGTAATCGGGACCGGTTCTTTTTTCCGGCCGCAGCGACCGTCTCGGGAATCGCGCTGGTGTTGTGCTTTTCCAACCGCTGCTCCACGGCAAACCAACTATTGAATTAGCACGTGGCGAGTGACGAGCGGATGGGATGGAAGAGACAGGGTGGAGGATAATTTTTATTTGGACGCGGCGGCGGCGATCGCTTCGGCGATGGTTTTGATTCCAGCGGGCTTGTAGGCATCAAAGGGGCCGTCGGCGCTGCTGGCGGGCCAGGTGGCGGGGTCCGCGTATTGGCCGTCGTCCTTAAACTCCTTTTGCAGGCGGGCGATTTCGGCTTTCAACAGAACGAATCGGGCGGCGACTTCAGGCTTCCCGGCCTCCGCGGCGGAGTAGAGCAGATTGTGCTGCTCGGTTGGGTCCTGAGTAAGGTCGAACATCTCGTAGACGTCCTTCTTCCAGTAATGGATGAGCTTGTGCGTGGCCGTTCGGACGCCGAGGTGTGCGGCGGTGTTGTGATGACCAGGATCATGATAGTAGCGGTAGTAGACGGTGTTGCGCCAGTCGGCGGGTGATTCGCCCCGCAGCAGCGGGACCAGCGAACGGCCCTGCATCGAAGCCGGTATGGGCAGGCGGGCGAGATCGAGAAAGGTGGGTGCGAGGTCCAAGTTGGAAACGAACTGCGCGGGGACGCTGCCCGCCTTGATGCCGGGCCCGCGCGAGAGCAGCGGGACGCTCAGGCCTGGCTCGTACATAAAGCGTTTGTCGTAGAGGCCGAGATCTCCGAGATACCAGCCATTGTCGGCGGAGTAGATGACGATGGTGTTTTTGGCGAGACCGGACTGGTCCAGGTAATCGAGCACTTTGCCCACGCCGTCATCCACGCCCTGCACGCAGGCGAGGTAGTCACGCATATAGCGCTGGTATTTCCATCCGATCAGCTCTTTGCCGGTGAGAGTTCTGCCATCCAAGGTGACTTCCATGGGCTTGAAGTTGAGCCACTGATTGACCGCGGCACCCTTGAGGCCCGCGGGCACTGCGAGCTTGAGATCGCGGCGCGTGAGATCGCGGGCGATGGTTTGTTCATTCGCCGGGAGCGCCCCGGGCCGGGTGGTGTAATCGTCCCAGAGCGTACTGGGCTCGGGGATGATTTTGTCTTTGAAGATTGCCTTGTTGCGCTCGTCCGGTTCCCACGCGCGGTGCGGGGCTTTTTGATGCAGCATCAAAAAGAACGGCTTGTCCAGAGGACGGGTTCTTAGAAATTCGAGGCCGAGATCGGTGGTGATGTCGGTGCAGTGGCCCTCAATGGAGAGACTTTGACCTGCGACGAGGAAGACGGGGTTCCAATACGCCCCCTGGCCAGGAAGAACGATCCAGCGGTCGAAGCCCGTGGGGTCGGACCCGAGATGCCATTTGCCGACCAATCCGGTGTGGTAGCCACCGGCTTGCAGATGCTTGGCGACGTTATCACGTGCGCCGTCGAAGCGATTAAAAACGGGCACGCCATTGAGGTGTGAATATTGCCCCGTGAGCAGCGTGGCGCGGCTGGGAGTGCAGATGGAATTGACGACAAATGAATTCTTAAAACGCGCGCCTTCCCGGGCGAGGCGATCAATATTTGGTGTCTGGTTCACCTTCGAGCCATAGGCGGAGATGGCGTGCTGCGCGTGGTCGTCGGAGAAAATGAAGAGGATGTTCGGGCGCGGCGGTGCTGCCGATGACAAATGGGGAATGACAAATGTCGAAAGCAGGAGGGCGCGGACGAGGATGAGAATGGAGTTCACGCGATTAGATCTTTTGTTATGTCGCGCGGCCGAAGCGACTTCTGCAAAAGTTCGAGCGACGGTGCAAAATGACAAACGGGCGCGGCCCCGAGGGCGGTCGAGTGGGGCCAGACGGAGGATCGAGTCGGGTCATTGGCAATGTGCCAAAAATTCCACGAGGTCGGCGAGTTGGCTCTGGCCCAAGCTCTCTCCGAGTCCCTCTGGCATGGCAGATTGAGGGCTCATATGGATCCCTCGAATTTGATCCCTTCGGATGTGGATCTCGCGTTGGTCGGCATTCCGCAGGTAGATTGCTTCACGGGTCTCGCGGCTGATCAGCCCGGAGTGGAACTCCCCATCCGTCATCTCGATGGCGTAGCTCTCGTATCCATTCACGAGGGTCGAATTGGGATAGAGAATCGCCTCGTATAGATCCCGGCGCCCGCGGATTGCACCGATTTTCGACAGATCCGGTCCGAGCATCCCTCCCTCTCCCTGGATCCGGTGGCAAAGAAAACATGCCGCCCGATTGCTGAAGAACACACTGCGTCCCACCGAGGCATTCCCGGCCTTCGTCTCCGCCAGTACTCGGCTGAGGTTGGCAAGCTGCGCATCGGTCGATTGTGCAGAATCCCGGAACTTGGAGTGCAGTCCATCCCCTTCTCGGCGGACCGACTCCGGAAAGATCTGGAGCAGCGCAGTCAGCTGCTCGGGTCTGAGTGAAGCTAATCCCGGGCTTGTCCGCAGGGAACGAACCAACCGTCGCCCAATTTCGTCCAGAGTTTCCTGCGGCCACGCCTTTCGCGGTGGTGAACTCCCGGGGCTTTCGACCGCTCCTTCCACGGTCGGTCGGAAATACTCGAAAGGTCGGAGCAATGGCGCAATCTCCATCGGACCGGCGCCTTCGACCAACGCACAGAGGGCTTGCATCTGATCGAGCCGGGCCGCAGACGGCCTGAGATGACCCACGGAACGAACTGCCTGGCGCCGGAGTAGCGGGGGCGTTGACTCGCGTCGGATTAGCCCGGCCAGATACTCGAAAGCATCGTCCTCGATTGTTCCGTCGGCCTTGGCGATCGCCTCCAACGTTCCGACCCGGTTTTCGTCGGGTTCATCAACCCGCAGCGCGAGGGGACGCAGCGCCCCGATAAAGGGGGACGTTTCAAATGGAAGGATCGTGGCAACGGCCTGGTTGCGGAGGGCTTCGGATGAGGAGCCCAGGCACCGCTGGAGACCTTCGTTGAGTGCCGTCGGCAACTTGTTCAACAACCCGATCGCGGCGAGAAGGTGCAACTTTTTCGCCTCCGAGATACTATCCGAACTCAGCACCCGACCTAGCCGTTCAATGAATGCAGCATCTCCCGCCAGGGCCAAAACAATGCCATCAACATGATCCGCTGCGGAGGAATCCGGTTGAGGAGTATCCAGCCAACTCATGAAGACGTGGGTGATTTCCGACTTCCACGCCGTGCGGGATGCGATCACCCGCCGGGCTTCATTCCGGACTCCAAGGTCCTTGGAGGAAAGCAGCGGCACGACCATCGATGGCGCCAACCCGTCCTTCTTCATCTGATCCAAGACTCGCAGGGCCGTCCGCTGCAAACCCGGACGAGATGAATCCGTGAGATACGCGGCGGTCCCCACTGGATCAGCAATCTCAATCAATGCGTACGTCAACGCGTGGAG
>CAMDJH010000036.1 GCA_945900455.1 Akkermansia muciniphila
CCAAAGTCGCGCCCTTGCATTCTGCTCGGCAGCACCATTGGCCGCGGAGCGTTTCAGAAATCGAAATCAGAGTCCCGGGAAAAATGAAGAATTCTTCCGTTCAACAATCGCTGACTCGAAAACCACCGTTTCCGTGAGATGCACCCCCAACTTTATTCTTGAACTTGCCCGTGTCAACGAAATGTCTCCATCTCCCGGAGCCGCGGAGGAGGAGATTCTGCACCCCTACGATCTTGACGCGGTGAGAGCCTCAGGGAGTAAAACCAGCCGTATCGCCGGCGTATCCGAAACACTAGTCCTACGGACCTTCCTCCGGCCCGCTCGCCCGCTCACACCCAGCATGCCACGCTCGACAGTCCCCGGTGGCGCGTTCTACCGTCGTCGGCATTAAAGCGTTCGAAAATCGACGGCCTGCAAATGGCATAAAGTTCGTTCTCAACATGTTGAGGGGATCCTGCCCAATGAAGGGGCTTCTGCTCTTAGTCTGGTTGACAGCGTTGGCTGGCGCGCCGGCGCAGGCGGAACACCGGGCGACCCGGCTGGGACACCCCGCCACTCGGTTTGCGCCCCCGCTGACGAAGCCCGAACAATTGCGTCAATTGCTAACCAGCGAGCGGCTCCGGTCCGATGTCGCTTCGATCCTCCGGCAGGCGGGTTGGCCTGGGAGCGTTGAGGATCTGCGCCGAGCTGCCGCCACTGCGGAGATCGCGGAGGTGAAGCTGCCCAAGGGCACGCGCCTGCCTTTCATGTCGTCGCGCACGGACGGCAAACCGATCGCGCTCATCGACGTCCTTTGGGTGGGGGACGACCCGATTGACGCCTATGAGTTTCAATTCTCCTCGATTGGCCGGCGCTATCGCTGTGTGACCCCCAAGCCGTGCAGCAATTTTCTCGTGATCGATCTCGGACCCGACCAACCCACACTGAGCCTGGTGAAAATCGTGGCCGCCACGAGCACTCTTTGCGAGCCGATCCCGGTGACGATTACCGTGCGCAATACGTGCACCCGGCCGCTCACCCAAGTTCGGGTGGCAGACTCCTTGCCGCCCGAGCTCAGAACGGTGGACAACCAAGCAACGCTGATTCTCGAGGCGGGTGACTTGCAACCGGGAGCCGGCAAGGAATTTAATTTCACCTTGACCGCCAGCGCTGCGGGCAAGTTCGTGAGCCGAGCGCAGGCCACTTCTACCGAAGGTGCCAAAGCCGAGGCGGTTGCCACGACCCTCGTCCGTGCCCCGGTCCTAGCCCTCGAATGTGCCGCGCCGGCCGAGGTTCGGATTGGCCGCCCGGTCGAGGTGTGCCTGACGGTAAAGAACACCGGCGACGCTACGGAGCCTAAGGTCACCCTGACGCTGCCCGTTCCCGCGGGCGCCACCCTTAGCAAGTTGACCGAAGGGGGTGTCTCTTCGGAGGGCAAGGTAATTTGGGAAATCTCAAGTCTGCTGCCGGAAGCGAGTCGGCGTTTTTGCGCCGTTTTTGTTGTGCCGCAGCCTAGCTCACTAACGCTCGCTGCGACGGTTCAGGGCGTTTGTGCCCCCGCGGCGGTAAGTCATTGCCTCACGCGAATAGCCGGTGTTCCGGCGGTCCTGATCGAGGTGATTGATTTGGAGGATCCCGTCGAAGTGGGCAATCAGACGACCTATGAGATCCGGATTCTCAACCAGGGCTCGGAGCTCGGAACCAACCTGCGCCTCGTCTGTACGCTCCCTGATTCGCAAGAGTTCGTGTCGGGCGGCGGGGCGACCCCGGTGCAAGCGCGCGACCGCACGGTGCTGATGGCGCCGCTCGCCACGCTCGCGTCAAAGGCCGAGGCGACATGGCGCGTTACGGTCAAGGCACTGAAAGCAGAGGACGCCCGGTTCAAAGTCGAGTTCACCAGCGACCAGTTTACGCGGCCAATCGACGAGTACGAAGCCACGACGCAATATTGACCCCGGCATGAAAGCGACCGCCTCCTCACACCCGAAGGGGAATAGAAGATCCGATGTGAGGAGGGTGGATGCTGAGGCCGGGTGGGGGGGTCCTTAATTTCCACGGAGTCAGAATCCTGACCTTATTTTCCGAGTCGTGCGCTCTTATCGGCCGCGGCGCGGACGGCGTTCATCAAGGCCGCCCGGAGTCCGCCTTTCTCAAGTTCATGAATGCCTTCAATGGTTGTACCGCCGGGACTACAAACGGCGTCTTTCAGTATGCCCGGATGTTGTCCGGTCTCGAGTACCATCTTGGCGGCACCGAGCAATGTCTGGGCCGCCAATCGAGTCGCGACATCCCGCGGAAGGCCGGCGGCCACGCCGCCATCGCTGAGGGCTTCGATGATTTGAAAAACGTAGGCGGGGCCGCTGCCGCTCAGCCCGGTCACGGCATCGAGCAGTTTCTCCTTCACTTCGAGGGCGAGCCCGACGCTCCCGAAGAGGCGTTGAGCGAGTTGACCATCAGCCGCCGTGGCCGCTGATCCGCGGGCATAGGCAGAGGCCGAAGCTCCCACCAGAGCCGGCGTGTTCGGCATCACCCGGATGACTCGCGCCCCTGGCCATGCCGCCCCTTCAAGTCGCGAAAGCGGGACGCCGGCGGCGATCGACAGGACGAGCTGCTTGGCGGAACCCGCTGGACGGATTTCCTCGAGCAGATCGGTTACTTGGTCCGGTTTCACCGCCAGCACGAGCACCGATGAAACCCGGGCCACTTCGAGATTGGAAGCGGTGACAGCCGCCTTCGTTTCCAGGGCAAATGCTTCGCGTGCGGTTGGCATCACATCGCTCGCCCAGAGCCGATCAATGGAGACCAGTCCTGCGTGGAGAAAACCCCTGGCGAGAGCGGTGGCCATGCGGCCAGCCCCGAGGAAACCGATTGTCAACGTATCCGACATGAGTGCGCGATGACACCCCGCCTGCGGCGGAATCTCAAACTACAAATTCAAGCGCAGGCCTTCGCGAGCCAAGTGCGAACACACGCGATTGCATCACTTCAGCGGTTTCGGCTGAGCCGCCAGCCATTCGTCATGCCCCACCGCTCGGGTACGGTGTGTGAACACGTATACTCCGTGCTTGTTCCCCACGAGGACATCCGGCCGTCCGTCACCATTGAAGTCCATGACCTTCAGTTCGGTCCCCGTCCCCGAGTTGTCATCGATCAAATGGGGTACGAAATCCACCGATTTATCGCCATTGCGCACCAATTTCCACCAATAGAGCACCGGGGCGGCATTGGGCTCGGGATCACCGGCTGGCCCGTGGGCCCAAAATCGCTTGCCGGTCACAATGTCCTTGAGGCCGTCCCCATCCATGTCGACGAGTTCAATGGCGTGAAGCTGACTGAAGTGAACGCCATACCGGTTTTCCGATGCTTCCTTGTTCATGAAAATGTGCTCACGGAATTTGATCTGTGAGCCTTCGCGATACTGCTCGTACCAGGCGAGTCCGTAACCGTGGGCGGTGATGCTGGTGACGACATCATTGAGGCCGTCTCCATTGACATCATAGGCATGCATCTGCGCGCCGCCCGTGCCGAAGGTCCAAGGATGCAAAACCCAGATTGGATCACCGGCCAGAGATTTCGGTTGCTCCCACCAACCATTCTTTTCGAGCAAATCCATGCGGCCATCGCCATTGACGTCACCCACTCCCATGCCGTGGGTGAATTTGTGGTACTTATTGTTAGGGGAAATGGAGTGCCAGATGAACGGCTGCGTGGGATCCTTCGGGTTGGGCTTGGCATATCCGTAGAAGCCCTTGCTGTTGCACACGATCTCCTTCTGACCGTCACCATCGATGTCGATAAAGTGTGGGGATTCGTTATCCGTCACATCGAGGGCGACATGTTGCTTCCAATGACCGTTGGCCGCCGCATTGTGTCCCGGGTTTTCAAACCACCAGGAATTTTCCCCGGGGAATCCGAGAATCAAAATGTCCGCCCACCCGTCGTGGTTGAAGTCATCACTAAACGCGAAGAAATTCTTCGCGTACTCGTTTTCGTTCCCGAGCCGCCCCTTAAACCCGGGAAAGCTCACGTCCACACCGTCGCTCATTCGCTTGCTCTTCGACATCTGCGTCGCCGGCATGAATTCGTGCCGCACCGTAAAGCCCGGTCCTTCATACCAAAACGGACCCGAGACCACGTCCTGCTTGCCGTCCCGGTTGAGGTCCGCGAAGCAGGCCCCTTCACTCCAAAATTGATCCGTCAATTCCTGTCGCGTGAAGGTGTGGACGCGCAGTGTGGCGCGAGAGCGCATTTGTCCGCGAGGCTCGTTGAAATACCAGGCCCGCGTGAAGCGGTGGCCTTGTGTCTCCGTATGAGAGTCGCTGCGGCTCCCGGTGGTGCATGCCGGCACGAGAGCAACCAGAGCAGCGCACGCGGCGGGGAACGCGATCGTTCGAAGGGGAAATTGCATTCCCTCTTTTCGCCAACCCGACCCGCCGGGTCAAGGCTGCTCTCGTGACGAGCATGTCGATGTTGTGCGGAATTGCCGTGGTCTTCCGAGTCGAGCATTCGTAAAACAGACGCATGACACGGACGGAAGCACGCCAACGCCATGGGGAACTCGCGGACGAAATCCGCCGGCACGACCACGCGTATTACGTCCTTGCCCAGCCCAAGATCAGCGATGGCGCCTACGATCGGTTGTACCGGGAGTTGCTGGATCTGGAGCGGATGGTTCCGGAGTTGATCACCTCCGATTCGCCGAGCCAGCGGGTCGGTGGCAAACCATTAAGCGGGTTCAGCTCGGTGCAACATCGGGTGCCGATGTCGAGTCTGGATAACACCTACTCGGAAGAAGAGGTCCTCGCCTTTATTGCCCGAGTGCAACGACTGCTGCCGGACGTTTCCCTGGATTGGGTGATCGAACCCAAAGTGGACGGACTGGCCATCAACCTGCGGTATGTGAACGGGGTGCTGGTTCAGGGGGCGACCCGTGGCGACGGCACGACAGGCGACGACATTACGGCAAATCTCCGCACGATCCGGAATCTCCCGCTACGCTTGGCGGAAAGTGCGAAGGGAGCGATCGAGGTGCGGGGCGAAGTCTACCTCCTTTTGGACGGATTTCGTAAACTCAATGCCGAGCGTGAGGCGGCCGGCGAGGAGCCGTTCTTCAACCCCCGCAATGCCGCTGCGGGATCTCTCAAGCAGTTGGACCCGCGGGTCGCGGCCACCCGCCCCCTGGCCGTGGTGTTGTATGGGGTCGGTGAGGTCGTACCCGGAGTGGGTGCACCGGCAGAACCGTCCAGCCAGGTGGAATTGCTGCAATGGCTAAAATCCTTAGGGTTTCCGACGCCCGAGCGGACATGGCACTGCCGTGAGCCCGGCGAAGTCCTTGCGGCGATCCAGGAATTGGACGGCATCCGCCGGGAATTCAACTACGAGACCGACGGTGCCGTCATCAAATTGAATTGCCTGGCCGATCGTGAACGGACGGGTTCAACGGCTAAAGCACCTCGCTGGGCGATGGCTTACAAGTATCCCTCGGAACAGGCTGAGACACGGCTGAAAGCGATCACCATCCAAGTGGGACGCACCGGCGCGTTGACCCCGGTCGCAGAGCTCAATCCGGTGTTTTTGGCCGGTAGCACCGTCAGCCGTGCCACCCTCCACAATGAGGACGAAATGCGTCGGAAAGACATTCGTCTCGGCGATACCGTAGTCATTGAAAAAGCCGGTGAAGTGATCCCGGCGGTGGTCCGGGTCGTGACCGAGAAACGGACCGGAAATGAGACCGCCTTTGAGTTTCCCCGGACGTGCCCGGAATGCGGATCCAAGGTTAGGCGTGAAGTCACGGCCGATAGCGAGGGAGTGATATTGCGGTGCAAGAATCCGGATTGTCCCGCACAGGTTCGAGGTCGAATAGGACATTGGTGCGCCCGTGGAGCGATGGACATCGAGGGGGCAGGCGACGTCCTGGTCGGGCAATTGGTCGAGGCGGGCCTTGTTCGGGACGTGACCGATCTCTATCGGCTTCGTCTTGACGAGCTCACGGGCCTTGAGCGGATGGGAGAAAAGTCCGCGCGCAACCTGCTCGAAGCGATCGCGGCAAGTCGTTCACGGGACTTGTGGCGGATGATATTTGGACTGGGAGTCTTCCACGTGGGCGCCGGCGTCGCCAAGGTACTGGGCCGGCATTACGCCGACCTGGATCAATTGGCCACCGCGTCTGAGTCGGAATTGATTGCCATCGACAACGTAGGCGAGGTGATTGCGCGGAGTGTGTCCGGATGGTTTGCCGACCCTGAAAATCGCAAGTTGATTCAGAAACTGCGTCAAACCGGCCTGAACTTTGGGTCTGCCTTATATAAACCGGCCGACGCAGCGGGTGTGTTGCTAGGCAAGACCATGGTCTTGACCGGGACGCTGCCATCGATGACGCGCGAGGAGGCAACCGCGCGGATCGAATCGATGGGCGGCCGCGTGAGCGCAAGCGTCAGCAAGAAAACGGATTTTGTGTTGGCCGGGACGGATGCGGGTTCGAAGTTGACCAAAGCCCGAGAGTTGGGAGTGCAGATTCTGGATGAAGGGGAGTTCCGCCGGTTGTACGGGGCATGAGGGGATCGATCCCACACGTGTCGTTAACCGACTTCTATAAAATGGCCAAACTCCAGTCCACGGGCACGAGCCTGTGGATTCAAGGAAAACCGATACCCGTTGTCAGGACGCATTCCAAAATCGCCTGGCATCATTCCAACAACACGGATAGTCTGCCCGCGAACCAATAAAATCGCGCGCGATGAACCCTCTCCATGAACCGGACCGCTGCTTCGCCCTCTCCGCCACTCCGAGTGGGGGAGAGGGTGGCCGAAGGTCGGGTGAGGTGGCGCTTGGGTTCATGGTCTCAATCCATATCCGATTATTGGAGAATTTTCGAACCCTGAGACGTTTCACCCGCTTGGGTGGCTTGGCCTTCGCGGGGTGGCTTGGTTGCGCCGCAATGATCCTGCTCGGGTCCGAATCCTTGATTGCGGATCCGCCATCGGCGCCATCAATCGCGTGGCGTCATTCAACCCCGATGCCGGAGCCCCGGGACGGATATGCGGCCGGTGTAATCGACGGGCACCTCCTCCTGATCGGCGGGGCCTATTGGGAGGGCACTCCGAAGAATTGGACCCAAAAGATCTTCTGCGCTACGACCCATGCTTTCGATCCAGCCAAGGAAAGTTGGAAAAAACTCCCCGATGCGCCCGTCACGCTGGGCTATCCGGCGAGTGCATCCTTGCCCAATGACATCCTTGTGTGCGGCGGACTTCAGAACGGGAAACCGAGTGGGGATATATACGCAATCCGGAAAGTCAGCGGAGAATTTATCTGGCGACTTTATAGCCAACTGCCGGAACCGAGGATTTTTGCCAGTGCGGTCACAATTGGCCAGACTCTCTTTGTGCTGGGAGGCACGCGTGAGTTCGAGCCCTTTGACTCGAAAGGGACCTGCTGCACCACCCAGACGGCGAGGAATACCGTTTGGTCGCTGGATACGGCGGAGGCGGCGCCAAAATGGAAAGAGCGAGCCGGTTATCCCGGTCCACTTCGCTGGCTGCACACGGCGGCAACGGATGGCACATCTCTGTATCTGTTCGGAGGCATTTATCAGGAATCAACGAATGCTCCGGTTCAGAAGATCAAGGAGGTCCTACGGTATGACGTGGCGATGGACCGATGGTCCCGCGTGGCTGAATTGCCCGAAACGATGCAAACGGCGACTGCCTGCAGTGTGAAGGGGAAAGTTTTTTTGGTTAGTGCCGCAACGGACGTCCTGATGTTCGATCCAAAGACAGCGGGCTTTTCTTCCCTCAACCCGCTGATTCAAAAAGCGTCGATCCCCTATATCGCGTGGATCGATCCGTTCCTGGTCGGGGCCGGCGGTGAAAACGAGATCGAGGGGCCGCGTCGCCGCTCCGATTGGACGTTCATCGGCCGATTGAGCGATACCCCGTCTGTTCGTTCAACGGGGCAAAAATGAGGAGCGATAGCGCGACGCTGCGAATCAAGTCGCGAGCAGCCATCAATCCTCCCTCGGGTGCTTTCGTCAACTTCGACGCCAGCGAGTTGGCTCAAAGGAAGACTTTTTTGGTTGTGATGGATTTTCTGCCCCCCACAGGTTGAGGAAATGCAGAATGGCCGGAAGAACGGTGAGGGAGGCCAGCATGCACGTGCCGGTGCCGATCGCCATGACGGCTCCGAGGCTCGAAATGCCTTGATGCTTCGCTACCAACAGGCTGCCGAAGCCGGCAATTGTGTTGAGCGCTGAAACAAGGACGGCTTTGCCGGTACTCGTAGCCAGGATGCTCGGATCGGGCTGCTCAGCAAACCGGTTCAAAATATGAATGCTGTTGGTCACGCCGATTCCAATCACCAAGGTCAGGGACATGATGTTCACTGGATTGAACGATATATCGAGCAGCGTCATCAAACCGAGCATCCAGATGAAGCCCAGGACGACCGGCACGAAAGCCAGGAGCATCGAACCGATCCGCCGGAAATGCAGTAGCACCATGAGGGCAATAACACCGGTGGCGTAGGCTCCGGCCTTTTGAAAGCTCTCTTTAACCAACGCGGTGTATTCGTAAATCTGCACGGGAGAGCCGGTCACATCGAGGGCCACCGACCGCAACTCCTCGACAAAATTCTTCTGGACCGAGCGCTGCCACACATCCCCGCGCGGGTAGACTTCGAGCAAGTACTTCCCAGAACGGCTGATGAAGCGTTCGCGAAGAAATCGTGGAATGTCCTGCCGAGTCAAGGGACCGCTCGTGTCCTGCTCTCGGATCAGCGCGAGGGATTCTCGAAGATCATCGAACAGTCCCCGTTGCAATGCCGTGAGCCGGACCCCAGCGCGATCAGGGTTCTGGTCCATTGCGTGTTGCAGGGTGTTCGCCGCTGCGCTCAGCGCGGTCAATTCCGTCGCTAGTTTTTCCTGACCTGGTTCGATGCCGGCTTTTCCCGCCACAAACCCGAGCGCTTGCCGGAGCGAGCGGAGGGTGAGCCCCAACTGAACCGCGTCCACCGAGTTCGTTTCGTTTGGCGGAATCTGGATGTTGGCAATCTCCGCTTTGATTTCCCGCAGCCGGGTGATTTTGTGCTCCTGATTCTCGGTCAAAAAAGTCACCATGGAGCTAACGCTCGCCACCGTGGGCAGCGCTTTGATGCGCTGCTCCAACTGGACGGCCTCCGGAAGAGAATCTGCAATGACCACGGCGGAAAGCAGCGATTGAGATCCCGACCGCATCAGCTTTTCCCCCAGTCGGATCGCCTCGAGTCCCTCCGTTTGCAGGTGCAATAGATTGTAATCAAATCGCACCCGGGGGATTTGGATTACCGCAACGAGAGTGACGAGAGTGCTGCAGAGGATTACGAGCCTGGGACGATTTAACCAAAGTCGTTCGAGAGCGGCTCGCCGGTTGTAGCGTCGTGGCGGGCGGGTATCGGGCAGTCCTTTCGTCCCGTGCACCAACATCAGCGGCAAGAGAGTCATCATCGGGACGATGCAGACCAGAAGACCGACGCCGGAGATCAGTCCCATTTCGCGCACGCCCCTGAACCCGGTGAACAGCATGGCCAGGAAAGCACCTGCGGTCGTAAAGCCGCTCGTGAAAATTCCGGTCCCGGCAAACACCAATGCCTTGCGGATGGCCGCCGATTGGTTTTTCCCCACGCGCAACTCTTCTTCATACCGGGAAATCAAATGCACCCCAAAATCGATCGCGAGACCAATGAGGATTGGCACCAGGGTGATGCTGAGAATGTTCAGACGCCCGATCGTCAGGGTCGCAAATCCCAGCGTGTAGGTAATCCCGACGAGGAGACAAACCGTGGCCATGATTGGCCGCCGGAGTTCACGGTAGCCGCAGACGAAAATCGTCGCTACGAGGATGAGGGATACCAGTGCGGCGCGCCGCATGTCCTGCTCGGCCTGCCGCGTCTCGTCGTAGTTCAGCACCGGTTCACCGGTGATGCCCGCGTTGATCCCGGGCACTTCCGCTTGCGTTGCGCGGACCAGCTCCCGCAAACGGTGCACGGCGTGGGGTTCAACGGCCTCGCTCGCGGCGTTTGCCAGAACGGCGTAGATCTGGTTGCTGGCCAGTGTGAGGTAAGGGCTGTTGCGGCCTCCAAAGAAGGCGGCGACACCCGGCGCCGGTGTTACTCCCGTGCCCGTAATGCTCCTGGAGGATTCCTCCACCAGACGGCAAAACACGGGTAGAGTGCCCGCCAGGAGGAGCCGCTGCGTGCTGGTCAGATTCCCGGCCCCTCGCAGTTGGCGATTGATTAACTCGAAGAGCGAGTTCAGGCCCCCGACCTGGGAGAAAGACTGTATCACGGGGGCGTTCTCAACGAGAGTACGCCTTAAATCGTCCATTGTTTCCTTCGGCAAAGACAGGAGTGCCTTGGGCCCCATCAATTTCAAGTCGCCCTTGTAGTAAACGTCGCGGTACAGGTTTGGCTCACTCCGTAGTCGGGACGCCAGACGCTCGACAAAGTGCCGGTTCTTGCCCGGATTCTCACTTTCCACGATCGCCACCAAGTTGTCTTGAAACTTGAATTCCTCTTTTAACAGCCGATGAGCCTTCTGGTGCTTCTCGTGCGTCGACAGAAGATCGCTGCGGTTGGTGCTGAACCGGAGTGAAGTAACGGTATACCCGGCACAGAGGGCAAGCAGCAGAACCTGCGGAAGAATAAACCAGAGAGGATGTGCCTGGAGGCCATCTGCCAGTTTGTGCAATAGCCGTCCGGCCAGTTGTTCGTGTAACGGGCGCATCGAAACGTTCGCGCCTATGCAAGCTTTCGAAGTGTAACCATGGGCCTGCATACGCTCGTTTGTCCCGTCCCGGTTGTCCAGCCGAACCCGGTGGCCCAAATCCGCGGATAAAGGAGAGGAGAACCGCGGATGAACACGGATTGCCGCGGATAGAAAGGGCATGAAATCTGCGTCTATCGGCGTTTATCCGTGGTTCTCATTCCTCAATAGTCGGTGGCGACAAATTCAATTCTCAAGGCAAGCACCGTCTACGCGGAAATAGCGCTGCCTGCCCGTGTTGGGAAGTGCCCCGAACGCGGTCTTGGACTGGAGTGGTATGCGCGCGGCGCATTCGTGTTCGATACAGAATATATAACATATGCAAGCGAAAAAAGCACAGTAGAGAGCTTTTTCCCTTATTTTCAGATTCCTATCCGCGGATCAGGGGGTGGCTCGCCTTTGAACCAGCAGGTCGACACCCATTCACGCCGATTGAGCAGGCGGGGCGCCGGCGGGATCGGCTCGTCGGGCACTGAACCCATTCGTCGCCCGAATCGGATCGACGTTGATTGGCGTTTGGTCTTTACAAGCAATTGTCCGGAAGCAGGGTGCTGGGCATGCCCCCGGAAATTGAAAGGGCGATGAGTCGCGAACCCGTCTCAACGTCGACCGACGCTCGTCTACGGAAACGAGCACCTGACGCCGGTTTTACGTTGATCGAATTGCTGGTGGTTATTGCGATCATCGCAATTCTCGCGGGAATGCTGCTGCCGGCCTTGGGGCGCGCGAAAACCAAAGCCCGCGGCATTCAGTGCATCAGCAACCTAAAACAGATCGGCCTCGCCAATTTCATGTACGCGAACGACTACGGCAAGACCCTCCCCTATAGCATCGCCGGAAATCTATGGATGCAGACGTTGGTCAACAATTATGCGCAAGTGGACAAAGTTCGAATCTGCCCGGCGGCGCTCTACAAGAAGCAGATACCCCGCGGCACAGTCACAACAGCGTGGGTGTGGGGCGGCGATATCAATCCAGCAACCAAAGAGCCTCGATGGACCGGGAGCTATGCGCCGATGGCCATGCGACGGTCGTTCCGCTCGAACCGCTTTGGGGTCTAACCTGGCATAAAAACTGGCAGGCACCCGCGCAGCGACCGTAATGGGTCCGCCTCGGTTATTTGCGACGGAGTCCTCCGCCTCCCGGAGGTCACGACTTGATGTCGCGCATCTGAAAGGCCGCCGCACCGACGGCAAAGAAGGTCAGATTGAAGCCCACGAGCAGGCTGAGTGATTCGGCCATGCGGGTCCCGGGGGGCGACTGGAGGAACATCCACTGCCAGAGATTGAGGTGGTGCGTGATGAACCACGCCTTGTAATCAGCGAACCACGGAATGTTCATAAGGATTGCGTTCACGAACATGACCGACAACGCGACGATGGTGGCCGCAGCCGGCTTCATGTTGAAACACGAGAAGAGGAATGCGAGGCCCATGATCGTGATGGCCTTCGTCGCGAGGAGGGTGTGCGCGGCCACATAACGCCAAGCTCCCTCCGCGGTGCCGAATACGGCGAAGCCGCCGGCCGGACCGCTCTCCAATTGGATCGCGAAAAGTCCTCCTTGCGGAAACCAGACCGAGGCGAAAAGCCAGCCGAACAGGCCTAGCATCAACGAGAGCGAAATTGCGAACACCGCACCGGCCAGCCATTTCAGCGTGAGCAGGCGCAGGCGCGAGATCGGCCGCGCAAGGATCATCCGGAGGGTGCCGTCCTCGGCCTCCTTCGCGACGAGATCACCGCCGACCAACGCAACGTAGAGCGGGAGCAGTAGGAACGCGACCGGGATCACCACCTGCGTGGCGATGGTCGTGGCGGTCAGAAACGCCTCGGCCGGATACCCCCCGCCTTCGAGCGCGCGGCGGATCGCACCGGTCGCCTTCGTGAAGCGGAACATCAGGATCACGGCGTTCTGCGCGAGCAAGAACGCGCCGAACCCGATGTAGGTTCGCTTCTTGCCGAATAGCTTCCAGAGTTCGTGCTTGAGTTGGAGAAGAAACACGGGGGCGGTGGTTAGCGCGTCGCGGTGGTCGGATCCGTTTGCGCGGCATTCTTCACGAGCGATAGATAAAAATTCTCCAGCGTTTCCTCTTCGCGATGGATCGCGTGGACGGGGAAGCCGAGTTCGACCATTCGCTTTACGACCGTGCTCGGGGAAATCCCTTCGGCAAGCGTGAGGAACGCCTCGCCTTCGTGTCCCGCAATCAGTCCATCGCGATGCAGGGCGGCGCTGGCGGTCGGGAAGTCATCGGTCAGAAGCCGGACGCGATTGCGCGTTCGGGTTGCGTCGGCGAGCGAGCCGTCGAACACCTTCCGGGCCTGATGCAGCACGGTGATCCGGCTGCAAAGCTGCTGTACTTCGCTGAGGAGGTGCGACGATAGGAGAATCGTAAGGCCGAGTTCGGCGTGGAGTCGGCGGATCGTTTCGCGCATCTCATGGATGCCCTCGGGATCGAGTCCGTTAGTTGGTTCGTCGAGGATCAGCAATTCGGGCGCGGGCAGGAGGGCCTGGGCGAGCGCGAGCCGGGCTCTCATCCCGTGTGAATAGGTGCGGACGGGTGACTTTTCCCGGCCAGTCAAGCCCACCCACGCAACGACCTCCCGGATGCGTTCCGGTGCGACCGACCCGGTGTAGCCGGCCAGAATCTCCAAATTCCGCCAGCCAGTCAGGTAATCGTAGAAGACGGGAGCTTCGAAGATCGCGCCCACTCGCGCGAGCGCGAGCGACCGGTTCGAAAACACGTCATGGCCACACACTCGAGCCTCGCCCGAGGTGGGCCAGACTTGCCCGAGGAGCATTCCGATGGTGGTGCTCTTGCCCGCGCCATTGTGGCCGAGCAGCCCGAACACGATGCCGCGCGGAACATGCAGGTCAAAACCGTCCACCGCGACCCGCTGACCGAAGACCTTGCGAAGTGCCTGGAGTTGGATCATGGCGTTCCGGGCTCCGTCTCCAGTGTGAAAAAGGTCTTCACCGCACCGTCGGCGTAAAGGTGGTTCTTACCCTTGCCTTTGCCGCGTGCGGCGTGGAACTCGGCCTTGTCGCTGAACAGGGCGATCCCGTTCTCCCTCAAGGGCAGGCCCATCACCCGGGCGGCATCGGCACGCTGGCCGTTGAGCAGAAAGTTCCAGAAATAGCTCGATCCGGTGTCCTCGAAAAACCGCTGCCGATCCGAGGGACAACGCAGCACAGTGGGAGTGCCCAACTGGCGTCCAATGATCTGGTCGACGGAGTTGCGAGTGATCGTGTTGGTAGCCTTGCCGCGATTCAGCATCACCGGAAAACGGTTGCCATTGTCATCCAGGTACAGCCGTAGGACCAAGCCGACCTGCTTGAGATTCGACAAACACGCCGTCGCCCGCGCGCGTTCGGTCGCCTTGCCGGTCGCGGGCAACAGGAACCCGGCAAGCACGGCGATGATCGCGATGCTCACGAGGAGTTCAATCAGCGTGAAGGCACTCGGCCCGAACCGATGAAGCGGCGGGTTCATTCGCTGTGCTGAGGCCGGCCGCTGCGGAAAAGCCGGCCAGATTCCATGCTTCGCTGCATCTCCTCGAGAACGGGCTGAAGCTCGGCCTTGGTCTCCGCCGAGCCTTGGTCGAGGAACGTCTTCACACCGAGACTTACCATCTTATTGCGCAGTTCGAGACTGATTTCGGGCGACGGACTCGTGCCGGCGTCACCCGGTGGTGGTGCCTCGCGCAAGCGGCGGAGCGAGTCCTCAATTGTCTTGCGTCGCTTGTCTTCCGGCATCTTTTCGAAGGCGAGGAGCATCTGGTTGAAACCAGCGGGCACGGTGAGTTCGAGGAATTCCCCCTTCTCCGCTTCGTCCATAATGCGGAACCAACCGGCGAATTCCCGATTTAGGCGCGCGGCGCGGCGGTCCTCGGGCGACAGCGCGTTGAGCATCGCCGCCAGCCTGCGCAGGGCTTGACGGCGTGCTTCCGGCGACAGCTTGGCGAAGTCCACGCCGCGCAGATAGGCGCGGACTTTCTCGGGTGTGCTCCGGAGGTGTCGCGCAACCGCAAAGCCGGCGAGGGCGAGAGCCCACGCGAGCGCCAGGGCGGCCAGGGCGATGATCAGCGGGCGGCGTCGAGGCGACATTACGAGCGAACCTAGGGTAACCCGCACTCCGGTTCAAGGGCGGTGCCCGAGTGCGGGCGCATCCAGGTGTGGGACAAAAATCTGATTCCGTTGAAAAGCAGGCTGTTTTTTGGCATTCGATGTCCAGGAACCGATTGGGCGAGTCCGTTCTGAATGCCGTTGGCCCAAAACAGCCCGACCTCGTCACGAACCACGCCTCATTGCCCTGTCGCAGGTTACTCTTGAGAGATCCATCGAAACCGGAGAACGTACACCGTCCCTCAGATTGAAGCCTATGAACATCCGTCTCGTTGGTACTCGTCCTCTCCCGTGGCTCCGTGCCTCGCTGCCGTTGCTCCTGGGCACGGCATTGCTGATCCCTCGCATCGCGGTTGCCGCCGACGGGTTGCGGGTCGGGTCGGCCGCGGTGGATCTCGAAGCGGACGACTCGATGATTATCGCCGGGGGCATTGAAGGCGGGCGGGCCAAAGGCCAGGAGGGCAAGCTTCGATGCGTCGCCGTGGTGATCGAGAAAGACGATGCGCGCGTGGCCATCGTCGCGTGCGATGTGCTCATGCTGACGCGACGCTCGCTCGATCCCGTGATGGCGGAAATTCAGCAACGATTTGGCATTCCGCCCAGCCATACGCTGATCAACTGCACCCACACTCACCATGTGCCGAGTACCATGAAAGTCCATGACTACGGTCCGGATGAGGTGTTCACGCGGCGGGTGCAGGCTATTCGCATTGGCGATATCGCGCTCGTGGGCGTTCCGGCGGAATACTTCACCCAGCTTGGCATCGACATTAAGAACCGCTCTCCGTTTCGTTACACCTATGTCGCCGAGCTCGCCAACGACTGGATCGGTTACCTGCCCAATCTGGAAGCTCACAAGTTGGGAGGTTACCAGGTATGGACCGGGTTGCAGTCCTACACCGAGCCCGGGACCGGCGAACGCATTGCCGATGAGGCCGTCCGTTTGCTCAAGGAACTCGCGCGGGAAGATCCCTGAACCCTCACCCTTTCCCTGCCGGCAGAGAGGACCGGGACACAGCGAGCGTTCGTAAGCTCGATTTTGGAGTGCGCCTCGTTCAGAAGGCGCCGGCCGGCATGAGTGAGTCGAACACGGAATCGGGATAATTTGAGAACTCAGTGAATCCAATCGGAGTTGCCCTCGGTGAACAACCTGTCGTTGTTTGGAGCCGTCCGGGTTGCCTTCCATCCGCCGGACGGGTAGCATCCGCGGATCATGGCGCTGGACGACACCGATTTTGTTGATCGTGACTATCAGGCGACGCGAGCTGCGGGAGTGGGTCTTGCCTCCGGTGGTCTTGCCAGCGCGAGTTCCGGCGGTGCCGCGAACGCTCTTCCGGCGGGTGTTGCGCCGCATTCCGATTTGCTGCGTCGAGCGCCGACCCGGGAGGAGCTCGATTCCCAATTGACTGCCACCCAGCAGCAACTTGCCAAACTGCGCGAGACCCAGGAACAGCTCGAACGGGCGCGCACCGCTGTCGAAGACCTGCGTCGGCGTCGATCCGAATTTCAGGCAGGCCGCGATGAACTGCGCCAGCACCTGGGGCGGGGCGTTGGTTTGCTGGAAAAGGCCGAGTTTGAAAGCCGGCGGGATGCGGAACAGCTGGGTCGGAGTTTGAGTGGGCTCAAAGAGGCGCAGGCTTTGATTGAGAATCTGGACGAGCAGAAGTGGACGGATGCCGACTGGGAGCAGCAGTTGGGTCAGGCACTGACCACCATCGAAAACGCACGCATGGAGTGGAACAGTGCGCGCCTCAAGTGGCCAATCTTAGACGGGAAGTCCACGCAACGCGCCGATCCACTGGCGTCCGCCGGTCCAGTAACCGGAATGACCGACCTCCCCTTTTTCAAACTTTGCCGCTTGGGGTTGGGATTGACTTGGCCATTGCTAGTGCTGGGAGTCGCAGCGGTGGTCGTAGTGATACTTTTGTGGCGGCGTTGAGGAATCCTCCATGACATTTTTCGCAAGCAAACCGGATCCGTTGGCCGATCGGTCGAAGCGGCTGGCTCAGGAGATTGCTCGTCTCAAACGGGAGATCGCTTCGCTCAATGCGGCGGCAACTCCCGCTGCAACGCCTCGGTTGCGCTCGACCGCGTTCGGAGACGTGATTCGCCGACCCTCGATTGGAGAAATCCCCCCGGAAAAGGCCTTACCCCCGTCCCCGAGAGGGGTGCGTTCGAGCCGATCAGACCGCTCCGCACGTCCGGCACTCACCCATCCGGCGATTGCTCCGGCCGATCCGCGTGATCCTCACTATAACGAACTCGGGGTTCGAAAGTACGACCTGCTCACCGCCTGGAAGCGATTGAAGGGGCATCTGCGAGGGCCAACTTCGAATAATCCCCGCATGGTGAACTACCTGGCTGCGGGAAGTATTCAAGGGTTACGGACGCTACGTTACGAACGGCGGGTGGCGCGCAATCGGTTTCTAGCCTTCTTTGTTCTGCTCCTCGCGATCCTTTGGGGCCTTGCATTTACTTGGTTTCGACAACAAGCCCGCTAAACCCCGGTTACTGGATCTCCGATATCGTTATTTATTTCACTTCCGAGTGAAATTTGTGAATATGAGTTTGACGAAATCCGGTCTTTTTGTAGCGTTGGCTTGCTGAAGAGGTTTTAGCCTCGGTTCCTCCTGAGCCCGGTGGGCGGTCGCAAGACTCCACCGGGTTTTTTCGTCGCTGAACTCACTTGCGAGCATGCCCTTCCGTAACGACTGACCGCACGGTCTACGAAATGCCCGCCGGCGGACCGGTCGGACGGGAGATCTTCTTCCGCGCTAAGTGTTGGATCAAGGTGTCGGTCACTTCGGACGTCTCCGTCGTGCGTCCCACTTCAATCCATTCGCAATCCATCTGCCCGCGGAACCAAGTGAGTTGCCGCTTGGCGAACTGGCGGGTGCGAATCTTGACCAACTCCTTGGTTTCGCAAATCCCCCGGAGCCCACCGAGATGTTCCGCAACCTGTCGGTAGCCGATCGCCTGGAGTGCCGTCGGGTTCGTCGCAAGACCGATGCCTAGTAGTCGCTCCGTCTCCTCGACAAGCCCCTTGGCGAACATCTCGTCCACGCGGCGGACGATGCGTTCGTGGAGATCGCTGCGGTCCCGAATCAGTCCGAAGCAACGTCCGGCAAGATCCGCAGGAATTTCCCCCCAGCGTGCTCGTTGCGAGGAAAAGGGCTGACCGGTAAGACGAATAACCTCGACCGCTCGCCCGACCCGCCGCCGGTTGTGTCGATCAATCTCAGCGAACGTTACTGGATCGCGTCGTGCGAGTTCGTCCAGCAGGCTTTCGAGGGGCGTCATGGCGAGTTCCGCCCGTAGGGTGGGATCCGCCGGGGGAGCCGACCCAAGCCCGCCAAGCCAAGCACTAAAATAGAGTCCCGTTCCGCCACAAAAGATTGGCACCTGACCGCGCGCCTGAATGGCCGCAACCGCGGCCCGGGCGAGGATTACGAAACGGGCCGCATCGAAGGACTCCGTCAGTTTCGCGACATCCACGAGGTGATGTCGGATGCGGGCCTGTTCGACGATGCTGGGTTTCGCTGTTCCAATATCCAGGCCCCGGTACACCTGCATCGAGTCCACCGAGACGATTTCGCCCCCCAGGCGCTCCGCCAACTCCAGTGCCACCGCGGACTTGCCGGAGGCCGTCGGCCCCAGGATCAGGACAGGTGCCAAAGCGAGCCCCTTGGAAGGGGGCGTGGATTGGCTGTCCATCGTCAGGACCCGAACGGAGCTGCGGCGGTGTTGGGACGTTCCAGCAGCGAGAGGAGGATCAGAAATCCGACGCCCGTGCAGATCGCGCTGTCAGCCACGTTGAAGGCTGGGAATCCCATTTCATGGCCGCCCCGTGAGTGAAGGTGAAAATAGAGAAAATCGACGACGTGCTGTCGTGACGGAACCAGCCGGTCGAGTAGATTTCCCGAGATTCCGCCGAATAAGAGGCCCAGCGCCATTTGCCCGGTTATTCGCCCGGAATCAAATCGACTTCGGAAAACCCAGAGCAACACCAGGGCAATCGCGGAGACGGCGGCGAGAGCCAGGTTATTTCCCCGGAACATACTCCAGGCAGATCCCGTGTTGCCCCAGTGGACGAGATTGAAGAATCCATCGATGACGATTCTCTCCGAGCCATAGGGGAGCGTTCGCTCCACGATCCATTTCGTCAGTTGATCGAGCGCCAATATAATCGCTCCTAAAGAGAGAATTCTCACGTTATCCGAAGTGGCGGCGGCAAGCACCCGGACACCCGCCGCGGGCGGAACCGTGGCCGCAACGATTGGACCGGCGGGTTGAGTGGGGTCGGACTTCACAGGATAAGTTGGCTCAGGTTCCAGCACGCGGGACGACACTAGTGTCAACCGACGCCTGTGAGCAACCTGAGCTTGGCACGAGACATCCCGTAGGCCAATGCTTCTGCCGTGTCCGCGTTTGACCGCCTCCTGACGGCGACCATCGACCACCTTGAGGATCTCCGGAACCAGGGGGTCGGGTTTGTGTCGCTTTCGCCGCGAACTCTGGATGAACTTTGTCGACGCCCGGCCGTATCCAACGCCTCCCCGGCACTCAGTTCCCCACCGCCCATGCCTCCTCGATCCCCATCTTCCCCGGCCGTCGCGCGCCGTTCCGATCCGCCGCCCGACCGGGCGGTGTCTGCGCCTACGCCTGCCATTGTCCTGCCGGCCGCCGGTGGGACTTTACCCCCGCCTCTCGCGCCGGCGGCGAAGGCGGCCGCATTCTTGGCGCTGCGCGATCGCGCCCTGGCTTGCACTCGGTGTCCCCATCTGGCGAGTTCTCGAAAAAACGTTGTTTTCGGAGTCGGAACACCGGACGCCCGCCTGTTGTTCGTCGGAGAGGCTCCGGGAGCGGATGAGGATGAACAGGGCGAACCGTTCGTCGGCAAGGCCGGCCAATTGCTCACCAAGATCATCCAGGCCATGGGACTTGATCGAAACCATGTGTACATTGCGAACATTCTCAAATGCAGGCCCGACACTCCGGGGCAGTCGGCCGGAAACCGGAAGCCTACCTCCGAAGAAATGGCAACGTGCATTCCGTTCCTGCACGAACAGATTGATCTCATCCGGCCAGAGGTCATGGTCGCGCTGGGAGCGACCGCCGTCGAAGGTTTGCTGGGCAAGACGTCGGTCGGCGTAACACGGTTACGGGGCCACTGGCAGACCTACCGGGGCATTCCATTGATGCCAACCTATCATCCCGCCTACTTGTTGCGGAATCAGGCCCCATCCGAAAAACGGAAGGTCTGGGAGGATATGATGACCGTGATGACCCGCCTGAAAATGCCGATCAGCGAAAAACAACAGGGGTATTTCCTGACAAAATTCCAGGGCTGACGCCATGGGCTACGCTCCGACGGCGCTCCGCGCCTGAGGAGTGCGTCTCAGCAAACAGCGACGATGCGGCAATCAGTCGGAGATTTTGGAAGACCCAGGCAAGAACCCAGATATTCCAATGACAGTTCCGCACCGCGCACGACGGCCGTGAACGCCTCGATGCTCTCATCGTTGCCAAATCCTCTCCGCTTCATGACTTACATAATTGAAAAGGCACGTCCTACTCCGTGGGTTCCGAGCACGGGATTTACTCCCGTCTTTGTTCGTTCTCAGGCAGGATTACCCGGATGAAATCACTCACCGCTTCAGGCGTTCGTCAAGCGATGCAACCGCTCGAAGGCTGGAAACGCCGCGGCGGGTCCATCGCGCGCACGTTTCAATTTAACGACTTCGTTGCCGCCATAAAGTTCGTCAATCGGATCGCACGCGCGGCCGAAAAGGCCCAACATCACCCCGACGTCGACATCCGATGGAACCGCGTGACCCTGACTCTGACCACGCATGATGCCGGCGGTCTAACGGCGAAAGACTTCGCGCTTGCCGCGTTGTGCAACCGACTCGCAGTGCCGCCGCGATGACACGGACCGGGGGTCCCTGGAGTTTGCTCTTTTCTTCACAGTTGTCCCGGAGGGACACTCACGTCACAGACCATCCCGCCCCGTCATTTTGCCTCACTTTTGAACTACCAAACTCCAGGGACCGAGTGTCCTCAAAATGCCCCACCCTCGTCCGGGCTTGCCCAGGCGCAGGCGCTGTACCGCAGGACATTTCAGGCAGAACCGCAAAAGCGCGTCTCGGTCGGCGGGCGGATTGAAATCCTGGGCAACCACACCGACTACAACGAGGGCCTGGTGCTGGCGGCTGCCATCGATCGGCGGTTGCACCTCGTGTGGTCGCGGTGTGACGAGCCTCTGATCGAGCTGGTCTCCACCGCATTTCCCGGCCCTGTGTCCTTTTCCAGTCGCACACTCGATCATTCCCGGTCCGGACACTGGTCCGACTACGTGAAGGCGATCCTCCGGGAACTGCCATCAGACGGAGGATGGTCGCCGGGGTTTCGGGCCGCGGTGCACAGTGACATTCCGGTTGGTGGGGGATTATCCAGTTCCGCGTCCCTGCTACTGGCGGTGGCGATTGGCATCGGTGAACGGCCGTACGGTACGTCCGCCGAAAAGCTGGCAGTCGCCCGCATTTGTCAGCAGGCTGAAAATAATTTCATGGAGGTTCGCTGCGGGCTCCTCGACTACTTGGCGATACTTCATGGCGTCCGCGACCGGCTGGTTGCCTTGGATTTCCGCTCGCTGGAGACGTCGCTGATTTCACTGCCAACTGACCTTGTATTCGTGCTCGCCGACTCGGGAGTGCGACACCGGTTGATTGACGTGGGTTACAATGCGATCCGCGGCGGCTGCGAGGGCGCGGCCGCAACGCTGGGACTAAAATCCCTCCGGGACCTTACGGAAGAACGGTTACGAGCGGGAGCGGCGGCGCTGTCCCACCGCGAATACCGATGTGCCCGCCATGTGTTTGAGGAGAACGGGCGAGTCACCCGAGCCCTCGAAGCGATGGACCTGCCGGCCGGCGAGGATATCCTGGGTCGATTAATGTCCGAATCGCACGTGAGCTCGCGAGACAATCTGGGAAACAGCTGCCGCGAACTCGATCTCCTCGTCGAGCTGGGCCGCGGCTTGCCGGGAAGAATCGGCGGCCGGCTCACCGGCGGCGGTTTCGGAGGGATGGTCCTCTATTTGCTGCGCACGAACGATGCCAGCACGTTTCAAACCGAACTCGCATCACGCTGGCAAGAACACGGCGAGGGAGCGTTGCACCCCATGGCCGTGCGTCCGGTCGACGGCTTGGAGTGACGCAAGAGCGGTGTTCCTACGGCGCGGAGCGCCGTCGGAGCGTGGCTCATGGCGTTAGCCGTGGGTTCTCGGGTGGATCGCGCAAGAGCCCCGGAGGGGCGACAGAGAATCTGACACAAGGTGCCTTATCCTCTAGCTCTGTCGCCCCTGCAGGGGGTTTACGTTGTGTTCGAATGTTGTCCCACGGCTTGCGCCTTGGGCTACGGTCTGTCGCCGCTCCGGGGCTTTGCTAAATGTCGATTTTTCGGTTTCAGTTTTTCGTGAACCCGGTTGGATGGCGCGGTGCTGATGGCATTTAACAAGCCGTATGGCGTCTTAAGCCAATTCACCACCGACGGCTCGCCCAATCGGACACTCGCCGAATTCGGCTTTCCGCCCCGGGTGTATCCTCTCGGCCGGTTGGATGCGGATTCGGAAGGATTGCTCCTCCTCAGCGATGAGGCGGGACTAAACGACCGGCTCCTCGATCCGAGCCGGGGCCACTCCCGGACTTATTGGGCACAGATTGAACGCGTGCCATCGCCGGCGGCGCTTGAAACGCTGTCGCAAGGCGTCCTAATCCAGGGGAGACGAACGCTGCCGGCCAAGGTGTGGCAGCTTGATCCGCAGCCCGCCGTGCCGCCGCGCACGCCGCCGATTCGATTTCGCAAAAGCGTGCCGGAATGTTGGATCGGTCTCGAACTGTGTGAGGGAAAGAATCGGCAGGTGCGACGAATGACCGCAGCGATCGGCCATGCGACCCTCCGGCTGATCCGAATGCGCATCGGCTCCTATGAATTGGGGAACTTGGCCGCCGGATGTTGGCGCGAGGTTGACGTCGCGGGACGGAAGTTGATCCTGAGCACTTGACCTCCAAGGGATGAAAGACGTCACCCGCATCCTTTGACCGCGTTCAGCAGGGGGATCTCCAGGCCGCCGAGGAGTTGCTCCCGCTGGTCTATGAGGAAAAAGTGACAAAAAGTGACAGGTTCAATTCAACTGGCGAAAAGTTGAGCTTGTGATTTTCCTAGCATTGCAAGCAGATGCCCGAATATCGGGATCGCTTTGAGCCCGTAGGATCACCGATGCGGCGGGAAGTTTGACCCAGGATTGGCGGATGGAACCTGATCCAGCCTCCAACACCCCGCCCTCAGCAATGACAAACTGCGATATTGAAAGATTTCTGGAACACCGTCCGGCGGCAACAATGCTTGATTGCGAAAGAGGCAGTGTGAGTATTTTTATGCTGGACAAATTGCCAGCAAATAAACTAGTTCGCCGGAGCAAATGGTTCTTTCAGCGGAGCGTTGAAATCCAAGTTCTCCCCCGTAACGGAGCAAAAAATGCACACCTTCTCTCAAAACCTCATCACTCTCCTTGCAGCGCTTTCGCTCACCTCCTTTGGAGTCGTGCAAAGTCGGGCGGCAGATAGTTTAAAGCCCGGGTCCACGTTGGTCTATTTCGGGACTTACACTGGCAAGAAAAGCAAAGGCATTTATGTCTCCCGCCTGGACCCGGCAACGGGCGCGATGAGCACGCCGGGTCTCGCCGCCGAAATGATCAATCCCTCATGGGTGACGATTCACCCGAACGGCAAATGGTTATACGCCGCTGGCGAATTGGGGCCTTACAAAAACGGCGGTGCGATCCGAGGTTTTTCGATTGAGGAGGACGGAAAACTGACGACGATCAATACGCAGGAACCCAACGGACGCGTTCCGTGTCATCTCGCCATCGATCCATCGGGCAAGACGATCCTCGTCTCCAACCATGGCAGCGGTAGTGTGTCGTCACTCCAGATTGCGCCTGACGGGAAACTGTCCCCGTCCGCGTGGGCGGATCAATACCCGACGCTGGGCGACCAGCAAAAGCCGCACGCCCATGGTGCTGACTTCCACCCCGCCAATCGTTTTGCGCTGGCTTGTGACGCTGGGCTCGATCGCATCAATGTTTACCGTTTTGATGCCGCAAAGGGCGTCCTCACGCCCAATGATCCGCCGTATGCCTCGACCGCCGCAAACACCCACCCGCGCCATTTGGCCCTCAGCCTCAACGGCAAGTTTTGTTACAGTATCAACGAGGCCGCGATGAGCATCACCGCTTTCCGTTTCGACGCCGAACGCGGGGTTCTCTCCGAGATTCAAACAATTTCCACCCTGCCCAGGGATTATACCGGGAACGTTGGGTCAACCGCCGAGATTATCATGCATCCGTCGGGGAAATACCTATACGGCTCCAATCGCGGCCCCGACAGCATTGCCGGATATTCCATTGATGCGCAAACCGGCAGGCTCACCCTCGTTGGCCACACCTCGACGCATGGCCGAACCGCGCGCGGCTTCGGTATCGACCCAACCGGCCAATGGATGATCGTCGGCAATCAGGAATCAGACACCGTGGTCGAGTTCAAGATCGATCAGAGCACAGGCCACATTTCACCAACCGGAACGAGATTCGATTTGGGCGGACCCGTGTGCGTCAAGTTTCTCAATGTGAAACCGTGAGTGTGGAACACTGCCAAACGCCAGGTGGGCTGCGTCGTGCCGGTCGTTCCCCGTGAAGATTTCTAAGGAAGGTAGAAACGAAGGGTGCCGTCGACGGTGTCGGCGCTTTTGATGCTGAGGACGGAGCGGAGAAGCCCTGCATTACCGACTCCCTGGACGCTGCCGTCCGAGAGGCCCAGGTTGCCCGCGTTGAGACCGTGGCATACCGACTGATACCATTTGGCGTCTTTCCCGCCTCCGGGGAAGTTGATCGTATAACAGGCCGTATTGTCAGGCAATCCGGTGACTTCGAATCCATTGAGACTGCGATCCGCAGTCAAGATGTGGGTCGGTTTTCCTTCATCGGCATCGTTGCCCAGGGCGTAGCTGACATTCGTGAGATCGCAGTTGAGAAAATTGGTGGCGGCACGGCGCTGAATGTCGGTCGGGCAGATGAGAATATTGGGGGTCACGAGCTCGTTGGAAGCGATGCGCAACTGAAAATTGACGGTGGCATTGCCCGAGTTGTTGGGCATGCCGCCACCTTGGGTCTGATCGACCTGCCAGGGGTACTTTCCTGCGTGATCGTCGGCCCATAACTTCATGCCAAGCCCGATTTGCCTGAGATTGTTAACGCACTTGATCCGCTGAGCTCTGGCTTTTGCCTTGGCGAGAGCCGGCAGCAGCATGCCGGCCAACAGGGCGATGATCGCGATTACCACCAGCAGCTCGATGAGAGTAAATGCGCGCCCAATCAAAGTAGTCCCCGTTTTCATTTTGTTTTAGCGAACACGCCGAGTGAATCACGGCACCGATGCTTTTGAAAACGCCAGAATTTGAATGGAGCTCGAAAATGGGAGCACCTTTTTGATGTTTCACCGGTTTCTAGACCGCATCGGGTCCAATTGCGCATGCGGCCTCGTGGTAGAATTTCCGGGAGAGGCGCCAAGGGGCTCGCGGGATGGGATCCGGTCGGATGTACTGCCGATCCGATTTGCTGCTGCCGGGAATCGGATCCCGTTGTCTTTTCCCCGGGTGGTTCCTCTCCCCGTGATCGCCCAGATATCGATCAGTGAATTATGATCTTGCCTGACCCTCGCTTTGAATTGCTACAATGCTACAATGTCAGCATTACAGAGGCAGACATGATGGCCTGCTTCCGCCTGCGGCGGTATTGAGCGCGGCGCGCAGAATTTCTGACGACCAGGCGCAAATCAGCCAACCCATGAAACCAAATCGTGCCTTCCCCGCCATTGTCCTTGCGCTCCTGTTCACGCCCGCTGGCGGGGTGAACCGTTCCGCTGCGGCGGGAGAGCTTGATCCCGCTCCGCAATCAGCACGACGCAGTGCGACGGATAGGCCGCCTCCCCCGACCAGCGGAAAGATAAAACCGGAAATTGGCGATACCCCAGTGGGAGCCGGTCCAGTCATCGACGGTGTGCGTTTTACCGTTCGACAGATCGTGGATCGCCAGCAGGGCGGGATTCCGGTGGCTGTGTTCATCGCCCCGGACAAATGGCGCGATCAGAGTCAGGTCGTCTGGAACTACGCCCACTCGTCCAGCCCGGTCAAGTTGAGTGTGAGTGTGGAGAATCCTGCGAACGAGGAGCTCCTGACGGTGTTTCCCGCCGTGGAATTCTTCTGCTTGCGGCCTGATGCCGGATTCTACAAGCCGGGACAAAATATAGGTGGGTATATCTACACGCTCCAACCGATGCCACCCGCGCAGGCGCTTCTCGGATTCATTCAGCAGACCCGAGGCAATGCTTCCAAACTGCAGGTGGTTGGCAGCAAGGATCTGCCGGAGTTGCCTGCGGCGCTCAAAATGCCTTCCTCGCCGAACCAGCGCGGCGTGGGCGTGAAAGTGACCTACGCACTCAACGGCAAGCCGGTCGAGGAAGAGTTCTACGCCGTCCATTATACGGTGGAAATTCCCTATGACGGCCCGCAGGGTCGCACATGGCAGATCAACTGGGGATTTACTTCGCTGCACAGCTTCCGCGCACCGGAGGGCGCATTGGATGGCCGCCGCCCTGTCTTTGCAGCCATCGCGAAATCTTTCCGTCCCAATCCTGCCTGGCGCGAGCGGCTGGCGGCGATCAATGCCTACTTGCAGCAGGAGTTCAATCGTCAACTGCAGGCAGGCTACGATCAGATCGCTGCCGCCGTGCAGCTCAGCCGCCAAATCAGCGCCAACAACGACGCGATGCTCGCCTCCATTGACCGTCAATTGGCCGCTTCACGTAGCACCCCCAGCGGAACAACTGGCCGGAGCGCGAACGACAAATTCTCTGATTACATCCGAGGCGTGGACACGGTGGACGATCCTTACTACGGCACATCGCAACATGCATCCACCGAAAAGTTCCATTGGACGGACGGCTACGGCAGTTACCGAAACTCGAACGACCCCACAGCCAATCCCAGCCAGACCGAGAACGGCAACTGGCAGCTTATGACTCCCGCTCGTTGACCGGGGTCTATCGACTTCGTCTAGTCCCGAATGGTTCAAAACGATATGAGCGCTGAAATCATTGACTCCACCGGAGATTCCAAGCCAGCCGGGGCGTCACTCCGACGCCGCGCCTATCGGTACCTGGCGTGGGCTCCCCTGGCGTTGCTCCTGCTGATTGGCACACTTTGGGCGGCGGCCGCGTTGTATTTCGATGTGCGTGTGGTGTGGCTCCGGGTGCCTTTGGCCGCAGCCTATGTCGCGGCTGCGCTGGCGGTCTGGATTCGAGTGGAAGGCAAATGGCGCAAGGCGGGATTGACCCTGGTTGGCTTCGTGCTCGTGCTGGGCTGGTGGTTCACGGTTCAACCCTCGAATGACCGCGACTGGGAGCCGGACCTGGCGGTGCTCCCTTACGCGGACATCGACGGGAATAAGATCACGATCCACAATATCCGCAACTGCGACTACCGCACCGAGACGAACTTCGCCGTGCAGCATTACGACCGTGCCTTCGAACTGGACACGTTGCGCACGCTGGATCTTTACATGGTCTATTGGGGCTCACCGCTCATTGCCCATACGATGTTGAGCTTTGGTTTCGCGGACGGCAAACAGATCTGTTTTTCGATCGAAACCCGGAAGCAGAAGGGCCAGGTGTATTCGGCGGTGAAAGGATTGTTTCGCCAGTTTGAACTCATGTGCGTGGTCGCGGATGAACGCGATGTGGTGCGATTGCGCACAAATTACCGTCAGGGCGAGGAGGTTTATCTCTACCGTCTGCGTTCCTCGCCCGCCAGCATGCGCCAGATGTTCCTCGAGTATCTGCAGCGCACGAACCGCCTGCGCCATCACCCCGAGTGGTACAACGCCGTGACGGACAATTGCACCACCGGCATTCGTGCCCAGCGCAGTGCTTCCGAGCGTGCGCCGTGGGACTGGCGAATGCTGGTGAATGGTCACGGCGACGAACTGCTCCACGAGCGCGGCATGTTTGCCACGAATGTGCCGCTCGCGGAACTGAAGGAACGTGGCCATATCAACATTCGCGCCCGGGCGGCAGACAAAGCGGCGGACTTTTCTAAACAGATTCGCCAGGGTGTGCCGCAAGTGGACTTATGAAACTGGCGATGCTTCGTTTTCCATGACGGCATCGGACTTGCCCGATCAACCCTCAACCGCTCTCATCCTCTCATGCAAGACCGCCGAACCTTCCTCACCACCGTTGCCGCTGCCGCGGGCGGACTCATCGCCAGCAGGTCGATCACCGCCGCGCAGTCCGGTACGCGCAAGAACAAGCTGTGCGCATTCACCAAGCATCTCCAGGGGCTGAGTTTTGATCAGATCGCCGACATTGCCGCGGAGTGCGGACTCGACGGGATTGAGGCGCCGATTCGTCCAGGCGGACATGTTGAACCGGCGCGGATTGAGGAGGAGTTGCCAAAGCTGGCCGAGGCGCTGAAGAAACGCGGGCTCGAGATCACGATCATGACCTCCGGCATCAATCAGGTGAGCAAGGAGCAGAACACGGAGGTCGTCCTGCGCACCGCAGCGAAGCTCGGAGTGAAACGCTTCCGTATGCTCTACTTCAACTATGATCTATCGAAGCCGATCCTCCCGCAGCTCGACGAGTGGCGTCCGCTGATCAAAGATCTCGTCCAGCTCAGTTCCGAGATCGGCATCCAGCCGCTCATCCAGAATCACTCGGGCAAAGATTACTTTGCGGCGCCGATCTGGGATGCGTTCTCGATCATGAAGGACTATCAACCGGAGCGGCTCGGTTTCGCGTTCGACATTTATCACGCGACGGTCGAAGGCGGCCTAAGCTGGCCGCTTGAGTTTGCGCTCGTGGCCGATCACATCGGTGCCGCCTACTTCAAAGACATCCAATGGATCGGTCGCGGCAAGGCCAATGGCGTGCCGCTTGGGACCGGTCAGACAAGTCCAGACTTTGCGAAGATGCTGAACAAGCGGAACTACACCGGCCCGGTATCTCTTCACACTGAATACATGGTGGAGAAAGGCGCCGCGAAGATTCCGGTGCCGGCTTTTGTGAAAGCCAGCATCGAAGCCTACAAACGCGATCTCGGCGTGCTGAAGGAGTGGATGGGATGGCAGTAGAAGTCCGCTCGTCATGGCCTCTTTGGATCTTTGGTTTTTTCGCTTTGTTGGCGGAGTTCCATGAGGGTGATCTCCGACGCAAGGTTGTGTTCGAGCACTTTCGGGATCGCCACGCGTTGCGCGCTGTAGATGCCGGAATGCCCGCTGAACAGATACGCGACAAAGCAGGCCACCGCGAGATAGGGCGCGTGCTCGGCACCGAACAGCTCGATGCCCATGAGGGTGCAGGCGAGTGGCGTGTTACTCGCCCCGGCGAACACTGCGACGAGGCCAAGCCCGGCAAACAGATCGGGCGGAGTATTCAAGAGCACGCTTAGAGTGTTGCCCAGCGCGGCACCGATGAAGAAAAGGGGTGTCACTTCGCCGCCCTTGAAACCCGAACTGAGGGTTACCGCCGTGAAGAGCAGCTTCCAAAGCCAGCTCCACGTCGTCGCGCCATCCGCGTGGAAGCAGGACAGGATGCTGACATCGCCCACAATCGGGCTGCTGACACCCAGGCCGAGATACGAGCGGGTGTCCAGTGCATAGGCGAGCGCGATGACCCCGACGCCCCCGAGGATCGGGCGGAGCCACGGCGGGTGGATGCGTGCCTTGAACTGCGTTTGCAGCGCGTGCGTAAGGTCGGAGAAAAGCAGCGAGGCGAGACCGAACGCAAGGCCGGCCAAGAGCACTTTGGCGAGCAGCAGCAGGTCCAAGTGGCCGAACCCATAGCGGGCGGATGTGGAGACGACCGCGATGTGATACGGCGTGTGCTGGATACCCCACGCTGAACAAGTCACGTCACCGACGAGGCCCGCGAGCAGGCAGGGAACCAGCGCTTCGTAACGCATCCGGCCAATGGCAAGCACTTCCATTGCGAACACCGCCCCGGCCAATGGCGTGCCGAAGACCGAACCAAACCCGGCAGCCACTCCCGCCAATAAGAGCGTGCGCCGGTGGCGCTCGGCGATCCGGAACCAATCGATGAACCCGCCCGCCAAACCGCCGCCCATCTGGATGGCCGTGCCTTCGCGTCCCGCCGAGCCACCGAAAAGGTGAGTCAGGAGGGTCGTCACCAGGACGAGCGGGGCCATGCGCGCCGGGACCCCACCGCCGGGCTCGTGAATCTCATCCAACAGAAGATTTGTACCCCGTTCGGAGTTTCCCCCGAATGCCCCATACAGCCAGACAATCACGGGTCCAGCCAACGGGAGCAGGAAAAGGAGCCATGGCTGCTCAAACCGGAGGCCAGTCACGCGGTCGAGTGCCCAGAGGAACAGGGCACTGGCCGAACCCGCGAGCACCGCCACGGGAGTCACCAACAACAGCCAGATGCCGAGTTGACGCAGGCTGCCGAGATGCGCCCGATGGTTGAGGAGTTCCTTCATTACTCCTGCGGATGCTAGAGCGGTCCCACTTTGAAATCGTGTCAAAAAGGGACAAAGAAGAACGGTGTCCAAGAAATAGGAATTAGGGACAGGTTCAATATCGCGTTAACTCATATCGGTTTCTTAATCATTGTCGTGGCAGCGTTGCCGAGATAGGAGTACCCATTGTCCACTTCAACTTCGCGTTTCTTTTTGCCATCATGAAAACCGCCATTAACCGCCGAGGTTTCCTTTCCAAATCCGCGACTACCGGGGCCGGACTTCTGATTCTCCGCAACAGCCGGCTGGCTTTTGCTTACGAGGCGAACAGCAAGCTGAACATTGCCGGAATCGGCGTAGGTGGTCAGGGCCGGGGGAGTCTCGATGCCTTTCATCGCATGGGAAACAACCTGGTCGCGCTGTGCGACGTGGATGCCAAGAGGGCGGGCGACATCTACCAAAAGCATCCGGGAGCAAAGCCTTACCAAGATTTCCGCAAGATGTTCGATCAGATGGAGAAGCAGATTGATGCTGTTCTGGTCGCGACACCGGATCACACGCATGCCGTCGCCGCAGTGGCTGCCATGAAACTGGGCAAGCATGTCTATTGTGAAAAGCCGCTGACACGAACTGTGCATGAAGCGCGCGTCATGCGGGAAACCGCGGCGCGCCATAACGTGGTCACGCAGATGGGTAACCAGGGCTCCGCTGAGAGCCATCTCCGCCGCGCCGTCGAGCTGGTCTGGGGAGGAGTCATCGGCGACGTCCGCGAGGCTCATGTCTGGTTTGACGGTGGAAACGGACCGATGAAGCGTCCGACCGAATCCCCGCCGGTTCCGGAAGGCTTGAATTGGGATTTGTGGCTGGGACCCGCCGAGAACCGTGCCTACAGCCCGGCATACGTCCCCGCCAGCTGGCGCTCCTGGCGCGCGTTCGGCAGCGGCATCGTCGGGGATTTTGCCTGTCACACGGCCAACATCATGTTCCGGGCTCTCCACCTGGAGCAGCTCTGGCAGAAGTCAATGAACCCCGGGTCCGACAAGGTGATCGTCCGGGTCCAGGCCTGGCCCTCCGAGGTCGACCCGGAAGGGTATCCCGCGTCGCTGCGTGTCGTCATGGATCTACCCGCGCGCGGGGCGCTACCACCGGTGAGAATCACCTGGTATGCCAAGGAGAAGCCGTCGGAGGATCTCATGCTCGGATACAAGCCGGGCGGCTGGGGAGATCTGCTGGTTGGCTCTAAGGGGTCAATCTATTCCGCGAATCCATGGAATGCCAATTACGTGCTGCTGCCAGAGAACCGGTTTGAAGACTTCAAAGGTGGGCCGCCGGAATCCCTGCCACGCGTCAAGAGTCACCAGGGGGAATGGATTGAAGCCTGCAAGGGCAATGGAAAGACTTTTTCCAGTTTCGACATTGGGGGACCCCTCACGGAACTTGCCCAACTGGCCAACTTGGCGACCCTCGTGGAAGGGCCGATTGAATACGACACGCTTAGCGGCAAGATCCTGAATTCAAAACCTGCCAGCAACCTGCTCCATCGCGAATACCGCCAGGGCTGGTCGATCTGAGCCGCAGGCCAGAACCCCGTGGTGTCTGAAATCCGCCAACGCATCGACTGCCTGTTCTCGAATTCGCACGCCGGTTAGCACCCGGGCCCCGAGGTGATCGGCTTGAGGTTCCTCTTTCGAGATCCAACGGGCAGGTCCACGATTTAGCTGTTGCGAACATGTTCCGAGGATTTACACTTCGAGTTCAGTGACTCCAAAGCGGAAACTATTACGGTTAGTCGCCTGCGCTACCTTGCAACTTTTTGCCGCCGGGTGCAGCGGCATTCACGCATCGAAGAGTGTTTCGCCGATCGACTTTTTGGTCCCCGGCGGCCCGTTATGGCGCGGACTGCTTTATGTCCCGCCTCCCACGCCTCCCGCGTCGAACATTGCCCTTGCTCCGGTGACCGAAACTCCAAAAGAGGTTGCGTCGGTGCGTTAAGGGATGGAGGTTCCCATACCAGCCGGGATCAAGTCCCGATCAATTCGCGTATAGGATTACCTCCGTTACTGAGCAAACGCGGCCGGCCCAGCGGGTCGAGAAATTCACCCCGTGGGTCGAGGCCAAGCAGATGAAAGATCGTCGCGACCAAATCGGGCGGTCGGATCGGACGGCTCACGGGATATGCGCCGTCGCGATCGCTGGCGCCAATGAGTTGCCCTCCGCCGGTACCCGCGCCCGCCAGGGCGATGGAAAAGCAATGTCCCCAATGATCGCGCCCGCCGGACGTGTTGATTTTCGGCGAGCGTCCAAATTCGCCCATCACCACCACCAACGTTTCATCCAGCAGACCTCGTTCATCCAAGTCGGTGATGAGCGTGGCGAAGGCCCCGTCAAAGGTTGGGCAGAGTACGTCGCGAACCCGGCCGGCATTATCCGTGTGCGTATCCCACATCGGATTGTTCATGGTGAGACTGCCGGGTTCGCGCGGCCAGTTCACCTGGACCAACCGCACACCCGCCTCAATCATGCGGCGCGCGAGCAGGACGCTTTGCCCAAACTTGTGTCGCCCGTAACGGTCGCGGACGGATGCCGATTCACGTTCCAATTCGAAGGCAGCGCGCGTCGCACTGGAGCGCACCACATCGAAGGCTTGTTGTTGTGAGCGGACGACGGCCGCCATTTGTGCGTTGTCCGAGACTCGGAGAAAATGTTGGTCGAGCTGCTTCATCAACCCAACCCGCTCCGTCAGGCGCACCTCGGATAAGCCCTCCGGGAGGGTCATGCCATCCACTTGAAATTGCTCCGCCGAGGGATCGCACTTGAACAACTGCGGATGCCACGTCGGCCCCATTAGCCCACCGTCTTGGCCGGGCCATGGAATGGACGGGTTATTGACCATCGGTTCGGGCAAGATGACCGAGGAGAAAGGCGAACGAGGGTTGGGCTTCAGCGCACCCACTACGGCGGTCAGACTGGGCCAGTCTTCCGCACTGGCCTGCGTCTCGGCCTGGCCCGCCGGATGTGGATAACCAGTCATCATCCAATAGCCGCTGGAAGAATGGCTATTCACATCCGTGGTCATCGAGCGAATGACGGCGAGGCGGTCGGCGATTTGGGCGGTTCGTGGAAGCAGTTCGGAAAACTGCATGCCGGGAACTTTTGTGCGAATGGCACGGAACTCACCGCGAATTTCCAGCGGCGCCTCGGGTTTGGGATCAAACGTCTCGTGTTGCGGCGGCCCGCCGCCTAAAAATATCAGGAGGCACGACTTGGCCCGGCCAAAGGATTCACGCGGGATGATTTTCGTGCTCGCTGCCTCGACGTGAGTTTCCAGCAGAGTGGGCAAGGATAACCCCAAGCAACTCAGCCCACCCAGGCGGAGCATCTCCCGGCGCGAAAGTCCGTTACAGAGCCGGACCGTTTGGTGGCCGAGGGAGAACATGGATGCGGGAAAGTATCTTTGAAGGCGGGTGCCGTCAACGAGGACTCATGCGCCTGCATATCAACGGGTGCATCTCACGGAAAGGGTGGTTTTCTCGAGTGACAGTAAGATGAGATAAAAAATGCGCTGAGATTGCGAAGAGATTGTGGTCAGCCAGAAGGCTGGACGGAGAACTGCGCGTGTGGGAATAACTGCTGCCAGTAGCCGTTTCG
>CAMDJH010000037.1 GCA_945900455.1 Akkermansia muciniphila
TTCCCCGTGATTCAATAGTCAATCGACGCATCACAGCCTGCATCCTAAACCTCTCTACGGATGCTTCCTAAGCGACTTTCCGGACGAACGTTTTTCCGATCGTGTGTTCGTCAGGCACTATCAATAATTCGCCACCACCGCCAGCAGCCTCAAGCCAATCGCCTCCAATTGCAGTCAACAATGTAGTGGAGGAGTCGCCGGGGTGTCAGGGTGTACGCTCAGGATTCTGGGAGTGTAATGGTGGCGAGGGTGCAATCGGACCCATCTGAAAGGCGAAACTGGTGTTGGTTTTGTAAGGGAAAGCCCCCATCATGGCCCAAGAATGTTGAACCGTGATGACAATGAACTCCTCACGCGAATGGGTCCCGGCACCGCCATGGGAGGCCTCCTCCGTCAGTATTGGATCCCGGCGCTCATCTCGACAGAACTGCCGGAGCGTGACGGGGCACCGCTGCGTGTTCGCCTCCTTGGCGAAGACCTGATCGCGTTCCGCACCACAACCGGCACGGTCGGAATCGTGGACGAGAAATGCCCCCACCGAACCGCGTCTCTATTCTTTGGCCGAAATGAGGAGAACGGTCTCCGTTGCAGCTATCACGGTTGGAAGTTCGACGTGGCGGGACGCTGCGTCGACATGCCGAATGAATCACCGCAATGCCAGTTCCGGGAAAAGGTCCGACTGCGCTCCTATCCGTGTAAGGAGCGGAACGGAGTCGTCTGGACCTACATGGGGCCCGCGGCAGAGCCGCCGCCGTTGCCAGAGTTTGAGTGGAATCTGGCACCGGACAACATCCCGTTTCTTTGGCGGAACTACCGGGCCTGCAATTGGGTTCAGGCGCTCGAGGGAGACATCGATAGTTCGCACATCAATTACCTTCATCGGACCTTGGAAGGCGACGACCATTCGACCGTTCCTGGGCATCAGCTTCCCGGCTACACCAAGGAGCAACTGCCGTTAGTCCACGCGGATGCCTCGCCAGAGCTTGATGTAAGGGATACGGAGTTCGGCGTTGTTTACGGCACGAAACGAGCGCTGGCTGACGGACACGATTACTGGCGGATTCATCCGTTTCTCTTTCCATTTCACACGATGGTCGGAGGGGGCATCCGCGAAGGCGAGGTCAGCTTTAACGGCAAAGCGTGGATTCCAATGGATGACCGGCAGACGCTCGTGCTGGAGTGGCAGTTTCGGCCGGGTAAACCCTGGACGAATTCGGAGCGAGAAGGCTTGACGCGAGTGCGCAACCCGTGGGGTTTCCTCGCCGCCACCAGTGAAGCGGCCGGCGCATGGAAACCGAAGGCCTGCGCAAGGAACGATTATTTCATGGACCGGAGTTCCAAACTTTTCTGCGGCATTCTTTCAAATCCCCTTCAAGATGCTGCGGTTCAGGAAAGCATGGGCACCGTTTGTGACCGCACGCTTGAGCACCTGGGGCCGGCGGATGCGATGATTATCCGGGTGCGCCGGCGGCTGCTGCAAGCCGCACGCGCCCTCGCGGAACACGGCACAACGCCACCCGGTGTCAATCGGCCGGAGCTCTATCGCGTGCGACCGGTGGGCGCGATACTGCCACCCGGGGCCGACTGGATGGCAGCCAGCCAGGACCGACGGCACGTTTAACGAGAAATCATAGAATCGATCCACGACACACCATGAGTGTACCCGTAGCGGAGGACGGAAATTTTGCCGGGCCTCGCGATCGAACGCGATGGACCGACTGCCTGGGCGATGACCGCAAGGCACCCGTACGAATGGACCACAATCCTTTGGTCGGTGTGCTTCCCGGCGAGGGAATCGGGCCGCAAATCGTCGAGTGCGCTCTCGACGTCACGCGTGCCGCTTGTGCGCTTAAGAGAATCAAACTCGACTGCGAGATCGGTGGGGAAATCGGACGCCCCGCCGAGGGGCGTTGCGGCAAGGCCCTGCCCGAAGAGGCGATCAAATTCTGTGCAGGAATCTTTTCTCGTGGCGGGGCCATTCTCAGCGGCGCCGGCGGAGGACGCTATGTTTACGACGTCCGATCACACTTCGATCTGTTCTGCAAGCTGAGCCCGGTCGTCGCTCATCCCGAGCTCGCGGGTTCGGGGCGGATGCGGCCGGGGCACGCGACCGACGTCAATATTCTGATCGTGCGCGAGGGAACCTCCGGGTTGTACCAAGGCCATTGGGAAACCACCCAACGTCCCAATGAAGGGCGCGTCGGGAGCCACACATTTTGTTACTCCGAAGCCCACGTCCGGCGCGTGGTACAGGTCGCGGCACGGATCGCCAGTAGGCGGCGTCGGCGGTTGGCTGTGATCTTCAAGGAATCCGGAGCGCCCAGCATCAGTGCGCTGTGGCGGGACTGTGCCAGTGAAATCGCGGCCACGAACGGGATCGACTGTTCATTTCTGGACATCGACTACGCCGCCTATCGATTGATCCAGCACCCGCTCGAATTCGACGTGATCGCGGCTCCGAATCTTTTTGGTGACATTCTGTCCGATCTCGGCGGTCTGCTGCTCGGATCTCGGGCGTTGACCTACGGAGGAAATTTTTCTGCAGCTGGGAACGCCTTTTATCAGACGAACCATGGCGCGGCCTACGATCTCGCGGGTTCGGACCGCGCCAACCCGGTCGGACAAATTCTTTCCGCCGCGATGATGGTGCGCGAGAGCTTCAGGCTCGGCGAAATCGCCGACTCCATCGAAGCGGCGATCCGCGCCGTTTGGAAGGATGGGTGGCGCACTGCCGACTTGGCCGAGGGGGCGTGCCGCGTGGCGGGGACCCGCCAAATCACCGACCTGATCGTCGATGCGCTGCAGGCCCGCACGGTTTCCCGATGAGTGACCCGGCCTTCCATTCGGAGGCAGTGGCAGGCAACGGCACGCTCGGAGATGCCCGGTTCGAGTCCGTGGGTGCCGTGTTCGAACAGCAGGTCCGATTGAACGCCGGCCGGATTGCCTATCAATCAACCACGGAATGCGTCACGTATGACGAACTCAACCGGCGAGCCAACCGCGTGGCTTGGGCGCTTCGGGCACTGAGTTCCGACCGCAATCAGCAGATAGGGGTTTACTTCCGTCAAAGCGTTGGGCAGGTCGCGGCGTTGTTGGGGATTCTGAAAGCCGGCACAACCGCCGTACTCCTGGACCCGAACGCCCCCGAGGAAGTCACCCGGGCAACGCTCGCAGACACGGAGGCTCGCTGGGTGCTTGCGGAACGATCGAATGCGGAAGCCGTGCGTGGGTTATTGGGTCCAAACAGCGATCTGCTTGTCGACGGCGATTTCGAAGAGCCATTCTCGGATCGGGATCCGGATTGGGTTGTCCCGGCAGAAACGCCCGCATGCCTCATCTTCACGTCGGGCTCGACAGGCCAACCCAAGGGTGTGATCCGGTTGCACCGAAATTTCGTGTGGACTGCCAACGCGGGTATCGGTGAACCAGCCCGCCTTCCCAACGTCCGATTTTGTTTTCTCGCAGCGCACCACACGGGCCATGGCACCTCGAATCTGTTCCGGGCGCTGCTTCGCGGCGAGACGGTGCTCGCATTTGATCTTCGTGAGCGGGGTTTCGACCGCCTCGCAGAGTGGTTGATGGAACAGCGCGCGACCGTTTTCTCGGCGGCAGCATCCGTCTTCCGGCGCTTCGTGCAGACGCTGACACCCGACCAGCGTTTCCCAGACGTCCGCCTAGTGCGCCTGGGCAACGAAAAGGTATTGCGACGTGATTTCGAGTCGTTTCGCCGCCACTTCGCAGAATCCTGCCAGTTGATCAATGTGATCGGGTGCACGGAATCGAGCAACTTTGCCCTGCACCGAGTGACTCATAACGTGCTGAACGACACCGACACCGTGCCAATCGGGCGTCCAATCGCGGGAGTCGATCTGCGGCTCCTGGATGATGCCGGCCGCGAAGTGGGCGTCGATCAAGTGGGCGAGATAACGGTGGACAGCCCGGGCGTCGCTGCCGGGTACTGGAGGCGACCGGAGCTGACGGCCCGATTTTTCCGTCGTTCGGGAGACGCGACGAGTGATTGCCGCTATCACACCGGTGATTTCGCGATGCGGCGCCAGGACGGTTGCCTAGTCTATTGCGGCCGCAGGGATTTCCGGGTCAAAATTCGGGGGATTGGCGTGGACCTGCAGGGGGTCGAGGCGGCGTTGGGGAATTATCCTGGAATCCGCCACGCTGCAGTGACCGTCCGGGAATCCAGCGGGTCGGAACCCCAATTGGTCGCCTTCATCGTGGGCGCATCCGGTAGGAATCCGGATCCAGCCCAGATTCGCCGACAACTCCGACAGCAGTTTTCGGAGCCGATGTTGCCCGGGCTTTTCGTGGCGATCGACGCAATGCCCTTGACGTCCAACGGCAAGGTGGACCGGAAGGCGTTGGAGACGTTGGCCGGAGTGGAGTTGACGTCGGGCGCCGGCTATGTCGCGCCGCGGAACGAACGCGAGCGAACGCTCGTGGAAATCTGGCAGGCAACGCTGTGCCGCGATCCGGTGGGGATCCACGACAACTTCTTCGATCTGGGTGGACACTCGTTGTTGGCGATGGGGATCTGCTCGCAGATAACCCGTCGGCTCAACGTGGAGGTACCCGTGGGCTGGATGTTCGAACATTCCACCATTGAAACGTTGGCCCAGCAGATGGAGTCCTTGCGGAGCAATCCTCACAACACACGCTCCATCGAAACGGCCGACCGGCATCAACCGTTGCCCATGTCGTTTGGTCAACAAGGGTTGTGGCTGCTGCAGCAGACGCTGCCGGATTTGGCCATCTATAATCAGCCGGTGGCCTTTCGCCTGTCTGGCCGGGTGGATCGCGAACGGGTCCGCCGGGCGTTGCGAGTGATCCTCGAGCGGCACGAGATTTTGCGAACGGCCTTGGTCCAGGAGGGGGCGAGCCTGCTGCAACAGGTTGCCGCAGCCCAGGATGTTCCTTTGCCCTGGCTGGAGGTGGATCTGCCGGCAGGAACTGCGAGCGAGAGGAACTCGACACTGGAGGAATGCTTGATGGCAGCGGCTCGCCGGCCATTTGATCTGACCAAGGCTCCGTTGTGGCGGGTCGTGTGGATCCCGTTGGGCAAGGAGGAGCATGTGCTGGGAATGACCTTCCATCACAGCATCGTAGACAAGTGGACGCAGCGGCTGTTCCTGGCGGAATTGGAGCGACTTTACAATGCCGACGGACCGATCGAGCCGGCCCGCCTGCCGGAGTTGCCGGTGCAATACGCCGATTTCGCCGCGTGGCAGAGGCAGCGGTTGACTGGCGACCTGCTGGAGGAACAGCGCCGCTACTGGAGGGAACAACTCCAGAACTTGCCGGCCGCCTTGGAACTGCCCACGGACAGCGGTCGGCCGGTCAATCCCAGTGGCCGCGGGGCAGACCATGATTTCCAACTCCCTGAACAGGTCGTAATACGGCTGCAAGGATTGGCGCGCGAGGAGAGAACGACCTTGTTCACGGTGATGTTGGCCGCCTTCCAAGTCTGGCTGCATCGCTACACTGGCCAGACGGATGTGATCGTGGCTACCCCGGTCGCCAACCGCTCTCGGCCGGAGATCCAATCCTCGCTCGGCTATTTCCTGAACACCCTGCCCATGCGACTGCGAGTGGATGGGAGCACCCGTTTCCGTCAGGTGGTGAGGCACGTGCGTGAAGCGCTCGTGGGAGCTTTCAACCATGCCGAACTGCCCTTCGAACAAATGGTGGAGATGGCGGTCAAGGGGCGCGCAGGGACTTTTCAGCCCCTGTATCAGGTGATGTTCGTCTTGATGGCAGAAGGGCTGCCTGTATTGAAACTGAAGTCAGCCGAAACTCGACCGCTGGCGGTGGACACCAAGACCAGTAAGTGCGATTTGACGTTGAGCATCCGGGCCGTGGGTCAGACCCTGGAGTGCCGGTTTGAGTACGCCACCGACCTATTCGGAGCTGAAACTGCCGGAAGAATGGGGCGCCACTTGAGCGAACTGCTGCGGTCGAGCACGGAAGATCCAGAGAAGCCCATCCACCAGTTAGACCTGATGCCGGAGGCGGAACGTCAGCAAGTCTTGGTGGAATGGAACCAGACCGAGCGGGACACTCCCCGGGATGAGTGCGTCCACCATTTGTTCGAGACGCAAGTGGCGCGCACGCCCGAAGCCGTGGCGGTGGAGTTCAACGGCCAGTCACTCTGCTATGCAGATCTGAACCGGCGGGCCAATCAATTAGCCCATCACCTACGGTCTCTGGGGGCGGGATCAGATGAGCCGGTGGCCCTGATCTTGGATCGGTCACTCGATCTCGCGGTGGGGCTACTGGGCATCCTCAAAGCCGGGAGTGGCTATGTCCCTCTCGATCCCAGCTACCCGGCCGAGCGGCTCCGATTCATGTTCGACGACAGCGGTTGCCGGCTTCTGGTCACGAGCCGCCGCGTGGCAGACGCCCTGCCTGTTTCCTCGGCACAACGGGTTATCCTCGAAGAGTTGCCACCAGGGCTGCCCGATGAGAACCCCAGCGGCCACGCCAGACCAGACGCTCTGGCCTATCTCATGTACACCTCGGGTTCCACGGGGCAGCCCAAGGGAGTGGTCATGGAACATCGCCCGCTGATGAACCTCGTGGCTTGGCAGCTCTGCCAATCGGGACCCGCTCGGCGTACGCTGCAATTTGCTTCGGCCAGCTTCGACGTCTCTTTCCAGGAAATTTTCGCCACATGGCTCTCAGGAGGCGAGTTGGTACTCGTCCCGCAAAACGTGCGATCGAATCCCGCTCAGTTGTGGGACTTGATCGTGCACCGACGTGTGGAGCGACTCTTCCTGCCCGGGGTGGTGCTGGAACAACTTGCGGAAATTTTGGAAGACTCAGCCGCCGAAGCCAAAGCCTTGAAGGAGGTCATTGCGGCAGGTGACAAGCTCCGCATCACGCCGGCGATCCGGTCCATGTTCGAGCGCCATCCTGCCGCGACCCTCTGCAATCAATACGGACCCACCGAAACACACGTCGTGACCTCTTTTCGGCTCCCCGCCGACGTCGACGCGTGGCCCGTGTTGCCGTCCATTGGACGTCCCATCGCGAACGTCCGGGCCTACGTTCTGGATGCCTGTCTTCATCCACTCCCGATCGGGGTGCCCGGCGAATTATTCCTCGGCGGAGCGCAAGTGGCACGCGGCTATCGGAACCGCCCGGAGCTGACGTCTGAAAAGTTCGTGCCCGACCCGTTTCGTGCCGATTTGCACGCTCGGCTCTACCGCAGCGGTGATCGATGCCGCTGGCTGCCGGACGGCAATTTGGAATTTCTCGGCCGTTTGGACAACCAGGTAAAAATTCGCGGGTTCCGGATCGAATTGGGCGAAATCGAAGCATGGTTGCGGGCTGAACCCGAGGTCCGCGAGGCGGTGGTTCTCCTTCGCGAGGACACGCCGGGCGATCGACGGCTGGTCGCATATCTCGTCGCTCATTCCGAAGAGAAGCCCGACGGGTCCACTCTCCGCACGCGGCTCGGATCGACCCTTCCGGATTACATGCTGCCAAACGCGTTTGTGTGGCTTCACCAACTGCCCTTGACACCGAACGGCAAACTGGATCGGAAGGCGCTGCCAGCACCGGAAACCGGTGTCGAAGGCAGGCCGGGTGACACGGATCAGCCGACAAATATCCTCGAACTGGAATTGCTCCGGCTCTGGCGACGGCTCTTCCATCGGGAGGACCTAGGACGGCACGACAATTTTTTCGACCTCGGGGGGCACTCGCTCCTGGCGGCGCGCCTGACGACCGATATTGACAAACTACTTGGCTGCAAACTGCCGATTTCCGCGTTGTTCCAGTCGCCCACGGTCGCATCGCTGACCCGCCGGCTCACCGCGGAAAATTGGACACCTCCCTGGAAATCACTCGTGCCGCTACAACCGTTGGGAGCAAAGCCTCCGTTCTTGCTCGTCCACGGGTGGGGCGGCGATGTGTTTGTTTTTCTGGGATTGGCCCAGCAGCTGGCGCCCGATCAACCGGCGTACGGCCTGCAGGCGGTTGGCTTGGACGGCAAATCGGCGCGACACACCTCCCTCGAACACATGGCGGCGCATTATGTTCAGGAAATCCGATCGTTCCAACCCGAGGGACCGTATTACTTGGGAGGATACTCGATGGGTGGATTGATCGCCTTCGAGATGGCCCAACAACTGCATCACCTGGGCCAACGGGTCGCCCTGCTCGCGCTGTTCGACACGGTTCCGATCTGCGCGATTCCCTGGACTGTCTATGGGCGAGTCATTCCTCTCTATCTATGCCGACGTCTTATGTTGCATCTGCGACGGGGGTGGAAAATGCCGAACCAAGACCGGCGCGCTTACTTCCAAGGGCGCTGGGTCGCGCTCCAGCATTGGATTTTCCGGAACCGGTCTAGACCCTCGGTCATGACGGTGCCAGCGACGGAAAATGGTCCGCTTCCGCAGGTGCCGGGATTCGCCGATTACTACCTTGCCCTGGCGTTGGCTTACCGGCTCCGGCACTATCCGGGTTCGGCCGACCTATTCGTGAGTGACGACACCAAATCTCACTGGATGTCATCCTGGAAAAAATTGGTGGGCGGCGGCGTCTCGTACCACGGAGTGCCCGGGACCCACCTACAACTTCTCACGCCCAACTCCCTGCCGGTGCTGTCGCATGCTTTAAGAACCGCGTTGAAGCGCGCACAGGGAAGCGAGGAACCCACGGGCGAAACGCGATTAGCCGATGCCAACACCGATGGTAACCCGGTGGGGGGTCTACCGTATTGAGTATCTCCGTTGCGGCCGATAAAACCCACTCCCCATCCGAAGCCCAAATCCGCGGATAAGGAAGCCGCGAAGAAGAACCGCGGATGAACTCGGATTGACGCGGATTAAAAAAAGCCTGGAATCTGCGTCGATCGGCGTTTATCCGCGGTTCCTACTCCTCTTTCGTCGGTGGCGACGAATTCAATTCTCATGGCAAGCACTGTCTCCGGGAAAAGAGGGCTGCGTGCCCGTGTTCAATACAGCATCGATAACAACTGCACGCGGAAAAAAGGCACCGTCGAGAGCTTTTTCTCTCATTTTCAGATTCCTATCCGCGGATTAGGGGAAGTCTTGCCGGGTTTGACAAAAAATCGGCATCGCGGCTTGAGTCGCAGCCGGATTCAGTCGAGCTTCACGTCCATCATCCCATGAAACTTGCTGATATGCCCTGGCCGGCCGTCCAAGCCCTCGACCGAAATACCCCGGTCGTGATTCCTGTCGCTGCTCTCGAGCAGCATGGTCATCACCTTCCTCTTTTTACCGACAGCCTCCTGCTCGGTGAAATCGTTCGCCGCGTTGAATCCGTCCTGAGCAACCGTATTCTGTTGGTACCCCTAACGTGGCTCGGAAACTCCGACCATCACATGGACTTTCCCGGAACACTTTCGGCTCCGCCACGGACCTACCTCGACTCACTGTGTGGGCTGGCGGACAACCTGGTGTCACATGGATTTCGCCGCCTGGTTTTTCTGAATGGCCACGGGGGGAACGATGTTCCCGGACGGCAGGCGGTTTTCGAGTTGCGGCAGAAGTATCGGCAGCGATCCGATCTGCTCTTTCTCTTCGCGACCTACTGGCACCTCGGGGGCTCGCCGTGGGAAACCGATCCCACGCTGGTGCAACGCCAGATGGGCCACGCCTGTGAGTGGGAGACGTCCATGATCCTGCGCCTGTCGCCGACGCTTGTGGGGGAACATCGCTCCCTGGCGCCCGTGGAACCTGGGACTCCGTTCGAGCCCGCGGTTCGGGGTTGGATTACGAAAGACCGCAGCGTCCCCGGCCATATCGGAAAGCCCCATCTCGCCACCGCGGCGAAGGGTGAGGTCTTATTCGAGACGTTCGCAAAAAGCTCGGTCGCCCTGCTCGATCGGGTCTGTATATGGGACGGGCGTTCGTGGAATGGATAGACCGAGATGACTCCCTCCCGAAGCGCGATCCATCGGATCCTTCCGCAATGATGAGCGAACAACCATCCCGGTCCCCCACCTGGAAATGGTGGATCTGCGGCTTATTGCTGCTGGCATCGACGATCAATTATATGGATCGCCAGACGCTCGCCAATGCGTCGGTGCGCATCACGCGTGAATTCTCCCTAAACCAGGAGCAGTATGGAAATCTTGAACTGGTCTTCGGCTGGGCATTTGCCGCCGGCTCGCTCTGCTTCGGATGGATTGTGGATCGTTACCCCGTCCGCTGGGTCTACCCGACGGCACTGCTGGGGTGGTCCCTGATGGGCTGCGCCACCGGTTGGAGCCAGTCCTATACGAGCCTTCTTGGCTGTCGCATGCTCCTCGGCTTCTTCGAAGGGGGTCACTGGCCCTGCGCCATCAAGACGACCCGTCTCCTCCTCGAAGCGAAGGATCGCTCCATGGGCAACAGTGTCCTCCAAAGCGGAACGTCCATCGGTGCCATTTTGACCCCGCTCTTAATGCGGTGGCTATTGACGGAAGAATCCGGAAGTTGGCGGGGAGCATTTCAACTGATCGGCCTTGGCGGATTGACCTGGTTGATCGCCTGGTTTGCCCTCGTGCGCCGCCGGGATCTCGACGAGCCCGCCACCGAACAACCGGACGGAACGCACTCCGAGCCGCATTCAATCACCCGTTGGCTCTTTAGCCGACGGATGTTGGTAGTTATGGTGGTTATCGCGCTGATTAATACTGGGTGGCAAATCCTGCGGGCTTGGTTGCCGCGCTTTCTTCAACAGGGTCGCGGCTACTCCGAGTCGGAGGCTCTCTATTTCAATTCACTTTTCTATATTGCAACCGACGTGGGCGTGATCGGGGCCGGTGCCGCCACGATTTGGCTCTATCGCCGCGGATGGACTATTCACGGGGCGCGCCAGACGGCATTTCTCGGCTGCGCGCTGCTGAGTGCGCTCACCCTGGCACTCGTTCAGCTCCCGCGCGGACCTTTGCTGCTGGGCGGACTCTTGTTCGTCGGTGCCGGTGCTCTCGGCGTATTCCCCATTTACCATGCGCTGACGCAAGACATCTCACGGCGGCACCAGGGAATGGTCAGCGGCCTCGGGGGGGTCGCCGCCTGGGCCCTGTCGCCCGCACAAAAGTATTTCGGTCGACTGGTGGATCGCACGGGCTCCTTCGATTTGGGGTTTGCCATCGTTGGTTGCCTGCCATTACTCGCTTTTGTTGTCCTTTGGCTGTTCTGGCCCAAGGAGCCGGCAACCGGTGAGGACGCCTGTTGATCCCGTTTGGCCCAGCCTGCTTCACGGTTTTGCCCGCAGCTGGGCGATCTTTGCCTGAAGCGCGTCGCCAAGATCCTCCTGCAAGAAATAGTTCTGCCAGGTGGCAATCCCTCCAAAGTACTGGAATCTAATGACCCATTGGTCGAACTCCCTTTCGTACTGAGGAAAGGTGGGGCGGTTCGGGCAAGTCCAGATCTGCGAATTCACGCTGCCGTTCGACACGATGTTCAAGCCGGCCGTGGCGGCCGCCTTACGTTCGGGCGGATTGAGGCAAATTTGCACCGTTCCCAACCGGGCCTCGATCACTTTGTCGCTGTTCTCATCGCCGCTCAGTCCATTCGCATCCACACCGTTTTCAAGTGGGCCGGCTCGTCGCGTTGAACCGGAAAATCCGGCGGTTGGGGAATGTACAATTCCTTCACAATCCGGCGACCCGTTGACCCGATCGCATCGCGGAGCGTTCGGAGGAATTGGTCGGCGGAAACGCGCGCCGCATTCGTTGATGACAGCAGCACCCCCCGCGAACTCAGGACCGAGAGCGCCGATCGGACCAAACTCCCATAGTCCGATTCCGCCCGAAAGATCCCATATTCCTTGGATCGGGAAAACGTGGGTGGATCCAAGACGACGACTCCGAACTGTCGTCCCATTCGGGAAAATCGGCGCAACCAGTCGAAGGCGTCGCCATGGATAAACTCATGACCCTGCGGATCGATTCCATTTCGCAGAAAGTTGCGATGTCCCCAATCAAGGTATTTTCGGGACAAATCCAGGCTCGTCGTCCGGGCGCCCCCCCGCGCTCCGCACACACTGAACCCACAGGTGTAGGCAAAGCAGTTCAGGATTTCCCGCGAGGCAATTTCCGAATCCCAAAGTGGAAATCCCTCCCCCACATGGCCCGTCAGGAGCCGGCGTCGGTTGTCCCGTTGATCCAAAAATAACCCGACACTGTAACCCTCCTGAAAACTCAGTTCGAATTGAACCCCATTCTCGCGCACCACGAAAATCTCGGACGCCATCTCGCCGCCCGCATGCCGCGGCGACAATTCGGCCGGCCGTCGCTCCTGCATTCGCCGCTCCAATTGTTTGACATACCATCCGCGCGTCCCGGGCGGCATCGGCATCGGTACCGCCGCCCCCCCCTCCGACTGCACCAGCGCATACCCATTGAAGCGATCGATATAACAGCCAGCCGAACGGTCGGCAGCCCCATGTATCCAGCGGAATGAATCCGTCTCTCGAAAATCAATCAGTGCCCTCCGCAATGCCGCACCGGTCGGTTCGTCAAAATCAACGTCGGTCTGGTAGACCACTTCGCGATTCTCCCGCGGATGGATGAACCGCAGTTCCGCCGCGTGCAACCGGACCCGACCCGAGGGAGTACCGCCGTAGAGACAATCGCCCCGGATCGGAAAATCGCGTTCCATCGCGTGAACTCGAATTTGATGCGTGCGCCCGGTGATCGGCTCCGCCTCGATCAAGGTCGACCCGAATTTGCGCTCCACCACGCGAAACCGAGTTTCCGCAGATTCAGCATCCGCGGCACCAACCGCCGCCTGGTACCGCTCTCCGGCGCGCCGGATGGGAGTGCGCACCGTGAAGATGTCTCCGACCACCTCACGATCTGTTTCCAAGACGTACCGCTTCCGCACTTCACGGCGGGTGAACTGCTCGGTGAGTGAGCGATTCGCCAACGCCGTCTTACCAAAAACAAGCAGTCCGGAGGTCTCCTTGTCGAGGCGATGGATAATCGCCAACGTGGCCCATCGGGGCTCACGATTGCGGAGCCAATCATAAATCCCCTCACCCGCGTAGGGCGACGGTGCATGGGTATTCCATCCGGGGGGTTTGTTGACGACGAGCAGGTGTTCATCCTCGTGGAGGACACACGGCGGAACGGGCGATGCGGGATCCGGGATCACGGGACCAAGAAAGCCGGCGGCGTTTTCACCAAAACTGCCAGGCACCTTTCGCGACCACCCAGATTGCAAGAAGGAAATTGGTGACGGCATGAGCCGTCATGGCTTCTCCGAGTCGTCCACGGCGGAGCACGAGGGCTTGATAGGCCATGGCGCAGAGGATGCCCGCGAGCCATTCGTTGTGAGAGAATCCAAAAAGCGCGGCGCAGGCGAAAAAGCTGACGGAGTGCCACCGTTGGAATGAAACCGAGGTGAAGTCCGGATTTGCTATATAGCGGTAGACAAACGACCGATAAAAAATCTCTTCGAGCGGCGGAACCACCAGGGCGGAGCCGATCGCCCGCACTCCGACAAACAGCCAACCGAGCGCCGCGTTGCCGGCAAAAAACGTCAACGGATTCCAGGGCAACTCATCGGGCTTGGGCCGGCTTAACCCCAGCTTCACAAACAAGGCGTCCAGCTTGGGAACGTAGGGATCGAGACCGACCCAAACCGCAAATACGGCAACGCCAACCAGCACTCCCTCCACATGGATCTGCCACCGCATTTCAGACACCAGCGGATACATCACCCAGATCATCCACCCACCCAGTAATGTCTTCGCCAAGTATATCCAATACCTCGAGGCTTCACCCCAGGTTCCTTGCAGGGCCGTCAGGGCAAGAAAGATCACGAATGGCAGCACGCGAGCCATCAGCGGAGACGTGCCCAACAACGTTGCAAACATTCTTTTCACAAAAGATGCAGACTCGTTCCACTGTCAGTATGCCTTGCGAAGATGACTCGGCAAGATCCCCAATTCAGCCCGATACTTCGCGACGGTTCGACGGGCGATCACGATCCCCTTCGCCTTCAGCGCATTCACAATCACCTCATCGGACAACGGCGCTGTCTTGTCCTCAGAGGCAAACATGACCTCGATGGCCGTCTTGACTGTGGTGTTCGATACCGAATCGCCCGAGGTTGTCCGGACGCCGGAGGTGAAGAAATATTTCATCTCAAAGAGGCCGCGAGGCGTCTGGATGTATTTTCCCGAAACCGCTCGGCTCACCGTGGTTTCATGAACGCCCACGACCTCCGCCACCTGATTCATGGTCAGGGGCTTCAGATGCGCCGGCCCCTTCTCGAGGAACTCTCGCTGCCGGTTCACGATCTCCTGGGCGATTCGCCCGATGGTGTCCTGCCGCTGGTGGATGCTCTTAATGAGGAATTTTCCTGCTCGAATTTTTTCCCGGATATACTCGCGGACTTCGGTCGACGTTTCGCTTTGGGCGAGGAGATCCTTATAGTGATTGCTGATCCGGAGGTGCGGCACAAACTCGTTGTGTGTTTGCACCGTCCAGTCCGCGCCATTGCGGGAAACGGTCACTTCCGCCGTCACGTATTGATTGTTGTCTGGCGAAAAATCACCCGCCGGATGCGGATCCAACTGAGCGATGTGTTGCGCCGCCGTCTGGATGTCGTCGACCGGACGGCCGAGGGCGCGAGCAATGTCCGGGAACCGCCTGCGACCGAGCGCTTCGAAGTGGTCGCTCAAGATGCGATACTCGAGTGATTCCGTCCTCCCCGCCCGCTCGAGCTGCAACATCAGGCACTCCCGCAAATCTCGGGCGCCGACTCCGGGCGGATCCAAAGTCTGAATCGCCTTGAGCACCGTCTCCAACAGTTCGATCGCGATTCCCGTAGAAAATGACAGTTCCGCGACACCCGATTGGAGGTAGCCGCGGTCGTCGATGTTGCCCACCAGCATCTCTCCCACCGACTGATGATCGGGCGGGAGGTCGGCCAAGCTGAGCTGTTCGAGGAGATTCTCTTGGAGGGAACTGCCCGCCACAATGGAATCGAACATGTGCTGACGACGTTCCTCATCCTCGGGACCCGCACGATTGATCGTGTTGCTCTGGGAAAAATGGTCCCTCCATTCCTGGTCCATCTGCAGCAAGCGCTGCATTTCCACATCCAGGCGGTCGACGGGCTCGTCGGTTGGCTTCTCCGTGGCTGGATCATACTGGGTGTCCGCGGGCGGTTCCGTCGGGTCGGCCGGATTGGACTCGCCGTCCGCGGAAGGATCTTCGCGACCTTCGTCGGGATTCTCCTGCACCGCAGATTCTTCCAGAACGGGATTCTGCTGCAATTCTTGCTCGATCATGGCCTTCAGTTCCATGACCGGCGCCTGCAATAGCGCCAGCGATTGCTGGAGCTGCGGCGACAGCACCATCTGCTGTGAAAGCCGTTGCGATTGCTGCAGGCCGTGCGACATCGATTCGCCAAGCATACAGCATGCCAGAATTAGAACAAGATTCTGATGCAAACCTACGATTTCAGCGGCAAGTCTTTGCGAGGGAACAATGGCACGGGGTCTCCCGTCTCGTGCCCGACCTGTAAACCGCCCCAGGCAGAATTTCGCCACTGGCTCGGCTCGCCAGACACTCTCAGTTGCCCATAGATCCGTTCCGCAGTGTCCGGGACAAACGGCCAGAGAACGACCGCCAACACCCGGCAGCTCTCGGCCAGATTGTACAGCACTTCATCCAGGCGCCCCGCCTGGGCCGGATCCTTCGCGAGACTGAACGGCTTGGTCTGCTCCACGTACAGGTTCGCTCGGTTGACCAAAGTCCATACCGCCGCCAGCCCAGCTTGGAGGCGATTTTCACGCAGACACTGCTCCACCCCCCGCACGGCGTGCTCGGCATCGACCGCCAATTCTCGCGAAACGACCCCAATCCGGCCCGATCGATATTTTCGCAACATCGAAAGGGACCGGTTAACAAGATTGCCCAAGCCATTCGCCAACTCGGCGGCATAGCGCTGCCGAAATCCCTCATCGGTCCAATTGCCGTCCGGCCCGACATCCAACTCACGGACAACGTAGTAACGGAATGCATCGACGCCCCATTCATCAATGATCGCAACCGGGTCCACGACATTTCCGGTGCTCTTGCTCATTTTCTGACCGTCCTTTTGCCAAAACCCATGCACCAGGACCTGACGCGGCAGCGACAGCCCAGCCGCCCGGAGCATGATGGGCCAATAAACGGCGTGAAACTTCAGTATGTCCTTGCCGATGACATGCAAATCCGGAGGCCAGATGGCGGTGGTCGTCGGGGTCACATCCGAGATCGAGGGGATTGCCGGATCCCCTTTCGATGCCGGAACGCTCAGATAGTTTACCAACGCGTCGAACCAGACGTAATTCACATAGTCCGGTGCGAACGGAATCGGTATTCCCCAGCTCAAGCGGGAGGCTGGCCGGCTGATGCAAAGGTCCTCGAGCGTTTCCGACCGCAGAAACCCCAGCACTTCATTGCGCCGATACTCGGGCTGCACGAACTCCGGATGACTCTCCAGATACTGAGCCAGCCACTCCTGATGCCGCCCCATCCTGAAATACCAGTTCTCCTCCACCAACTCTGTCACCTCGCCGTAAGCCGGATCCCAAGTGCCGTCCGGACGACGGTCCTTGTCGGTTAAAAACGTCTCCTGCCGTGCCGAATACCATCCTCGGTACGGTGCCTTATAGATATCCCCCTGCGCATGCAGCTTCGTGAGCAGAGACTTCACCACCTCCTGATGACGTGGCTGGGTCGTTCGCACAAAATCATCGTTGGAAATGTTTAGCCGCCCGACGAACGCCTGCCATTGGATGGCCAACTCGTCGCAATAGACCTGGGGTGACATCCCTCGTTCCGTCGCCGCCTGCTGCACCTTTTGCCCGTGCTCATCGAGGCCCGTGAGAAAAAACACGGATTCACCCAGGCTTCGATGCGCCCGGGCAATGATATCCGCGACGATTTTTTCATAGGCATGCCCCAGGTGGGGAGAACCATTCACGTAATCGATCGCGGTGGTGATGTAGAACTGTTTTTGCATCTCGCTCATCCGAGACTGGCGCAGAGCCGCGCCAAAGTCCAACAGCCGTTCGATCGACGAAGTCCCCCTACCCTCGGGCTCGCACCACGGCAAGATCCTCCTCGATTTGCGCCTTCAACGCGGAAAGATTCGCAAACCGCCGCTCCGCACGGAGCCGTTCGATCACCTGGATCTCCAATTCCCGCCCATACCAGTCCCCCGTCGCATCCAAAACGTGTGCTTCAGCCCGCAATTCCGAACCCCCAACCGTCGGCCGCATCCCGAGATTCAGTGCAACTCGGTATTCCACCGCGTCAATCCGGGTCCGGCCCGCGTAGACTCCGTTTGGCGGCAAGGCCCGGCCGCGCACATCCAGATTCGCCGTCGGCACGCCGAGTTGCCGCCCGATTTGATCGCCCCGCTGAACGAATCCCGCCAAGCGGTACGGGCGACCCAGTAATTCCGCCACGTGGGACAAATCGCCTTGTCGCAAGACCTCGCGGATCCGGGTGCTGCTGACCACCTCCCCGCCCACACTCATTGATGCAAGACCGTGCACACGAAATCCCAATTCACTCCCAAGCCGGCGCAGCAGGTTCAGGCTGCCACTTCGGTCCCGACCAAATTCAAATCCCTCACCCACACTGAAACTTCGGAGTGACCCAAATTCCCGGACCAAATGCCGGGCAAACTCCTCGCCCGTTTGGTTCCGCAATGCGCCATCAAACTGGAGCACCAGGGCAACATCGACCCCCATGTCCGCAATCGCCTGGAGACGTTGGGACACCGTTTGCAGCAACGCGGGAGCGCGATCGGGACGGACCACGGCAAGCGGGTGCGGGTCAAAGGTGAGAGCGACCGTCAACCCACCCAGACGTTGCGCGTCGAGCACTGCCTGGCGGATGACGTGCTGATGCCCAAGGTGCACCCCGTCGAACATGCCGAGGGCCACACAAATCGGCCGACCGCACTGTTTCAACTCCGACGGAACGACGATCGACCTCATTCGTAGCTCCGGAGTTTCAGATACGGGATCACGTGCCGAGCCAACTCCGTCTCCTTCATCGCCAGCGCCGTATCGAGTGGCAGCGCATCGGCCACGTCAAACTTGCCCGAAGCAAGCCGGCGCAATCCCAGGAGATGCGCACCGCACCCGATCCGCTGTCCCAGATCGTGGGCGAGCGATCGGACATAGGTCCCCTTGGTGCAGGCGACACGAAACTTGCCGATCGGCTCGGCGTAGGCTGTGAATCGGTAAGTATAGACGTGAATCATCCGCGCCTTCCGTTCCACTTCGATCCCTTGCCGCGCCATCTTGTATAAAGGCACCCCTTTGATCTTCACCGCACTGACCATCGGCGGCACCTGTTCGCGATCGCCCACGAACGCCGACGCCTCCTCGTTCAACTGGTCCACCGTCAGCGGCGGAACGGGCAAAGACCCGGTCAGCTCCCCGTCCGCATCGTAGCTATCGGTGGTTTCCCCGAACTTGATCTCGCCTTCGTACACCTTGTCCGCGGCCATGAACTTTTCAGAAAATTTCGTCGCCGGCCCCAGCACCAAAATCAGGAGGCCCGTCGCCGCGGGGTCGAGCGTGCCGCAATGACCCACTTTCTTGAGATAAAAATGCCGTCGAACTTCGTCGACGACATCGTGCGACGTCATCTTCGCTGGTTTGTCGATCAACAAGGCGCCATCCAAAGGAGAAAATTGCTGCATAGGAAAATTGTCGAAAAAGTTACCCGCCGGAGCGATGCCATTACCGGTTCAACACCCAGCGCGTCAAGGTTCGGCCGAGAAACCTTTGGATCCAACCCTAACGGGCGCTCCGTGTTTCGTCGACAATACCGCCCTTAGGAATCGTCCCGTGTGCCCGTTCTCACATGCGGCCACCCGTTCGGGAGGGCCACACACCACCAACTCACCGCCCTGGTCCCCGGCCTCGGGTCCGAGATCTACGATCCAATCGGCACACCGGATCAATTCAAGGTTGTGTTCGATGACGAACACTGAGTTTCCTGCATCGACCAAGCGCTGAAACACCGCCACCAAGATGCGCACATCCTCGAAATGCAGCCCCGTCGTCGGTTCGTCGAAAAGAAACAACGCCGGCTTCGCTCCCTCTCTCCCGGCACCGGAAGCCTTGCCTCGACGCCCTCGGACCGCGGATCCCTTGGCTTCGACCGCCGACGCGGCGTCCGAAAGGTGCCGGGCCAGTTTCAGCCGCTGACTTTCTCCACCGCTCAGGGTATTGATGGGCTGACCCAATCGCAAATAGCCAAGCCCAACATCCACCAGCCAGCCCAACCGGCTCACCGCCCGTCCCGCCGGCTTCGAATCAGCAAATCGACTTAAAAACGCGATCACGTCATCCACCGACGCTTCCAGCAAATCCGCGATGCTTCTGCCCGCAGCCTCTCCCTCCCCATTTAGAGCCCCGGGCACGACGTGAACCTCGAGAATGTGATTTCGATAGCGGCGTCCATTACACTCAGGGCATCGCACAAAAACATCGCTCAAAAACTGCATCTCAATCTTCTCAAATCCGGCTCCTCGACACCGTTCGCATTGTCCTTGCGCGGAATTGAAACTAAAGGCGCTCGAATTCAATCCACGCTCGCGGGCGCCGTCGGAGGCCGCAAAAAAGTCGCGGATATCTTCGAACGCTCCCAGATAGACCGCCGGATTGGATCGAGGAGTCCGCCCAAGCGCCGACTGATCCACGAGCACCACTCTCCCAATGTTCTCGCGCCCAGAGATCCGGGCTGCGCCCTCCGCCTCGGCGCGCTCCCCCTGAGCTCGTTCACCCGGCCCCGCATCGTCACCCGCCTCCGTTTCATCACTTGCTTCCGATGCCTCCGCCTGAAGGCACGGAAGCAAGACGTCCCGGATCAGCGAAGTCTTGCCGGAACCACTCACTCCCGTCACACACACGAACCGGCCCAGCGGAATATCGACCGTCAAATTCTTCAAATTGTGAGCGTTCGCCCGTTCGATCTGCAACCACTTCACCCGAGTCGCCTGATGTCGATCGAGGGGGGCCACGGCGACATCGTTTAAGACCAGCGAACCAACCGGGCCGGCCCGAGCGCGGGACGGCGGCGGCACCGGACGCCGCGCCGTCAACTCCATCGGCCTCCGCCCCAGGAGGTAGTCTGCCGTGAGCGACTCCGTGGCCAATTCGAGCTTCGATGCCGGGCCATTGAAGACGATCCGCCCACCGGTTTCACCATGCCCGGGCCCCAGATCGATCAGCCGATCGGCGGCCCGCATCACACCCGGTTCGTGCTCCACCACCACCACCGTGTTCCCGGCCGACCTTAGCCGGGCCAACAAAGCCACCAAACGGTCGGTATCCCGCGGGTGTAAGCCAACGCTGGGTTCATCCAGCACAAAGAGCGTGTTCACCAGCCGTGTGCCAAGACACGTGGTGAGATTGACCCGCTCCGTTTCGCCACCGGAAAGCGTGCGTGTCGGCCGATCGAGCGTCAGGTAGCCAAGACCGATTTCGTTGAGATAGTTCAGTCGAGTCTTCACTTCGGCGAGAACCGTGGCTCGTGGATCACCATTCTTGGCCGGATACACCGCGCACATCCGCTCCACCCAGAACAAAGCGTCCCGCACCGGCAGGGAATAGAAGTCAGCGAGCGTGATGCTACCACCGGGCTGCCCCCGGGTCGGACGGGCCACCGCTCCCGCATCCGCCGGTGTGACCCGGAATCGAAGGGCGTCGGGATTAAATCGGCGTCCTCCGCATTCGTGGCATTTTCGGTAGCTGCGATATCGCGAGAGCAGAACTCGGACGTGCATCTTGTAGGCCTTGGACTCGAGCCACTTGAAGTAGCCCATCACTCCGTACCAACTCTTCGGCCACTGATGTTCCTCATCCGAACCATGCCCCGGGTCCCCTTCCATCACCCAGGATTGCTGAGCGGAAGTGAGTTGTTCAAAGGGAACATCCATCGGCATCCGCCGCTTCTTCGCCGCTCGCTCCATGTCCTTCTGACACTCCGCACTCACGCCCGACTGCCACGGTTTCACCGCACCCTGCCCCAGCGTCAGGCTCCGGTCGGGAATCGCCAGGTCCGGATCAATGGTGATGATCCGCCCAAATCCCTTGCACGCCGGGCATGCACCCACCGGGTTATTGAATGAAAATAGCGGGGGCGACGGTTTCGCGTAAACCCGGTCGCACCGCGCACAATGAAATTCCCGAGAATAGCGTGCCGGCCGGCACGCCGTCCCGTCGGCGTTCAATTCCCAGACCGTTAGTCGGCCGTGCCCGAAATGGTACGCCTGCTCGCACGCCTCCACAAAACGCTTTCGACTGCTCGCACCGAGTCGGACGCGGTCGGCCACCACCTCGATGCGATCCGTCCTCGGTGCAACCGAACCAACGATTTCGTCAATTCTCCGAACGCTGCCCTCCCAGAACACCCGCTGGAATCCCTGCCCCGTTATCAGTTGAAGTTGAGCCGGCAGACTCATCTTCTCGGTCAAGGCCACGCCAAACGTAATCAATACCTCCCTCCCGCCATCGTCCCGTACGGACGCGAACTCGGCATTCCAAACATCCGTTGGCGATTCTGGACGCACCGTCTGTCCACAACCGTCGCAATACAATGTCGCCACATGGGTCCAGACCTGCTTCATGTATTCGCAGATTTCAGTCATGGTACCGACCGTGGACCGCGTACTCCGCACGGAATTGCGCTGCTCAATGGCGATGGCGGGCGGAATATTTTCGATGGAATCGACCGCCGGCTTATCCATCCGGTCGAAGAATTGCCGCGCATAGGGGGTAAAGGTCTCAATATACCGGCGCTGCCCCTCGGCATAGAGCGTGTCAAATGCCAGGGAACTCTTGCCGGACCCACTCAGACCCGTGATGACAATCAACTCTCCCAGCGGCAGGTCCAGATCGAAGCCTTTGAGGTTGTTCTGGCGCACGCCGCGCAATCGGATGCATTGAGGCGATGATCGAGATTTCGCAGACGGCATGCGCGACGAACCTATGAGCCAAGGCCGTCGTGTCAATCGCCGGACCTACCCGTCGAACAACTCATCGCTCTTTCGTCCTGACACCCGCCCCTCTCTTCCGGCATGATCCCCCCGTGTTTGAGCCACCGGGTGATTGCCCCATCTGCGGAACGGACGTTCCGTTGCAGGCCAAAGCCTGCCCGCATTGCGGTGCCAGTGACGACTCCGGCTGGAATGACGATGCCGGATACGAACGCCTCAATTTGCCGGATGACGAATTCGACTACGACGACTTCTTAAAGGACGAGTTCGGCGGCGGCGGGCGGCGCCAAAGGAAGCGCACCTGGGTACTAGCGATCGCGATCTTCCTGTTAACCTTGCTCATTGCGGGTATCTTCGGACTGCGGCTGTTTTAGTGAGCCAATCCATGCATGAAAATCGGCGCAGTCCACTTGATTTGCTGGTTTGCCGTTTTGCACTTCGGCGGTTTCGTAGCTGGCGCAGACGATGGCATTGAGAAGATCGGTGCGTCGGATCCTCGTACGTCCCTCGGCGCGATTCGGGTGACCCCAGCCTCATCGCGAGACCATTGGGCCTTCAAAGCGCCGTGCCGCGCCCCGGTACCGCGCCCCGCGGGGGTTGAATTGCCAAATCCGATCGACGCGTTCCTCCGCGCGCGCCTCAACGCCTCGGGCCTCGCTTCCGCACCGCGCGCCGATGCCCGCACGCTGATTCGGCGGGCGAGTTACGACCTTTGCGGATTGCCGCCGACCGATGCAGAAGTCGCCGCCTTCGAGCGGGACACCGCGCCTGACGCGTGGTCGCGGTTGCTCGATCGGCTGCTCGCCTCACCGCGCTACGGCGAACGCTGGGGCCGTCACTGGCTTGACCTCGCCCGTTACTCGGATACCAAAGGCTATATTTACCCGGATCGGATGGAAAAGCGCCTGGTCCATTCCGCGCCATATCGCGACTGGGTCATCCGCGCGCTGAATGCCGACATGCCCTACGACGGGTTCCTCATGCTTCAGATCGCCGCGGATCAAATGCACGGTGCGCCCGCAGATCTCGCAGCAACCGGCTTCCTCACTGTCGGCCGCTGGCTGCTCGGCGTGATGCCGGACATCATCGATGACCGCATCGACACCCTCACGCGCGCAACCCAGGCGCTCACTGTGAGCTGCGCGCGTTGTCATGATCATAAATACGACCCCATCCCGACCACGGACTATTATTCGCTCTATGGCGTCATCGCAGGCTGCACGGAAAAACTCACGCCGCTGGCACCGATCGAAACGGGCTCGAAAGAATTCCAGACCGGCCTGCAGGAACGACAGGAAACACTGAGCACAGCGACGCGCAAAGCCTGCGTCGAACTCGCCGTGCGTGTGAGAAAAAAGATCACCGATTATCTGGCCGTCCAGCCGACCGTGGATCAGCTGCCCGGCGACGAGGTGTATCTGGATCTGCAGGGCGACGATCTTGTTCCCACCGTCGCGCGCCGCTGGCAAACCTATCTGCCCACGCAACGGGCCAATCCTGTGTGGACGGCGTGGTTTGCATTTGCGGCACTCCCCGAGGCCGAGTTTGCGGCGAATGCCCCCTTGGTATTCGATGAAATCAAGGCCGGCCGGTTGGGACGCGTGAATTCACGCGTCGCCGCGGCACTGGGCGACAAGCCTCTCGGGAAATTGCGCGATGTCGCCGACGCCTATGGGCGGGCCTTTGCAGCGGTTCCAGAGCAGCCCGGCGAAGGCGAGCCGCCCGAGGTCGCGCCGCTGCGGGAATGTTTGTTCAGCGCAAATTCCCCGTGCCGCCCACCGGACGTGCCGCTGCGCGAACTTACCTGGTACCTGCCAGAAAAAGATCGCGTGTCGCTTGGTAAACTCGAGGCTGAGATCGAGCGATGGATTATCGAAGCGCCCGGCGGGGTGTCGCACGCGCTTCGGCTCACCGACCGCTCCGACGTACGCAACCCGCGAGTTTTCCGCCGCGGCAACGCCTCGAATCGTGGCGCGGAAGTGCCCCGGCAATATCTCGAGGTAATCGAAGGCACAAACCGACGGCCGTTTCAGAACGGCAGCGGACGACTCGAACTCGCCAAGACCATCGCATCCCGGGAGAACCCGCCTACCGCACGAGTGATCGTAAACCGAGTCTGGCAGCAGCACTTCGGAGAAGGGCCCGTGCGCACGCCAAGCGATTTCGGCAAGCGCGGCGAAGCGCCGACGCACCCCGAATTGCTCGATTGGCTATCAATCAACTTCATGGAGCAAGGGTGGTCGCTGAAAACGCTCCACCGCCTCATCATGCGAAGCGAAGCATATTGCCAATCTTCGGGGACGGATTCCGGCGCGCGGGCGGAGGATCCCCAGAACCGGCTCGTCGCGCGACAGAATCGTCGCCGGCTCGATTTCGAGGCGTTGCGCGAGTCCGGCGACCGGCTCACATCTGTCGCAGAACCCGGTCCCGCGGGAAAACTCGAAGCGGGTCGCTGGTATAAGCTGAAAGTAGAGGTCCGAGGTAGCGATGTGCGCTGCTTCCTCGACGGACAGAAGGTCTATGAATTTAAGGACAAGGAGCATGCCAACGGCCGCATCGGCATCGGTGCCCGTGCATCGACGGTGCGCTATCGCAATCTCAAACTGACGGATAAAGAACAGCAGCTCCTCTTCGCGGGACTGCCTGAACCGCCGGGTGGCCCGCTGACCGCGTGGGAGCGTTACACGCAAGTGTTGCTGCTCTCGAACGAGTTTTCATTTATCGACTAAATCTCCGTAGACACCGTATGCACGAGGCAACTAAAACCGCGGCGCCGATCCTGTGAAAGGACTTCGCGCTGGAATCCGCTCACGCGGATGACGTGTGCGTGATTCGATCCATGCACGCAGACATCCCGAATCATGAGCCGTCGTTCATGCTAATGAATTGCGGCGACAGCATCATGAGCCGCCCGAGCATGGGCGCGTGGCTCACCTACGGGTTGGGCTCGGAAAACCAAAATCTGCCCGGCTTCATTGTTCTCTCGCCGGGTGGCTACCCAACCAAGGCGGTTGAAAACTGGCAGTCCGCGTTTCTACCGCCGGTCTATCAAGGCACCTATGTCGATTCACAGCACACCTCCATCGACAAGCTCGTCGCCAACATTCGAAGCCCGCATGCGACTCCCTCAGCTCAGCGCGCGCAACTCGATCTGCTGCGGGATCTCGACGCCGATTACCGGGGCACACGTCCGGGGGATCCTCGATTGGAGGCGCGCATCCAATCATTCGAGATGGCCTACCGGATGCAAATGGAGGCGTCGGATGCATTCGACATTGGCCGTGAGCCACAGCCGGTGCGCGACCGCTACGGCAACACGGCACACGGCCGGCAATTTCTCATTGCCAGGCGCCTGCTCGAACGCGGCGTCCGCGTCGTGCAGCTCTGGCAGGGCGGGCCGCAGCCATGGGATTCGCACGAGAACCTCAAAGAGCAGCACAGCAAGACCGCGAACCAGATCGACGCTCCTCTCGCCGCGCTGTTCAGTGATCTGAAAGCGAGCGGTTTGTTTGAAGACACGCTCGTGCTCATCGGCGGCGAATTCGGCCGAACGCCGACGGTCGAATTGGCCGGATCCGGGGGTCTCAAAATGACCGGCCGGGACCACAACCACTATGGGTTCTCCGTCGTGCTCGCTGGCGGTGGCGTGAAAGGCGGCACCCTTCATGGCGCCACCGATGATTTTGGTTTCAGAGCGATCGAAAAGCCCGTCCACGTCCACGATTTGCACGCCACGATGTTGCACCTGCTCGGCTTTGATCATGAAAAACTGACCTATCGCTACGCCGGCCGCGACTTCCGGCTCACAGACGTGCAGGGGCACGTCGTGCGCGAGGTGCTGGCATGAAATCGAAAATCAGGATGAACGGCTGACGTCGAGGTACGAAGTCCCGCGTCTAGGCGGAAAGGAAGGTCTGTTCCGTGTCCTGGCCGCAACTCCCTGCAAACCGGTTGAATTCGATCGGAAAATCCGAGCAAGGTTGCGAAAATACCGCCTGTCATCAATCCATGAAAACTCCTCTATTGGAGATTTGGGATTGAGACGCAACTCCGTTGGGGTTGAGCCGAGGGTGCGATCATTTCCCAGGGTAGCTGGTCCCTCGCAACCCTGGGCATTGGGATGGAATCCCGCTGGGTTTCAGCAACGAGATTGATCGCCTGATGGACCCGTACTGGCGCAAGGCGCGCATCGCCGCGGGCCTGCTCATCAAATGCGGCGACGATCACGCTCTGTCGCCAGGCGCCCGTCGCGCCCCCCTCTGGCCCCCTCGGAGGGGAGGGCTGGGGTGAGGTAATGGACTGTGAATTGGAAGTGGCCCAACTGATGGAAAAGGCCGAGGTCCGAACCGGGCATTGACAGGATCTTCAGGGCAAACCATACAATCCCTCTCGACCCTATGAACCGCTCCGCGAACGCCCTCGCATTCGATACCTCCCTGGCCGGCAGCGAACGCAGGGCCGGCCCTCAATCCGGCTTCACCCTGATTGAGTTGCTGGTGGTCATTGCGATCATCGCGATTCTGGCAGGAATGCTGCTTCCGGCGTTGAGCAAGGCCAAAGCCCGGGGCCTGCGCATCGCCTGCCTGAACAACATGCGGCAGGTCGGCCTGGCGCTGAATCTGTATGAGAATGAATACGCGGGCCGCATGCCCCCGATCACCCGGGCCATTTGGAATTTTGCCGCGACGGACGCGCCCGATAATTTCCTAAAGCTGCTTCTACCATTCGTGGGGAGCGCCCCCGGCACGAACCGGAGCACGCGGGTGTATGCGTGCCCGGCCCTGAAGCCCTGCCCAAACTCCTTGTTCGCGCCGACCCAGTCCAGCGATACCGGTTTGCTGGCGAACGCCCTGGTGTTGCAACGCAAGCTCAGCGATATCCCCAATCCGAGCGGCATTATTGTTCTGCAGGAGAACTGGTGCCGCTGGAATTACATGCTGAACCAGCCTGAGGGCACGGACACCGACGGCTACTCGCAATGGCACACCTGGACCAATGTGAAGGACACGTCGACCGGGTGGAGCGGCACTGCTCGAGAACACTTTTCCAATGCCCACGAAGAGGGCGGGAACTTGGCGTACGTCGATAACCATGCCGACTACCGGAAGTATCGCCGATTGACGAGTGGGGACTTTGGACTGGTCGACCGGAACACCAAGCAAAGCGACGCCTACCAGCCCAACGAGGCCCATTCGCGAAAGACCTACGGTCCGGCGTTTTGATGAGCGTCAATGACAGATGCAAATGGCTCAACGAGGGCGATTGATTTCCAGTTCGAGGTGCGCGACAAGCACGAGATCATCGCGCGTGGCCTGCGCAAGCGCGGGGTGATCAACGCGGAGAGTTTTCCCGGCGCGTGGCACGCAAGCTGACTTCCGCAAAATAGACCTGCCCAACGCAGGCCCTATCCCGCTCACTTCTTGAACATCGCGTGCTTTACGTTGCCGCCCGCTTCGAGATACGCCACCAGGTCGAGAATCTGATCGAGCGTCAACGAGCTTAACATTCCCTCCGGCATCGGTGAAACATCCGACAACTTCCGCTCGCGAATGTCGCGGGTGACAAGCGTCGTGGCCGCGTCGCTGATCAAGCTCGTGCGCACGGAGATTTTCCCCGCGTCTTCCAGTTCCACCGTGCCGGTGAGCGTTTCGCCGTTCGCCAAAAAGAAAGTCGTCTGGCGAAACTTCTCGTCGATCACGCGTGATGGAAACAGAATCGACTCCAGGATTTCCTTCCGTCCAAACCGGCTCGCAACGCCCGTGAGATCCGGCCCCAGCACGCCGCCTTCGGTGCCGACGCGATGGCACGCGCCGCACTGCGCGGTGGCGAAGGCCGCGCGCCCGTTTTCAAACACCCGGCCACGAGTCGCCTGTTCGACCATTGGCAGCAGTTCCTCGACTTTCCAATCCTGCACGAACTTTGGCGGCGTGGAGGAAGCAGGCGCGGCTGGCTTCGTCTCCAGCAAGCTGCGCAACGCCATGCGCTCGGACGCGCTCAGCGAAGCGGTGGCTTCGGCGCGGATGTTTTCCAACGCCCGATAATACTCACGCGCCCCTTGCATCTTATCCGCCCGCGCCAGCGCGGTGAAATATGCGCGGCGCTGATCGAGTGTCCACCCGTTCGTCACGGCCCGGAGGCAGTAGAGGTAGCGGAGCAATTCTTCCGAGGAATCGGCCTTCGCCAGAAGTGGGATCGTTTTCGGCAGGACGGTTAACGACTTCAAATAAACCAACAGTTCCACCACTTCGTGATCGAGCGCAAAGTCGTCGGAAGTAAACAGCCGTTCCAGTGCGGCTCGCGCTTCAAGGAATCGGCCCTCGCCCATTGCCGGATAGCGAATCAAAGTCAGCGCGAAGGCCCGCACTACGCTGAGTCGTTGTTCGCGGGCGAGGCGCGGTGTGTCCAGCGCCGACAGTGCGGCGAGCAGGAAGTTGGGGTGGCGGCTCTGCTCCCCGCCGGTGCTGTCCCAAAAGCGCGAGCGTGGCGCCGCCACCCGGGCGGCCGCCAGCCATGCGGTCACTGGGGGAATCTCCGCGGTGGGTTGAACTCTGGTTTGATGAAGCCTTTGCTCCCATGTTTCAAAGGATTGCCACTCGAGTGCAACCCGCGCGGCATGGCGAATCCACAGGTCGGGGTGGCTGAGGTGAGGCCACACGTAATCGACAACTTGCCGACTGTCCATGGGAGGCTCGGGCGGGCAATGGAGGATTTCCAAGCTTCTTCGCAGCGCCCGAAGTTCCGTACAGCGCTTCACCTCGGAAAGTTCGGCGGCGGATTTCTCCGAACCTTGTTCCAATGGCCCAACATAGCGCACGCGGTAGAGACCCGATTGCGTCTGCCGACCGCCGGTGATGAAATACATCGCTCCATCAGGACCAAACGCGAGGTCGGTGACATTGAGCGGACGGCCGCTGACGAAGCTCTCGCTCGTGCCGGTGTAGCTCGCGCCGCGTGGCGTGAGATGCACCGCGAGGATGCGACCGTAGGACCAATCACAAATAAACAATGCCTTCCGGTAGCGCGGCGGAAACGCGGCGCGCGTGCCGAACTCGATGCCGGTCGGCGAACCGACGCCGATGTTCACCGCCGCCGGCAAACTGTCCGGGCGAAACTCGGGAAACGTCGCGGTCGTGCGCCGCCAGCCGTAATCGCCGCCGCTCACGAGATGGAGCACGCGCGTGGGCTGATACCACGGCGCACCGATGTCGCGCTCGTTGTCGGCGTCGTAGCTGAAAGCTTCACCATCTTCGTTGAATGCCACGTCGAGCGGATTGCGTAAACCGCCGCAGAACATTTCCCAAGTGCGGCCTTGATCGCTGCTGCGGAGCAAGTGGCCGAGAGGTAGACGTTGGGCGAGCTTCGAAGGCGCTTCGTCCCACGCGGCGGGAATGAGTTGATCGACGCCGAAGAAATTAGGCGGACACTTTGATGACGCGTTGGTCCTGAGTGTCACATCATCGCCGTGGATGAGGTAGAGCGCGCCATCGGGGCCGAGCTTGATGTGGTTGCGTCCGTGGCCGGCGCCGCCGGCGGTGTGGAGCAACTCGGTCACTTCATCGAACTGCCCCGAGCCTTTCGTATCGCGCAGACGGAAGAGGCCGCGACTGTTGTTGGCGACCGCGTAGAGACCGCCGTGGGCATAGAGCAGGCCGCGGCATTCCAGCAGCGTGTCATTGATGAGCTCGACTTTTTCCACGGCGGACTGCCCAAGCGTGCAACGCAACATTCCGCGCTTTTCCTTCGCGATGGTGACGCGTCCCTGCGGATCGAACGCGAGGGCGATCCAGGAATCTTCGCCCGGTTGCGCGGAGCGGAGCAACTCGGCCTGATAGCCGGGCAACAACGCGAGTGATTCGGCGGCCGTGGCTGTGTTCGCGCCCATGGCGAGTTGCCAACTGTTGTAGGCATCGAAGGCTTGCCGGGCATCGAACGGATCGTCCTTCGGATTCGCCTCCGTCCGGCCAAGACTGCGCAGCGCGAGCTTCGAGTCGTTCTCGGCCAGCGCGGCCGTCCAACTCGCATCCGAAACGATCCAGTGAACTTTTCCCCGCGGCGAGGAAAGTTCGAGCACCACGCCGAAGGTCACCGCTCCGCGCGGATTCTGTCCGCGCACTTCCAGCACATTCTCACCGCCCTTCAAGAAGCTGCGGACGTCCGCGGCGGTGGCATTTGTGCGACTGTCGCTCGTGGCCACAGCTGCGTGGTTGAGCGTCACGTCCAGCCGACCATCGCCCGCGACGAGCAGGATCGCTTTCAACAATTCCGGCGACGCGACGAAGTGCTTGCGGAAAACGACGGGCTGCGAAGACTCGGTGGCGGCCGCTTGAATCCATTCCGGTCGGGGAAGATTGTTCGTCTCGGTGAACGCGAACGCGGCGCAAACATCAAACAGCGCCAGCGAGGCCAGCAGCAGTTTGGCCAAAGCAACGCGCGAACACTTCATGGTCCAGTCACCTTTCCCCCGTCATTGGGCGGTAGCAAGTGGATTTAGTGGCTGGCGACCGCGTAGGGTCAAAAAACTCATGCGGCCTCTCGGTGATGGAATTTCAGGAGGCCGCCGAGGCGCTTGCGAGTCTGTATATCCCCTGCCCTTTCACCGATCCGATCCTCGGGCGCTGGAAACAGGATCACGTTGCCCTTGCCTTGGTGATTTCGCTCCGCGTGGACGTGATTCACGTAATTGTCAAGGCAGTGGCGCAGAGAGCCTTCTCCGAAAAGAATCATTTTTGACAGGAGCTCGGTCTTTACGGATCACTTAGATTCCACAGGTCAGGAGCCCTGAGGCTGCAGAATCCAAAATGTTGGCGTCTCACGACAATCCCGGTAGGATCTGCCCCCGCAGTCTATGAGCATCTCTCGAACGTCCCGAAAACTCGCCGTGCGCCAAGTCCAACTGGTCGCCAGTGGGGACCTCCGTCTTTCCGCCAATCAGACTTGCTGGCCCGAACAGGCCCGCATGGAATCGGTTCTCGGGGACGCGTTGCGAGCCGAAGGTTGGACGGTGCAGCGAGGTCATGCCATGGATCGCATCAAGAAGCACGGCTTCATCGATTCGCAACGAATGGGAATGGAGGTCTTTCGTGGTCTCGACGCGAACGCGCCGTTGATTGTGGCGGAGGCAGTCTGGCAGTACTCGCACCATGTACTGGCAGGGTTGACGACGCACCGCGGGCCGATTCTGACGGTGGCCAACTGGAGCGGGCGTTGGCCCGGGCTGGTAGGGATGCTGAATTTGAATGGGTCACTGACGAAAGCAGGCGTTGCCTATAGCACATTGTGGAGCAGCGACTTTCGCGATCCCTTCTTTCTGGACGGCTTGCGCCGGTGGTTGGCCACCGGGCGACTTCCGCATGACACCTCACACGTCTTAGATTTTTCCCGCGCCAACGTTCCACTCGCCGACGACGTACGTGGACGCGACTTTGCCCGGCGTTTTCGATCTGAAAAGGCGATCCTTGGCGTTTTCGACGAGGGTTGCATGGGGATGTACAACGCCATCATTCCCGATGAACTCCTGCACCCCACCGGGCTGTTCAAGGAACGACTAAGCCAGTCGACGCTTTACGCCGCGATGCAGCAGGTGTCCGATTCCGATGCCGAATCGGTGCTAACTTGGCTGCTGCGAAAAGGAATGACGTTTCACTGGGGCACGGATGAGAGCACCGAACTCACCCGGGGGCAGACCCTCGCGCAGTGCAAGATGTATGTTGCCGCGGTCCGACTGGCGGACGACTTTGGCTGCGCAGCCATCGGGATCCAATATCAGCAGGGGCTGAAGGATCTCGCTCCGGCCAGCGACTTGGTCGAGGGATTGTTGAACAACACCGATCGGCCGCCGGTTCGTAGCGCTAAAACCGGCCGGATCTTATTCGATGGCGAAGCACTTCCTCATTTTAACGAGGTAGATGAGTGCGCCGGCTTGGATGGACTTGTGACTCACCGTCTTTGGCGAGAATTGGGGTATCCACCCGAAAACACACTGCATGACCTGCGGTGGGGACAGCACGTTCGCGGGGGCGGTGTCGACGATTACGTCTGGGTTTTTCTAATTTCCGGCGCGGCACCACCCGCCCATTTCATTGGGGGATGGAAGGGAACATCAAGCGAGCGGCAGCCTCCAATGTATTTCCGACTGGGCGGCGGCACGGTGAAAGGAATCAGCAAGCCCGGGTGGATTGTGTGGAGTCGTGTCTTCGTCGCGGGAGGCCGCCTCCACTGCGACCTCGGAGTGGCCGAGGTGGTTCGTCTCTCGGAGCGGGAAACCAATCGACGCTGGAAGGAAACCACTCCGCAATGGCCGATTATGCACGCGGTTTTGCAGGGGGTATCACGCGATCAGATGATGGCTCGGCATCCAGCAAACCATATCCAGGTCGTTTATACCCCGGGAGAATCCGCGGCGCATCGGGCTTGCCGGATCAAGGCAGCCGCCTTCGCTGAGTTGGGTATCGAACCGCATTTTTGTGGTACAGTTCGCATGGGATAGCGGGCATCCATGGCCGCCATCCAAGAGAGTCGATGGTCGCGTTCGCTTCCGCTGAAAAGGGATTCGGAATCACGCGGTGGGATTCGCACGCGAAGCCGCGAAGTCGCGAAGCAAAGCAGCGCCGGCTCGGGCAACCACTTCGGCATGGATCGGACGCACCGAAGGGCCTCTCCGCCGCCGGAGTTAAGCCCGTGTAACCCTGATTGGAGAATTCGGCCGGTCTCACCCCAACCCACCTGCCCGATCCCCCTGATCCGCGGATTTGGATCATGTCATCGCGGTTGACCATATCAGGCGAATCCGGCTTTACTCAGGAAATTGTTTGGACGAACACCACCGAACGCACTGCGTCCAACGTATCCAACCCATTTTCAATCCAATGACTATCTCGAAGCAGGCGAATCGTGACGAATGCGAATTCATCCTACCGAAGCGCGTCGACGGAGCCGTCGCCGATCAACTTGAAGTCGACGTCCTCAACGCGATCAACGAAGGATTTACGCGAATCCTAATCAACCTCGCGGAGGCCGATTTCCTCTGTTCGGCGGGGATTCGGGTGATTCTCCAATATCACCGAAAAATGAAAGGCCTCGGAAAATCTCTGCTCGTTTCCCGGACATCGCCGGAAATCGATCAGGTCCTCGAACTTACCGGGTTCCGGAGCCAAATCGTCGAGAAGCTCTAATCGATCATGCACCCGGCCCCAGCTGCCCGGGCGGTCTTTCGCGCGGCGAAGAATGCCGATCTCACCCGGGAGGGGTCCAGCAGGCTTGGAACATTTTCCGATCAAAATGCCCTGCCGGCCGCCGTTCGATTCGCCGCAGACCACGCCCTGGCGGAACATTTGCAGAACATTCTCGATCACTCAAACGCAGGCGAGATCGAGTACGAGTTCGCCGTTGACGTTGATCGCTTGACACTCACCGTCCTGGACGACGGCGCTCCGTTTGATCCTCTCTCGGCGCCGTCACCCAATGCCGACCTATCGATCGATGACCGGCCGATCGGTGGTCTGGGAGTCCATATGATGCGAAAATTGATGGACGAGATCTCTTACCAACGACGGAACGGTCAAAATCATATCGTGATGACGAAGCGCATGAGCTTGCCTGCCCACGTCAATCCCTGATTCGCGACCCAAATCCGCGGATAAGGAAGGACAGGACGGTTGGGGGCGGTTTTTGAGACCGCGGAATTCTCCGGTTAGGGTCAAAGCGGCTTAAAACGGTGACGGAAGACGACTTGGCGCAGCTTTTGAGCGAATTCCGAGGGGATGTTATCGGA
>CAMDJH010000038.1 GCA_945900455.1 Akkermansia muciniphila
AATACCGGATGATCTTGTTCGTGGCGGCGGGTTCGGCCAACCGAAGCGACAAAGCGGTGCTGGATCCGCAGACCATCCGGGCGGAATTGGCCCGAGGGGGAGAGTTGAGTTTAGGCCAGGTATTGCGTCTGCGAGTGCGACATATGACGGATGGAATGGTTCTGGGTTCGAAGGATTTTGTAAATGAGATGTTCACTCGTCACCGGGACCGATTCAGTGCGCGTCGAAAAGACGGAGCCCGTCCAATTCGGGGCGTACCGTTACCGGGGATTTGCGTGATGCGGGATCTGCCAGTGGACGCGATTGGATGACGGTGGAAAACCTATATGATTTCCACCCAGAATCAAACCTGGTTCACGAGGTCCGCTCCAGTACTCGAGGGCATTCCTCGTACTTCGAGTTGGGGAACGCCATTGGTGGACGCAGGATTTCCTCACTTGAATCTCAAAAAGACAACGACCTACCGAGTCTTATTGAAATAGTTAACCTGTCACTTTATCGTCACTTTATCCTTTTTATGAGGCGAGTTTGGATGTCCCCTGCCCTTTCACCGATTCGATCCTCGGGAAACAGGATTACGTTGCCCCTGTCTTGATGATCTTGCTCCGCGTGGAAATGATTCACGTAATGTTCAAGGCAATGGCGGTGAGAGCATTCTCCGAAAAGGATCCGCTACGGGACGGTGAACGGTCGGTTAGATTCTACGAGATCAAGAGTCCTGAGCCCTGAGCCTTTCATTCGGGCTCCGGTTGCTACTCGGGCGGCGGAGATTTTTTGAAATCCTGCGTTTGCGATGGATCTTCTCCTCTTGTCAGACCCGTTCGATCCTTCAATGCACTTTGATCCATTCGATCTTATTTTCGCCGTCGCCCGCGGAATCTGCCGACGCGTTGCCGCGTCGACCCAACCCTCGATCGAAGGTGCATTGGGGCTGCTCTACCCAGCGTGGTGCCAGGCATGCGACGGCAGGCACGCGCACCCCTCCGAAGGCTACGTCTGTCGAGAATGTCAGGGGAAGTTGCGCTTAGTGGCCCCTCCGTTCTGCCGCCGTTGTGGACTGCCCTATCCAGGTGCAATTAGCGATTCGTTCGACTGTGAGAACTGTCGAGACACCCGGTTTCACTTTGAATTCGCACGGGCTGCGTCAGTGGCCAACCCGTTTCTCATGGACCTCATTCACCGCTACAAGTACCGGGATGCCCAGTGGCTGGAACCGTATTTCATCCGTGTACTGACCCGGCAGGCATCCCCTTTCCTGCTGCGAACGGAGTGGGATGTGATCGTACCGGTGCCGCTCCATCCAATCCGCCGACGGGAGCGAGGGTTCAATCAGGCTGAACGCCTAGCCCGGCCGCTGGCACTCGCCACCGGAATTCCTTTGAACACTCAACTTGTCCGACGAATCGAACGAACCAACACCCAAACCGCTCTCTCGCGGGTCGCCCGGACAAAAAATGTGAGAAACGCCTTTGAACGTCTCTCTGACACGAGGCTCGACGGCCTTGCTTGCGTAGTGTTTGATGACGTCTTGACGACCGGCGCCACAACAAGCGCCGTGGCAAAGATTCTAAAAAACAGCGGTGCCGCCAGGGTTTGTGTATGGTCGCTGGCGCGAGCGGCGTACTGACGTCGGAAGATCCGAAGCGGGGAACCCGAGTAAGAGATATAACGAATCCATGGCTAATTCGGCACATAAACAACGGACGGTGGTAACGGATCCGGTGGAACCTGCGGTCACACCGCCGCCCGCCACCACGGACACCGCATTCTTAAGAAAACCGAAAATGGGCGCGGGCCGGGGCAAGAAACGAGACATACCGGAGGGTCTGTGGACCAAGTGCCCCAAGTGCGACAACCTGATTTACGACAAGGAGCTCGATGCGAACCTGAAGATCTGCCCGAAGTGCGAGCATCATTTTCCCATCGGCGCCCGTGAGCGGATTCATTCACTGGTGGAAACCTGTTCGTTCGAGGAAATGGATCCAGAGATGGAAAGCGTCGACGTCCTCCGTTTCACGGGAGCTGCCTCCTACGAGGCGAAGCTGGCCGCGAACCGAAAGTCGAGCCTTCTCAAGGATGCGGTCATCACTGGGATTGGCAAGCTTGCCAATCACCGAATCGCACTCGGCGTCATGGACTTTAGTTTCCTCGGCGGATCCATGGGCAGCGTGGTTGGCGAAAAGCTGGCGCGGCTGATCGAAGCGGGCACGGACCGGAGTCTGCCGGTCATCCTATTTTCAACCAGCGGAGGAGCACGGATGTATGAAGGCATGTTCAGCCTGATGCAAATGGCCAAGACCTGCGGAGCACTCGCGTACCATGCGAAAAAGCGCCTGCCTTATATCAGCGTTCTGGTTCACCCGTGCTACGCCGGAGTCATGGCCAGTTTTGCGAGCGTCGGCGATCTGATCCTCGCTGAACCCGGCGCAATGATCGGATTTGCCGGGCCGCGTGTCATTAAGGACACCACCCAGGCCGAATTGCCCCCCGGATTCCAAACGTCCGAGTTCCTGCGCGAACGCGGTCTCGTCGACTCCATAGTGCCCCGGAAAGAATTGAAGGAACGACTCCGCGCTTATCTCGATTTTCTCAAACAAGATTCCGCCACTGCCTGAGCTGCGGCAATGCATCTGCACCTCGCGGATCCCCTCCCCGGCGGCGATCTGGCCCTGGTCCTCCACGCCCACTTGCCCTGGGTGCAACATCCGGAGCATGAACATTCCGTGGAGGAACAGTGGCTTTTCGAGGCCACGGCGGAGTGCTATCTCCCACTGCTTCGTCTCATGGATGGCTGGTCCCGGGATCGCATCCCATGGCGATTGACCCTCACCCTAACCGCCACACTCGTGGCCATGCTGGACGACCGCTTGCTCCAGTCGCGCATCCGACGCTATCTCGCCCAACATGTTGGACTTTGCCAAGCCGAACAGCGCCGACTGGCGGGCGATCGACCGCGCCAGAGACTTGCCCGTTTCTACGAACAACGCTATCGCGACGGCTTAGAATCGTGGGACGCCTATCGGGCCGATCTCCCCTCTGCGTTCGACCGGCACCATCGCGACGGTCATCTCGAGATCGTGGCATCGGCCGCCACACACGCCGTCCTGCCGTTATTCGTCGATGACCCATTTGCGCTTCGCGGCCAAATTCTCACCGGAATTGCCGAGTACCATCGCCGGTTCGGCCGCAACCCCGGCGGCTTCTGGCTTCCCGAATGCGCTTACGTTCCCGAGGTTGAACCGGTCTTCGTGGAAGGACAGATTCAGTGGTTCATCGTGGAGTCGCACGGATTCAGCCAAGCTCGCCCACTTCCGCGACACGCCACCCTCGCCCCCGTTCGAACGTTCCACGGATTGACCGCATTTGCTCGTGATCCCGCTTCGGCTCGCCAGGTGTGGAGCCGATCGGACGGTTATCCCGGTGATCCCGCCTATCGGGAATTTCATACCGACCTCGCCGATGAAGTCGCGCCAGAATACTTGCGGAATTTCTCGGCTCTGCCCGACGCCCGCCTCCCGACCGGCATCAAGTACGATGCGATCACCGGCGGCACCGGCGCCAGACGCCCCTACGACCGATCCGTGGCGCTGGAACGTGTCCGCGAACATGCCCGCCATTTTCTTGATGAACGGAGGCGGATTTTTGCGGCCGCTCAACCGGCGATGGACGTGCCACCGATCGTGGTCGCAGCTTACGATGCCGAACTGTTCGGGCACTGGTGGTTTGAAGGCCCAGAGTTCCTGGATGCGGTCGTCCGTGGCTGCTGCGCACCCAATTCTTTCATTCAAATGGTCTCTCCGGGCGAATATCGTCTGCGTCGGCCTCCCACCGAAACCATCTCACCGGCGCCCTCGAGTTGGGGCAGCGGCGGCTTCTGGTCGGTCTGGTTGGATCCATCCAACGCCCAGTACCAGCGTCCCCTCCGTCAGTTGTCCCAGCAACTCCAAGCGGCGCTCCGTCGTCCGGTCCCAGTTGAGCGGTCGCTTCTCGAAGATGCCGCCCGGGAATTATTGCTCAGCCAGGCGAGCGACTGGCCCTTTCTCATCGAGCAAAAGACCGCCCCCGAATATGCACAGAATCGCCTAAACCAGCATCTCCAGCAGGTGGCGACTCTTCTTGGAAAACAAGCAACCGGCGGCGACACACGTATCCGCCCGGTGCCATCGATTTTCGCTCAGCTCGATCCATTCCGTTGGCTCGTCTGAGGTGAGCCGGCTCGATGATCGAAAAGGTCTCGTCGTTTTGAGATTCCGAAATGGATGCAAAACCGGCAGGGTGGAGCAATGAAACAAGCCCTGATCGCAAAACCCACTCTCCATCTACGCGACTTCGCACCCGACTATTGCGAAAATCTCAACAAGGTGCAAACCGTCGCAAAGACATTAAAGCTTTGCCAGCGAATCGGAGAATTGCAGCCAAAACTCTATGCCAACGGCACCCAGGGAATCGTGATCGTGCTCCAGGGAGTCGATACAAGTGGCAAGGACGGGACCTCCCGACGGGTATTGGAATTCGTGAATCCGTCGGGTGTCGAATTTACTGCATTCAAAATGCCGAGTGCCGAGGAGAGAGCGCACGACTTTCTATGGCGCGTGCACAAGGCACTACCGCGTCACGGAAACATTGGTGTGTGGAACCGTTCCCACTACGAAGATGTTCTGGTTGTCCGGGTTTTGAATCTCGCGGCCAGGGAAGTGTGGCAGAAGCGCTACGATCACATTAATGCGTTTGAAAAGATTTTAACCGAAAATGGCTACCGTATCTTGAAGTTCTTTCTTCACATCTCGAAGCGTGAACAGGCGGTGCGGTTGCAGGAACGGCTGGACGATCCGACGAAACAGTGGAAGTTTGCGGCGGCCGACGTGGAAATGAGGAAGCGTTGGGACGACTTCCAGCAGGCGTACGAGGACTTGTTGAATCGTTGCTCAACCCGACATGCGCCCTGGTACGTGGTGCCGGCGGACCGCAATTGGTACCGCGACTATGTCGTTGCCAGCACGGTCTGCAACGCCCTGGAATCCATGGATTTGAAATGGCCGAAACCGTCCGAGGATTTCTCGAAGATACGGTTCTGAGCTCCCGGGTTTATCCTGTGCCATCGGCATCCCTCATCGAGAAAGATATAAAGCAACAGGTTCAATATCTAATTCAGTCCGTTGAACCTGTCGTTTTTGCTTCAAAATCGAAGGCGAAAGAATCGCCGAGTCGAGTCGAACGAAAGAACGACGCTGTTTTGGCCCCCACTCGGGGTCACGGGAGGATTTCCATAATTCCACAACACCTGACTTTGATGCCGCCGCTTTTCAATCTCTTTTCTCTCGTGACGGAGAGACTAGAAAATAGCCAGACGCCCGTGGCGCGCGATCCTCGGTGCTCAGCGGATTCTGTGACCCGGTCTCCTACTCCGCACTGCGAATGCACCAGAGACCGCTTGTGGTTCGGATGAACAGTCGATCCCCCGCAATCGCCGGCGTCGCCATGCACATCTCGCCCAGCGAATTCAGGCGCTCGAGTTGGTAGCGGTCGCCAGCCTTGATGACGTAGGTGTCACCGTCTTCACTCAGGCAGAACACCCGGTCGCGATAGGCCCACGGCGACGATGTGAACCCAACGGTACCGTCGGTCTTGATACGCTGCTTCTCATAAAGCTCAGCGCCCGTCTTCGCGTCACGGGCGCTGAAGAACCCAAAATCCCACAGGACATAGAATCGACCCTCGTAGACAAGAGCGGACGGGTTATACGGTGCCGCATTCGGTTCCATCCAGGCGATGAACTGGTTCTGACGCTCGCCGTCCTTCAAGGCAAGATCACCGGCGCCGCCGGGGCGAACGGCATACACCGGCTTGTTCGGATTCACTTTGTCGCCCACATAGCCAGCGCAGAGATAGAGCAACCCCTCCGCTTCGAATGGCGTGGGGATGGTAATCGTGGACATGCCCTTGAACCACCAGAGCAGCTTGCCATCGAGACTGTAGCTCCGCACTTGCCTGCGCCCCGGCACGACGAGTTCAGTTCGCTGAGCGTGCCTCCAAATGTACGGCGTGGCGAAGTTTGTCGGCTCATCACGATCGATTTTCCACAATTCCGCACCCGTAAGTTTGTCGTAGGCGATCAGGTCCGATTTACCCTCGGTGTCCCGCACGATGATCAGCAGGTTGTCGTGCAATACCGGCGAGATGGAGGTACCCCAGCCGTTTTGAGTCTTTCTCGACTCGAATGTTTTGGACCAGATCACCTTACCGCCGAAGTCCACGCACCCGAGACCGGTTTGGCCGAACAGTGCGTATACCCGTTTGCCATCCGTGACCGGAGTCTCGGAGGCGTAGGAATTCTTGACGTGGATCGAGGAGGACGGCACGCCGGCGAACAACTCGGCTTCCCAGAGCTTCTTGCCGGAGTCGCGATTCAGGCAGCTCAACAGCCAGCGATGGCGGTTTTTCGAAGGGGCGCGTTCGCCGCCGAAGTAGAGCCCTTTCTTGGGTGCTTCCTCGTCGCCGTCACTCACGGCTGCAGTCAAAAACACCTGATCGCCCCAGATGATCGGCGATGACCAACCACGACCCAGAATCTCGACATGCCACGCAACATTCTTCTCGTGGCTCCATTCGAGAGGTAGCCTGTCCGAGAGCCCGATCCCACGGGAGTCGGCACCGCGAAACTGCGGCCAATTGTCCTGGGCCTGAAGAATCGATGACGCGCAGAAAGTGATCAGGCAAGATAGACGGCGGATGCCGGTGGAACACCCGCGCGAAAGGGCTTTGGACATAGGTGACGACTACTAAAGAAAGTAGGGGCTGGCAAGAGGATCGGTCTTGGGTGGCAAATAAAAACCTTCCGGACTTTCAGAATCCTCCAGCCTACCTCTGCCCCGTGTCGATGCCTGGATCGGGCTCTTCTCGACCCGGTCCATGCGGTCGAATTCGCCCGCAATGGCGCGAAGCCACCCCTCGCCGGGCGGGATTCGTTGGTGCCGAGTAACCGAGGCTTGGCGCCTATGGCATCGGGCCACGGCTCCTCATTCCGCGGCGAGCGACACGCAAACAATCTCCTTGTCATTGCGTGCGTAGATGGATCGGTTCGCGAAGGCGGGGTGTGACCAGACGACAAGCCGGCCTGGATCGTTGTTGACGGGATCGAGCAGGCGCGCACGGCTAAGTTCCTCGTATTTCTCCGGCGTAAGTCTGGCGAGGATGAGGTCGCCCTGCTCGCTGAAGATAAAACTGCGGTCGCCATGTTTGACGATAAAAGCGTGACCCCAGCGCACGGACTTGCCGCTGGTCGGCGCGAAGGTTTCCCAGAGGCGCTCGCCGGTCTCCAGCTTCAGGCAGCGGAACTGCCCGTAGCTGCACGGGCTGTAGATGTAGCCACCCTCGATGAGTGGCGTGGCCATGACGCTGTGCAATCCGTCCGTGTCCATCTCGCTCACCTTCTTGCTCTGCCAGACGAGCACGGGCTGATCCGCGCCAACGCGCAACAGCAACGAGCCGTTGTAGAACGATGTGAGGAACAACAGGTCGCCGACTTTGCGGGGACTGGGAATGCTCATGCCGGAGCGCACCGACGGCGTGAGTGGATACGTCCAGATGACCTTGCCTGTCTCCGGTTCGAGCGCGTTCACGGCCTCGGGATGCCAGAGAATGAGCTGCCGTTTGCCGCCGAATTCATAAATCATCGGCGGCGCGTAGCCCGGCTCCTTGGCGCTGAGAGCGCGCCAGATTTCTTTGCCGGTATCCTTGTCGTACGCCACGGCCACGCTGCCATTACCACCGGCAAGACAGATGAGTTTCTTGCCATCGACGAGCGGATGGCCGGCGAACCCCCACACCGGCGTCTTGATGCCGAAATCCTTTTTGAAATCGTGCGACCAGAGTGCAGTGCCCTTTATCGCGTCGAGGCAAAGGAGATTTCCTTCACTGCCAAGCGTATAGACTTTTCCGTCCGCCACCGCGGGCGTGACGCGCGGGCCGGACGCGTAGCTCACGGTGTAAGCCGAGTCATATTCGTGCTGCCAGAGGATTCTTCCGTCGACTTCATCCAGGCAAAGGATGCGTTCATTGCCGGGAATCTCGCCGCGCGCGAAGGCGTTCGATGGATTCTTCGCGCCGGTCGCAAGCTGCCGGTCCATGACATACACGCGACCCTTCGCAACGGCCGGCCCGCTGTAGCCGCCGCCAACGGGCGTGCGCCAGCGGAAATTCAGTCCGTTCGTAGGCAGCTTCTCGACGATGCCGGTTTCGCTCCAAACCGCATCACGGTGCGGACCGAGCCATTGCGGCCAGTCCTCAGCGCGCAGAGTTACGGCCAAAAACAAGAGTCCGCAACGCAGGACGAGATTCTTCCAGAGGAAAGCCGATTTCATGAATGCAGGTAGCCTGCGTCGCGCGGGGCTGGCTTGGCGAGCGGCAATTAATGGCACCCCGGTTGAGGGGTTTGTCATGACAGTCTGTGGAACTACGCTCGCTTCATAATATACCGTCGCGATCTCTAAATAAAGAGGCCAGTTCTGCTACGCGACCGCGACACAAAGCTCTGCACAGCGTTCGAGGGGATCCTCCGAGCCGTCGGTATCAAGGCGGTGACATTGCCGCCGCGGAGTCCAAATCTGAACGCGCATTGCGAACGCTGGATTCGATCCGCAAAGGACGAGCTCCTTTCGAAAATGATTCTTTTTTGTCCTTGCATCAAGGCCTCATTCGCGGCTTCTAGTGGAAAGCCAATCCAATTCCACGCCGGTCGTTTCATGTTTACGTTTCTTAGCAATCCTGTTCGGAATTGTGATGGCGTCTCAAGGCGCACATTTTTGAGGGCAGGCTCGCTTGGAATAGGAGGCTTCACCTTCGCGGACATGCTTCGCGCTGAACAGGCCAGTGGCCAGGGTTCTTCAAACAAGGCGATCATTAACATCCATCTCGATGGGGGTCCGCCGCAGATGGATATGATCGATCCCAAACCGGATGCCCCCATCGAATTTCGCGGCGGCCTCGGCTCGATTCCCACCAGTATCCCCGGGCTTCACCTGAGCGAGCTGATGCCTAAGGTGGCTTCCATTGCGAAGAAGTTCATCTTTATTCGATCGCTCGTCGGTTCCGAGGAACAACACCACGCTTTCCAGTGCCTGTCGGGCTTTGAGGAAAAGGACCTACTTGCCATCGGCGGCCGTCCGGCCATGGGCAGTGTGCTGGCAAAGCTCCTCGGATCACCGAAAGATTCGGCGCCGCCATTTGTTGATTTGATGCAGGGGCGTCCTTTAGTGCGCAACAGTGCGAGGGCGGGCTTTCTCGGGGCTGCCTACACGCCCTTCCGCCCGGATATATCGCAACTCTTTCACCGCGAGTTGGAAGTGGGAATGAAAAAGGAATTGGCTGCGCTCGGTGCCAACCACTCCCTGAGTCTGGCCTTGTCGGAGGGAATCACCGTCGGCAGGTTGGAGAACCGAGCCGCGCTCTTATCCAGCCTGGATCGACTTCGCCGGGAGACGGACCGCAGCGGTGAAATGGCGGCGATGGACAAGTTTACGCAGCAGGCGATGGGCATTTTAACTTCGGGCAGGTTTGCCGAGGCGATGAACCTGTCCAGGGAGGATCCGCGCGTGCTGGCGCGTTACACGCCGCGGTTGAACGGGCCCGAGGAGATTTTTCACACGAGCGAAGGCGCCGAGGCTGCCCTGAAATTGCTGCTGGCGCGACGACTCGTCGAAGCGGGTGTCCGGTGCGTCACCCTGTCGATCAGTGATTTTGACACACACACGCAAAATCTGCCCCGGATGCGGCAAATCGTGCCGATCGTAGATCACGCGCTCCATGCACTGATCAGTGATTTGGAAGAACGTGGAATGCTTGGGGACGTATCCATTGTCGTGTGGGGCGAATTCGGGCGTACACCCAGGATCAATGATGAGGGTGGCCGCGACCATTGGCCGCGAGTGGCCATGGCCATGATGGCGGGCGGCGGAATGCGTGCAGGACAGGTGATCGGCTCAACCGACCGTTACGCGGGGGAAGCTACCTCACGACCCGTCCATTATCAGGATGTGATCGCAACCCTCTACCACAACATTGGCTTGGATGCGCGAACCACCACCGTCACCGACACCACCGGGCGTCCGCAATTCCTCGTCAGCATGGGCCAGCCAATCCAGGAACTCCTTTGAATATCCCTCGAGGGCGCTACGGCGTGCGAGCAATCTCCTGATCGCCCTGCAAATCGTTGAATATTGATCGGTTCGACTTTTTTCTGACCCTCCGGGATATTTTCACGAGTGGTATCTTCGTCCTATTAGATGAACATCCGGACAGCATCCACGATGGTTGGTATCTTCCTTTCACCATCGGTTCCTCGCAGTGGGTCGACCTGCCGGCCCCCTACCATAATGGAGCTGACGGCGTCTCATTCGCGGATGGGCACTCCGAGGTTCATCGATGGCTCATTGGCAATACCAAGCGGCCTGCCGTGCAAGGTGGATACACGATCCATACGATCCCATGTGGTCAAGAGTAACCGTTTGGCGTGCTATTCCGGTTTGCGAACGACTGATCCGATAGGTCCAACGAACGTCATGGTCCCCCAAGTCGCAGCATCATCCCCCATTCCGTAGATGAGAAAATGGCCTCCATAACCGCCGCCATCCGGATCCGTATGAACGATTTCGAGGCCGTACTTGTCTCCAATCTTCGGGACCTTCCACTTCGCACTCGCCACTCCGAACGTGCTCGCCATCCGGACACGGGCCTCGAGGATGAAATCACCGCGGCTTCCACCCCACGGATTCAACCGAATCGCATATATGACAGCCTCCGGAGGCAAGGGTGACTCTATATACTGCCGCTCCCGATCGCCGTGCCGCCACCAAGCCCCCCAAGGAGGTTTCGATGGATCAATTGCAAAACAGAAGGCGTGATTTCCCTCACCAAACGATTTGGATTTGCCGGTGCGGGGTGCTTCGAAAAACCAGCACACTGCATCCTTGAAGTACCATCTCTTCGGTTCATGGTTAGGATCGGCAATATCATTGACGTTGTCGTGGACTTCCGCGCCCAGGTAGAGAAAATCGTCATCCCACGCGAGATAGTAACGGGCGCTGAGATCATCCTCGGGAGGTGGCTCGCTGCCATGGTCTGTAAGCCGATTAACCGAGGGATTGAACCACGGCATGTGTTGAAGCCTCCGGATGTCCCAGACGCCATCGTTGAAGGCAACGTCCTTCCAATCTGCCAGGTCGCCATCGATACACGGCGGCTGCTTAAGCCTGGGAACGTGAATCGGATAGCACTCGCTCCACTGGTGTGGCACTGTGCATTGAGTAAAAGACAGGAGAGCGGCGGATGCAAAAATGCCAACAACTGCGCGTTTGCCAATCATTCCTCAGTCCTTCGTCGGGTGTGTTCTATCTTCCAAGCTGTCCAAGCATCGACATATTCCCGGTGAAGAACAGCGTTGTGGAGCCAGGCTTCAAAGTCACACTGAATCGATCCACACCTCGGGCAACAACCTTCTTCTCGTACAGGTCATAGACTACCTCATGTGTCGATGGAAGCCTGAACGTCCGGTCGCCGCCTGAGAGGGTGTGGACTGAAAGCAGGTTCCGGCTAGCGGCCAGAACATCGCCTTCTTCATTATAGAGGTGAACTCCGGCAAAGCGCGCAGTTTCCCGCAATACCGGAGCGGGGATATTCGGCACAGCCACGTAAATCGACTTCCAGTCAGGAAACTCTTTGACTGCAAATCCTGGCTGACAGGTCCCTTGTGCCATCACGACCTCTCCCAAAATTCGTGCCGTGGCATCCGCTACGTGAAACTGCGGACCGAGATGGCTCTGCGTATCCCAGAAAAGGTCCTGAGGCAGTCGGGCTGTGATTGGGTGGTGAAAATCCGTAACGTGCATAAAGCTCGGCCACGGATGTTCATTTCTCACAAAATCGAATCCGGTGAGGTCCTTCATGTTCTCGACTGCTGGACGATCCTTAATGTATCCCGCGGCATAGATCCAGAGAGCAGTTCTACCCTCCCGGCGCAATTCTCTTTTCAGAGCCTGCCTTCTTGTCTCATCGAGTCTGAATGCGTTGAGAAAGATATAGAGCTTGTACGGATGCAGTCGCCCTTTGAGAAAGTCGTTCAGAAGATAGACATCAAATGGCGCACCAAGACGCGGCAATCCAATGAGCCGCTGGTGAAAGATTAAGGGCACATCCAGTTCGTTTTTGATTGTTTCGTAGAAGAAGCTCTCATCATCGAGGAGCACAGCAATCTCAGCGCTCGGCGCACGGTCTGTCTTGAGTGCGAAGGCGCCAAGTTCTGCGAACTCCTTGAGCATCGGCTGAAATGCCGGTTCGAGATTTGGCTCGATATGACCCTTGTTGGCCAGCCACCAGATGCCCTGGCCATGGGTCAGGGCCGTTCCGAAATTGCGCCGAAGAATGGATCTCGACTCAATCATATTTCGCGCCCGACCATACGCAGGGTCGACATCGGTATGCGTCCGGGTGTCATCTTCCATGAGATACATCTTGTCGTGGAGGCGGACCGACTCCGTGGGCAACATGCTCGCTCCCTCGCCGCCCATTCCCCGGAACCCATAGCTGTACGGGCTGACGAGAAAATTGACATGTGGCGATTCCAGAACCCGGGCCAATCCCAGGTGACCGCTTCGCTGGTACGTGGAGTACGGGCTTCCCGGTCCCTCGGCGAAAAAGCCAGCGTTCCAGGCGAGCTCCATGAGATACCCATAGAAGGCACCGGCGAGCGCCTTGCCGCCGGTGGCCTCTTTTACTGTCTGGCAGAAATCAATGACCAGACCTCCACAAAGTTCGGCAAGACACTCGTAATAATCGATCACGTTCTGTTCCTGCAGTGGATCGCGGAAGGTCAAGTGCTTTGTCTCGAACTGCTCAGCAGCCGTAGGAACTTCAGCCGTCTCGATGGAGACCCCCGGTTTGTTCCAGACACTCCGCAACGTCGCGTCGCTGCGGTTGTACTTCTGCTTCAACCAGGCACGGAAATGTTGTTGCATCGGCTTGCTGTAGTCGCCGGTAAGGAAGAACATCGAGAGTTTCCCCTTCACCCACTCGCCGGTATGACCGGCACCGACCTGATAAGAGACCACGCGGTTGAAGAGGCCGACGTTCCTGAGATGCGCCACATAGGCGCGCAAGAAATCCTTTGCCTGCTCACGCCAGACCTTCGAGGCGAATGATTGCCGGTGGGGTGTCCCATCGGAAACCACCTCCCGCTCCTCAGGATAAAGCTCGTGCCACCACTGGGATTGAGGCTCGCTCATCTCGAGGTAGATCCGAAGATGGAAAAGGGCCTTCGGGTCTGCTTCAAGGACACGATTGAATCGCGCCTGAACGCCGGAGAAGTCATAGTGACTCGGTCGACCCGGCGTCGGCCCGCACCATTCAGTCGGTCCGACATCAAAAGCATAGATGTGAATCCCCGTTTCGGCCGCATTGCGTTTTGCAATGTCGCTGGCCGCCCAACTCTCGGAGGTCGGAGGAGATGTCCACCACGTGCCGTAGAAGGCGGGTGTCCCATCGAGGAACAGGGTTGGGGCGCCGTTGTGAGGTTTAATTTCTACCGAGTTAAAGCCGTTTTTGAACGCATCGCCGCTCGCCCCCTGAAGGGGCAGCTGAGTGGCCGCATCCGCAAAGAGCCCCAGGAAGCAGGCAAGCGGTACGTTCAATAAGTGCCGACGTGTCTTGTTCAACGTAAGGTTCATTGGGAAGGGGAACCGTTAACGCCCCGCGGCGATGATAGGCATCAGACAGACCGTTTCACCAGATCCGCAAAACGGTCTATTTCCTCCAATTGGTTATAGATATGAGTAGATATTCTGATGCAGTTCACGTTGTTTTCGGGGATCGTCCTTATGCTGAACTTTTCCTTCCCCGCGGATTCCTGGAATTTGTGCATCGTCATGTTCTTTAGACGAAATGCCGTGATCGCGCCCCTGGAAGAGGATTCTTCCGGAGTCAGCAATTGAACATTGTCACCAAGTTCCTTGAGTCTATGGCGGAGTCTGTTTGCCAAATATCTTACTCTATTTTCCACGGCCTTCTTGCCAAGGGTCTCATGAAACCTGACGGTGGCTTCAATTCCGGCATACAATTCAGCGCTTTGTGTGCCGTAATAAAAACGGTGGGCGCTGGGTGAATAACCTTTGATCATGGGCGGGCTGCTTAACATATCCCAGCCCGTTTCACTGGAAGCTCCCACCATGATGGGTTTGAGTTCCTCCAGCTTTTCTTTTTTAACGTACAAAAAACCCGTGCCCTTGGGTCCCAACATCCATTTGTGGCAGCAAGATGAATAGAAATCGCACCCGATATCATGTAAGTCCAAACTGAGCATTCCCGGCCCATGGGCTCCATCAAAACACGAATAAATGCCCCTCGATTTCGCCAAGGTGGCAATGTCCTTTGCGGGCAGTACTTGACCGGTCGTGCAGGCGATGTGAGGCAGAGCAAGAGCCTTGGTCTTTGCTGTGATTGACTTTTCAATGTTGGCAAGAGTCTCAGTGCCTGTAATTCCCAATTGGACAACCTTTATCACGATCCCATCATGCTTGGCCCGGTTGAGCCATGGCAGCGCCCCGCCAACATGTTCGTGCATGCTCATGATCACTTCATCGCCACCCTTGAGTGGCAGACCTTGAGCTACAAGATTATTTCCTTCTGTTACGTTATGTGTAAGTGCAATTTCATCGATGTCGACCCCGACAAATCTGGCAATGGCAGCCATGGCCTCATGATCACCTCCTCCATACTCTGCCTTGCTGTTAATCGTAAGCGACTTCTGATACACTGCATCAATGACAGAATACGGTGAAGCCCCCATGGATCCGGTATTAAAATAAGTCGTCGCCGTGCCCAATGGAAATTGTGACCGTATCGATTGCCAGAAGTGTTCGTTGTCTGGGGCATGGTCTGAAGGTTGTAGCGGTGGAATGGGCTTCAGAGCACTTGCCGCCAACGCGGGAAAAGCCAGCATGCCAATTCCTAAAAACTCTTTCCTGTTCATTTGCAGAATGACGAATGCTGTGCAATGCGCTTCATGTTTAACTCCTCATGACCCGAAAAGGATGTTGATGCTCCGCGGTTGGGGTAGCGTACTTTAATATAATGGTAAACGATGTCCGTAGTTTTCGGTGTCGCATTCCGAGCTGTCAATGACAGATTTCCTTTTATAGATATTCGGACGTGACTTGCCATTGGCGATTAATCTGTAAAGGTTCATGGCTCCTGCTATCGCACCGAGATGTTTTGTCGACTTGGAACAGGAGTGACACCGGCGGTCCCCTCACCCCGCTCAAAAGGAAGAATACTCGAATACGCTGACCGGCAATCATTTCAGCCTGTTCCTGAGATTGCCGATCATCCAGTGCTTGCACAATTTTCTTCCTCAACGAACTGGAAATGAAGAGACTTAACCGAGCCTACGGCCTGCGAGCAATCTTCTGATCGCCCTGCAAATCGTTGAATATTGCTAGGTTCGAGTTTTTGACCGTACGACTTGTGATTCGAATCTGGGCCGAAGCCGACCACGGTGGCTTCGTCGCCATCGCCGTTGCCGAGTTCCGCCGAGCCCGATGCCCAAGCCGTCTCATTGAATCCGTCAGCCCTCCAAGCCGTGCCGTGGTCGGTGCCTTTATCAAGGTACTTCCATATGGCTCCGGCCGGCACCAGCGTTTGTCCAAAGGCGGAACTCACGGTCAAGAGCGTGGCCACGGCCTACTCTGCCAATTTCTTTCGTGTTCGTGTCTTCATTGCGGCAATCTTGGTGCCGGATTCAGTGCCGCTCAATGCGACTTTGGTCGTAGCAATGCGCCGCCTCGACCGCCTAGGCAATCTGCCTCGCCACGCGCAACGCCTCCTCCACCGGAAGCCGTCCCCGCCGCGGCGGCGCTGGTCACCGTGTCCTGGCATTTCGTCCGGTCCCCGGAAGCCATCACCCTGTTCGTGGGCACCGTCGGTGGATTCCTGGGCCCCCTGTATGGAATCCTGGTCACGGACTACTACCTCGTGAAACGCAGACCCATTGAAGTGGCCGACCTGTTGTCGGAAAGCCGATCGGGACCCTTCTGGTACACCGGCGGATGGAACCTCCGCGCGGTCGCGGCGTTGGCGCCCGCCGCGGGGGTAAGCGCCACGGTGTCCTTTGCACCAACATTTGCATTTCTAGGCCCCTGGAACTGGTTTCTCTCCGGGGCCGTAGCCGCCCTCATCTATCTGGGGCTTCAGACGCGGGCCGGGGGCCGGGGCCGATGACTTTGGGTTTCACTTGCCCGAAGTCTCTGGCAATGTCCTCTCAAACCATCGCCCGTTCCCCAGCCCATGAATTCCACCTCCTGGCGCTCGTATGGTCAAAAAACTCGTGCGCCTCTCCGTGATAGAATTTCAGGAGTCCGCCGAGGCGTTCGCGAGTCTGTATATCCCCTGACATTTCACCGATCCGATCCTCGGGCGCTGGAAACAGGATTACGTTACCCTTGCCTTGGTGATTTCGCTCCGGGTCCGTAAAGGGGTCAAGCCCGTGTAAAGGGGTCAAGCCCGGAATTGTGAAAATGGATTGCAGGCATCGCCAATTGTGTCTCTGAAAATAGGGGATGGCTCGACAAGTGCGAATTGGATACGCGGGTGCGGTTTGCCATGTCATGAAGCGTGGTAATCAAGGCCAGGCCATTTGCGCCGACAACAGGGACCGCAAGAGATGGCTGGAGACGTTGGGAATAGGACGGCCCACGACCTACAGCGGCGAGGCGAAGCGGGCGAATGGAAAAGAGGAAGCGCAATGGTTGTAGGACTGGGGCTTGCGGCGTTCGGACAAATTCAGCGGTGCGCGTCTTTTGCTCGTTTCGAAGGTCCGGGTGGAATAGTTTCTTATTGTGTTCGAGCTGCCGGAAACTTTCAGCCGATTGGGCATTGCCCTTGGGTTGGGCTTGCTCGTCGGCTTGCAGCGCCAGCGCACGGATGCGCGTCTCGCGGGGTTCCGCACTTTCCCGCTCGTCACGGTGCTCGGCGCACTCTGCGGGTTGCTCGCGCAGAGCTTTGGCGGATGGATCGTGGCTGTGGCCTTCGGAGGGCTTGCCCTCGTCATCGTGGGCGGCAACCTGCCGCTCCTGCGGGCGGAGGAGGAACGGCCCGGCATCACGACGGAAGTCGCGATGCTCGTCATGTTTGCCGTGGGGGCCTACTTGATGGCCGGATCGCCTGCGATTGCCACCGCTGTCGGCGGCGCCGTGGCTGTGCTGCTGCACCTCAAGCCCCAGATGCACTCGCTTGCGGCGAAAATCGGCGACCGTGATTTCACCGCCATTATGCAGTTCGCGCTGATCTCGCTCGTTATTCTGCCGGTATTGCCAAACCACTACTACGGCCCATTCCTGGTGCTCAACCCATTCAAGATTTGGCTGATGGTCGTACTCATTGTTGGCATCAGCCTGGGCGGTTACATCGCATACAAGTTCCTCGGTGCTCGCGCCGGTGCCTGGGCCAGCGGCCTGCTCGGCGGCCTCATCTCCAGCACGGCTACGACGGTGAGTCTCGCCCGCCGCAGCAAGCAGTCACCGCAGCCTCCGGGCTTGGCCGCGTTTGTGATTCTCGTCGCGTCGGCCATCGTTTTTGTGCGTCTGGGCGTTTTGATTGGTGCCACGGCTCCGCGATTCCTTCCGTCCGCGCTGGCCCCGATGTTCGTGATGTTCGCGCTGCTGGCGCTGCTCGGCTGGTGGAATTGGCGCGGAGCCGCCGTCGGCTCTTCCTCTATGGCGGAGCAGGTCAATCCGACCGAAGTGAAACCGGCTATCATTTTTGGCCTGCTTTACGCCGGCGTGCTGCTGGCGGTTGCGGCCGCCAGGGAATACTTCGGCCAAAGCGGACTCTACGTGGTCGCCGTTCTGTCGGGACTCACGGACATGGACGCTATTACGCTCTCCGTCACGCAACTGGTGAACGCGGCGCAGATTTCCACGGGCACCGGCTGGCGATTGATTCTGGTCGCAGCGATGGCGAACCTGGCGTTCAAGGCTGGCACCGTCGCCGTGCTTGGCGAACGGCGATTGTTCTGGCGCGTGGCCGTCAGCTTCGGAATCGCCGCGGGTGCTGGCGCAGCCTTACTGGGGTTCTGGCCCAACTGAATAACGGAACTGGCCTGACGCTCGATTGTGAGCTGGCGATGATACGCTTTCTTTGAAACAATCGTATCCCTTGAGTGTCTTGCACATCAGCATCATGCCTTTTCGAGCTTATCTTCCGAGGCAGCGCTCCTTGCTTCCCTTATTCGGTGTCGCGGCGGTACTTCTTTTTGGTCCTGGATGCTGGAGGCAGAAGCCGACGGTCGTCCAGACCGAGAAGGTCGCCCGGCGCAATGTTACGGAAAAAGTCACCGCGACCGGCAAAGTACAGCCGTTCCTACAGGTGAAGATCAGTCCGGAGGTTGCGGGCGAGATTATTGATCTGCCGGTCAAGGAAGGGCAGCGTGTGCACAAGGGGGCCCTATTAGTCCGCATCAAACGGGACTTTTACGAAGCCAGCCGAAACTCGGCCGAGGCAAACCGGAATTCCTCGCAGGCTAATCATCAATCGAGCCGGGCCAATCTTCTGACCGCCGAAGCGAATGTCCGCAAGGCGGAGGCGGAATTCCGTCGGAATGAGGAACTCTTCAAGCGCAAATTGTTGAGTGAATCGGTCTATGACGAGTACCGAACGGCCCTGGAAACCGCGCGGGCGCAGGTCGAGGTGGTTCAGGCGAATTCGACGGCGGCAGGCCATCAGGTGCAGGTGGCCTCCGCGGCCTTGAAAAAGGCCGAGGAGGATTTGCTCAAGACGACGATTCTATCCCCGATTGACGGCACGGTGTCGAAGTTGACCTCGGAGGTTGGGGAACGGGTGGTGGGAACCGGGATGATGGCAGGGACTGAGATCATGACCATTGCGGATCTCGACGAGATGGAGGCACGGGTGGAGGTGGGCGAGGTGGATGTGGTGAAGGTGGTCGTCGGACAGCAGGCGAGGCTTGAGGTGGATTCGTTTCGCAATCGGAAGTTTGCCGGGCTCGTGACCCAGATTGCGAATTCAGCGAAGACCCAAGGCATGGGCACGCAGCAGGAGGCAACCAAGTTCGAAGTCCGGATCCGGATCACCGAGAAGGAATTCTTCCGCCCGGGAATGAGCGTGACCGCGGATATCGAGACGAGTTATCGAACGAATGTCCTGACGGTTCCCATCCAGAGTGTGACTACCCGGCTTCCGAAGGGGGCGGTCCGCCCCGACGCGAAGAAAGATGCGAAAAGCGCGCAGAAGGCCAAGGAGGAGAAAGATGCGGCGGATCAACTGGGGATTTCCGAAAAAAAGCGGCAGAAAGAGGGGGCGAAACCGATTGACGTCGTGTTTACAGTGGTCGATGGGAAGGCAACGATGTTGCCGGTCAAGCGGGGCATTAGTGACGACAACTACTACGAGATCACCGAAGGGGTCACCGAAGGGCAGGAGGTAGTCAGCGGCGGATTCAAAGCCATTGCCCGGGACCTTGACGAGGACAAGCCGGCCAAGGTTGACAACGAGAAGGACCGCACTTCAGTGGCTGTGAAGTGAGAGGACGGCCCGGTCCGACGCGCGGCAACCCCACAACTTCATGTCTCTAATCCGCATCCGCAATCTCTGTCGACGATACGTGATGGGCTCGGAGGTGGTGCACGCGTTGCGGGGTGTATCGCTGGATATTGGCAAGGGCGAGTACGTCGCAATCATGGGGCCGAGCGGCTCGGGCAAATCGACGCTGATGAATCTCCTGGGCTGTCTCGACACGCCGTCAGAGGGAGAGTTCCTGTTGAACGACAAGAACGTGGCGACGCTGAATGACAATCAGTTGGCGGAGATTCGGAATCGAGAGATCGGATTCGTCTTCCAGAGCTTTAATCTGCTGCCGCGATCCGATGCCTTGCATAATGTCGAATTGCCGCTGATCTATTCCGGGGTGGCGAAGGGCGAGCGTCGGGAGATGGCGCGATCGGCTCTGGCGCATGTCGGTCTCGAGAATCGCATGCACCATCGGCCCAATGAACTCTCGGGCGGACAACGCCAGCGCGTGGCCATCGCCCGCGCGTTGGTCAACAACCCCAGCATCGTCCTTGCGGATGAACCGACAGGGAATCTCGACTCACGGACGGGCGAGGAGATTCTGGCGTTGTTCGATCAGCTTTCGCGTAAGGGCAACACCATCATCGTGGTTACGCACGAGGAAGAGGTCGCTCTGCACGCCCGCCGGGTCATCCGGCTCCGGGACGGATTAATCGCGGTGGATGAACTCAATATTCGTTACCGAACGGCCCCGACCGTGGGGGGCGGAATCTCGCCGCCACCGATCGCATGATTACGACATCGGAGCTTCGGGAAACGTTTCTGATCGCGGTGGCGGCTCTTCGTGCCAATGTGTTGCGCTCGGGACTGACCACGCTCGGAGTCGTGATCGGAATCGTCACCGTTACGTTGATGGGCACGGCGATCAACGGACTCAACAACGCGTTTCAGAAGAGTATTGCCACGCTGGGATCCGACACGCTTTTCATCCAGAGGTTTGCCTGGTTTAGCAACGACGACTGGCGTGTGGTCCGAAACCGCCGGCCGATGACTATGCAGAATGCCCGCGACGTGGAGCGGATGGCTACGCTGGCGGCAGCAGTGAGTGTCGAGTCGAACTTCGGGGGAACGGTGACTTACGACAAAAAGAAGGCGCGCGGCGTGTGGATTATGGGCAACACGGATCGCAGTATTGATGTCCGGGGGCTTTCCATCGCCAAGGGGCGGTGGTTCAGTCCGGCGGAGATTAGTTCGGCGCGCAATGTCTGTGTGCTTGGCAATTATCTGGCAGAACGGTTTTTTCCCAATCAATCGCCTCTGGGACATCGGGTGAAAGTGAACGAGATCCAGTACGAGGTGGTGGGCGTCATCGATAAAATGGGCACATTTTTTACCGGGTTCAACATGGATAACCAGATTGTGATCCCGGTCACACGATTTGAAGGCGACTTTCAGGAACGGCCCGATTACCAGATCATAGTTAAGGTGAAAGACGTGACCCGGCTTGACGATGCTGAGGAGGAACTCCGCGGCATTATGCGGAAGCTGCGTCGGATCGAGCCCGGCCTGCCGGACGATTTTGCGATCAACCGACAGGAGGCGTTTTTGAACTTCTTCCGCGCGGTTGGCGGCACGATTGCAGCCGTCGGGCTTTTCATCACGAGCTTATCGCTTTTCGTGGGAGGCATTGGGATTATGAACATCATGTTCGTCAGCGTCGCGGAGCGAACCAAGGAGATCGGCATTCGCAAAGCCATCGGTGCCAAGCGCCGCTCCATCCTCCTTCAATTCTTGGTGGAGGCCGCACTCATCACGCTTTTCGCCGGAATCCTCGGCATCCTCGTGGCGTGGCCGCTGACGTTGGTCATCAATCAGTTCATGGCGGCTCAGATGTCGTGGTGGTTGGTGGCGATTGCCTTGCTGGTCTCCGTGCTGACCGGCGTCATTGCCGGATTCATTCCCGCTTGGCGGGCATCGAACCTGGATCCGGTGGAGGCTCTGCGCGCGGAATAGCCCGCGCGTCCCGCAATCGTCCCATGAATCTGCCTCTCACAACCGAATTTCGAGAAAGCGTTGGGATGGCATTGCAAGCGGTCGGCGCGCACAAACTGCGCTCGGCCCTCACGCTGCTAGGAGTTCTGATTGGGGTGTTTTCCATCATTCTGGTGATGACCGCCCTGCGCGCATTGCAGTCGAATCTGGAGAAGCAGTTGGCTCAGCTGGGATCCCACACATTCCAGGTGCAGCGGTTCCCGGCGATTCAGGTGGATGGCGACTCCGAGACCGAGCAGGAATACTGGCGGCGTCGCCGGTTCTATCTCCCCGTGGCACGGCAGTTGTCGGAACGGCTCAAACTCGCCCAGGCAGTCGGCGTCAGCGCCGATCTCGATGTGGGTGAGGCATCCTCCCGATTCACCAAGACGAATCCGGATATCCCCCTTCAGGGATTGTCGTCGGAGGCGTTTGAAACTCGCAACCTTGCGGTCACCGAAGGCCGGGCGTTTTCGGAGAGTGACGTGGACAGTTCCCGTTTGCTCTGCGTGCTGGGGGCGGATTTGGCGAAGAAGTTGTTCCCCTTCGGCAGTCCCCTGGGCGAATCGGTCCGGTATCGGGGCATTGGATATAACGTCGTGGGAGTGCTCGAAGCCAAGGGTTCGATGTTTGGTCGCAGCATGGATTCGTTCATGGCGATTCCGATCTCCACCGCCCTGGACCGGTATGGGAGGGAGCGATCGATTCAGATCCAGATTCAAGCGCGGGATCAGGCACACTTCGACGACACGGTGGAGGAGGCGCGGGCCGTCCTGCGGACATTGCGCAAAGTGCCGCCGGGTCAGAAGGACGACTTCGAAATTGTCTCGAACGATTCGATCATCAGTCAGTTTCGCTCTCTCACACTCGTGATTCGAACGGTTGCGGGTGTGATTGCAAGCATCGCCCTGCTGGCCGCGGGCATTGGAATCATGAACATCATGTTGGTCAGCGTGACGGAGCGAACGCGCGAGATCGGTATTCGGCGCGCGGTTGGGGCGAAGAAGCGGAACATTATGACCCAGTTTATTCTCGAAGCGATCGTGCTCTGCGAGATCGGCGGGATCGCGGGTGTGCTTCTCGGCGTCGCCGCTGGGAACCTGGGGGCAATGGCGCTGAAGACTCCGCCGGTGATCCCTTGGGATTGGGCGCTGATCGGTCTAGCCGTCTGTTCACTCGTGGGGGTCGTCTTCGGCACCTACCCCGCGTGGAAAGCGGCCAACCTGGATCCGATCGAATCCCTGCGATACGAGTAGTGGGTCACAAAATCCTGCTTTTCTGTTTGGCCGCCCCGGGTACCGTCGCGGCTCCTGGAATTCGAAGTTCGCATTACAGGTTCCGGTACGGGCAACGCATTAACATTTTCTCCGAGCATGCAACCACAGGGCGATATCGCACTTATTGGTCTGGCCGTGATGGGCCAGAATCTGATCCTCAACATGAACGATCACGGCTTCACGGTCGTGGCCTACAATCGGACGGTTTCCAAAGTGGATGATTTCCTCGCCAACGAGGCGAAAGGCACACGCGTTGTCGGTGCCCATTCCATTCCGGAGCTCGTCGCGGCGTTGAAGAAGCCCCGCCGAGTAATGTTGATGGTGAAGGCGGGCGCCCCGGTGGATGAATTTATCGATCAATTGCTGCCCCACTTGGAAGCGGGCGACATCGTGATTGACGGCGGTAATTCCCTGTTCACCGACACCAACCGCCGCGTGGCTTCGTTGGCGGCGCGAGGGATCCATTTTATCGGAACCGGGGTTTCGGGAGGCGAGGAAGGTGCCCGGCGGGGACCGAGTATCATGCCGGGTGGAAGTTCCGCGGCGTGGCCTCATGTGAAGCCGATCTTTCAGGGAATCGCCGCCAAGGTCGAAGGCGGTGCCCCCTGCTGCGACTGGGTTGGAGAGGGAGGCGCAGGCCACTATGTGAAGATGATTCACAATGGAATCGAGTACGGGGACATGCAGTTGATCGGCGAGGCGTATCACTTGATGCGGGACGCGCTCGGGATGACAGCCGATGAAATGCACGCCGTCTTTTCCGCGTGGAACGAAGGGGAGCTCGACAGCTTCCTCGTCGAGATCACGCGGGACATTCTCAAGTTTAAGGACACCGACGGGCAGCCCTTGGTGGACAAAATTCTCGACACAGCAGGCCAGAAGGGGACCGGTAAATGGACCGTGGTGAATGCAGCGGAGTTGGCCCAACCGGTGACACTCATCGCCGAGGCGGTTTTTTCGCGCTGCGTCAGTGCGATGAAGGAGGAGCGGGTCAAGGCCGCCCGCAAGCTCAAGGGTCCGCGGCCGGCAATTCGTGGGGACCGTGCCAAGTTTGTCGAAGACATCCGATACGCTCTGTATGCGTCGAAGATCGTCAGTTATGCGCAAGGCTATATGCTGCTGCGGGCGGCGGCGGCCGAGTATCGATGGAATTTGAATTACGGCGGCATCGCGCTGATGTGGCGCGGCGGATGCATCATCCGGTCCCGCTTCCTGATTCGGATCAAGGAGGCTTACGACGGAAATCCCAAGCTCGCGAACCTGTTGCTCGACGATTATTTCCGGGGCGAGATTAAGAAATGCCAAAAGGGATGGCGGAATGTGGTCTCGATGGCCGCGAAAAAAGGGATTCCGGTTCCTGCGTTCAGCACCGCCCTCAGCTTTTTCGACGGGTATCGCACCGCCCGGCTTCCGGCGAATCTGCTCCAGGCGCAGCGGGACTATTTCGGTGCTCATACTTACGAACGGATCGACCAACCCCGCGGCCAGTTTTTCCACACCAACTGGACGGGCCACGGAGGGCGAGTGTCGAGTTCTACGTACAATGCTTGAGGGAAGGAGAGCGGGCACTCGGCACTCGCTGACGGGCGCATCCCGAAGTTGTTGGTAGAGGTTGTCGCGCTGCGACAACCCCGCCCGCGTCCAGCGGGCGGACAGGGCCGCAGCGCGGTTCGTGCCGCGCCTGAACGGCGCGGGGACGCCGCAGCGCGGCGTCCGCTACCGTCTCCAAAAAGTTCAGGATGCCCCCTTTGCATCAGTACTTGTAATTCGCATCAGATGTGTCACTGTGTCTCTGATGAGAACTACCTTGGATATCGACCGTGACGTCCTCGAAGCGGCAAAAGAGATGGCCAGTCGCACGAAACGATCTGCCGGGCAGATCCTTTCTGAACTCGCCCGGAAGGCACTGGTCTTCAACGGGTCATCGCGTGACTCTCCGCCCACCGTCCTCAACGGTTTCGAAATTCTTCCCGCGATTGGCCGAGTCGTCACACCGGAATTGGTTCGGAAGCTCATGGAAGAATCCGAACAGCCATGATCGCCCTGCTGGATGCGAACATGCTGATTGCCCTCTTTGATGCGGCTCACCTCCAACACCAGCGTGCGCATCAGTGGCTTGCTCAAAACCGTGCACACGGTTGGGCGACCTGCCCGCTAACGCAGAACGCCTGCATCCGCATCATCTCCCAATCGGTCTACCCCGGCAGACTCGCCGTAGCCGACATCGCTCGCCGTCTCCGCCAGGCAATCGACGCCCCCGATCATCGCTCCTGGCGTGACACGATCAGCATTTGCGATTCGACCCTTTTCGATCACAGCAAGATGCTCACGCCAAAGCATCTCACGGACATTTACCTGCTCGGACTCGCAGTCGCGAACCGAGGCCGCCTCGTCACCTTCGACCGCCACATCCCCACCCTCGCTGTCGTCGGCGTGACGCCGAGTCACCTGGAAGCCTTATAGAATCCGCCCTATGGAATGGTTGATGGCCCCGATGAATCGGACTGGGACTCCTTGCGCGTAGACACGCATCTTGACGACAACCCTGAGTGATGGCATGCGTAATGGTACGGCAACCATGATCCATCGCAGTACCTTCGCCTTGGACGACACGACGTCCAAACGCATCCGGAGTCTCGCCGCTCTCTGGCAAGTTTCCCAAGCAGAAGTCATCCGCCGCGCCGTAGCCCGCGCTGAGACTCTTGCTCCAAAGCCGGATCCCGTGGCCATGCTGCAGCAGTTGCACAGTTCCGGCGCCGGACTTGCCGCCGCTTCCGCCAACGCCTATCTCGTCGAAGTCCGCAAAGACCGCCAGCGCTGGAGAAGCTAATGATCTGTCTGGATACCAATTACCTGATTCTCGGGCTCGTCCCAGCCAGTGGGGAAAGTAAGGAGTTGAGCTCATGGGCACAAGCCGGCGAACCCCTCATCACGCCCATGCCCGCTTGGTACGAGTTCCTCTGCAGACCGGTGACTTCCGCTCAGATCTGCACGATGAGGGCATTTCTGATGCTGGCCATCGGCTGGTTTGAGCTCGGGACTCTCCACGTGTCAGCGGCGGGAAATGAAGCCGTTCGCCCGGACCTAAAGCGGGTTCGCACTCACTGGGCTTTCCAACCGATTCCCGCCCTTCGACCGCCCAGGGTGAGCCAACCGGAGCGGGCGGCGACACCCGTCGACTCGTTCATCCTGGAAAAATTGGAACAGAGCGGTCTGCAACCCTCGCCCCCCGCCGACAAACGGACGCTGCTGCGGCGCGCCACGTTTGATCTCATCGGCCTGCCGCCGACTCCGGAGGAAGTGGATTCCTTTCTTGCCGACGATTCGCCGAGCGCCTTCGCGCGCGTGGTGGATCGTCTGCTGGCGTCGCCCCATTACGGGGAGCGATGGGGTAGGCATTGGCTCGACGTGGCCCGTTATGCGGACAACAAGGGGTATGTGTTTTTTGAGGAGAAAACGTATCCGTGGGCTTGGACGTATCGCGACTACGTGGTTCGCGCCTTCAATGAGGATAAGCCTTTCGACCGCTTCATACTGGAACAACTCGCCGCCGATCAACTGGATCTCCAGGGGGATCCCCGGGCATTGGCGGCTCTTGGATTTGTGACGGTTGGGGATCATTTTTCCAACAACCTCCATGACATCCTGGACGATCGGATCGATGTCACTTTTCGCGGACTGCTCGGCCTCACTGTCGGGTGCGCGCGGTGTCATGATCACAAGTTCGACCCCATCACCACGGCCGATTATTATGGGCTCTATGGTGTGTTTCGCAGCGCCAGCGAGCCCTTGGTGCCACCGGTGATCGAAGTCCGCGCACTATCCGAGATTTCGGAGGGATTCGAAATTGAATTGATCGCCCGAGAGCGGCGGTTGCGCGATTTTGTGGAGCGGAAGCACCACGAGATCGTCAAAAGATCCCGCGCCCGGATCGCGGATTCACTGATGGCCGTTCATGCCCAACGCCGCCAGCCCGCGACCGAGAGTTTCATGCTGATTGCCGACCCCGATGACATCAATCCCGTGGTCATTTCCCGATGGCGCTCGTTGATCGAGCGAGCGAGCCCGACGGATCCCATCTGGGAGCCGTGGATTCGCTTTGCCGAACTGGATGACGCCGATTTCCCCGCAATGGCCGCAGGCGTTCACTCGACGTTGATGGATGCCGCCCGACCGCGGTTGAATCCGCGGGTGGCCGCCGCGTTTGCGACGTCGCCGCCGCATGCCATGAAAGACGTGGCGGCTCGCTATGCCGTGATGCTCGATGCCGCCGAACAGCAATGGCAGGAAAACCGGACAAACCTCGTGCGGGGCACCGTCGCGTCCCTGGCGCGGTTGCCGGAGGCCGCGGACCAGGATTTGTGGCGTATTCTCCATGGTCCGGAGGCACCGCCCGACGTGCCGGCACAGCTGGACTGGGGCTTTCTTTCGTTGCTGCCGGACCGAGCCAGCCAGGGCGAATTCCAGAAATTGCTCACGAGCCTGGAGCAATGGCTGATGAATGCCCCGGAGGCTCCCGCGCGGGCGATGGTCTTGCAGGATACTCCGGTGGCCTATGAGCCGCGTATCTTTCTGCGCGGCAATCCCAATCGGCAGGGCGCGTCGGTGGCGCGCCGATTCCCGGGTTTCCTGGACCCGACCGGCCACGTCTTTCAACAGGGGAGCGGACGGCTCGAAATGGCCAGCGCTATCGTCAGCACCAATCAACCGCTGGCCGCCCGAGTGTTCGTGAACCGCATTTGGGGCCATCACTTCGGTGCCGGGCTGGTGACGACTCCGAGCGATTTCGGATTGCGCAGCGAGCCCCCGTCGCACGCCGCCCTACTCGACTGGCTGTCCGGTGAGTTCATTCGCAACGGTTGGCGAGTGAAGTCCTTGCACCGGTTGATTTTGAACAGCGCGACCTATCAGCGGGCAAGCCAGAGGACCCCGAACGTTATGAGGCGGACAAACGGTGACGCTGCCGCCCTCCGCCCCGAGGACCGTGCGGTGACAGAGGACCCTGAGAATCGATTACTCTCTCGCATGAATCGCCGCCGGCATGATTTCGAAACCCAGCGGGACGCCTTTCTCTTCGTGGCGGGACTGCTAGACCCGAAGGCCGGCGGTGCGCCCACGGATGCTGCGGTGCCGCGACGCACGGTCTACACGTTTGTCAATCGCATGGACGTGCCTCCGGTGCGGACTACGTTCGACTTTCCGAGCCCCTCGACGAGTTGCCCGCAGCGGATGGATACAACGGTCGCGCCGCAGGCGCTCTATTTGATGAACAATGATTTCGTGGCCCAATGCGCGGCAGCCTTGGGGCGTCGTGGCGACGTCGCTGAACTGCCGTCGCTGCGCGAACGAATCGAGCGGCTCCACGCAGTGCTTTTTCTGCGGCCCGCGTCCACCTCCGACCACGCACGGGCGGCGGAGTTTCTTGGTGCGGCACCCGATGAACGAACCTGGAAACAGTATATCCAGGCGCTTTTGCTGACGAACGAGTTTGTATTCGTCGATTAGTTGATCCTATGGAAACCCTTTCGACGAAAACACCGTTGAACGAAATTCTTTCACGGCGTCGGCTGCTCGCCCGCTGCGGGACCGGCTTCGGGTTGATGGCGCTCTCGTCGTTGCTCGACGACAGCGGTTGGCTGGCGGATCGAGTTCAGGCGGGCGGGAATCCTGGGTTATCCCCACTCGATCCAAACGCGCCTCATTTTGCGCCGCGGGCACGACGAGTGGTGCACCTGTTCATGAATGGCGGACCGTCGCAGGTGGACACGTTCGATCCCAAGCCTGCGCTGGATCGTTATCACGGAAAACCGTTGCCACTGAATAATCTTCGGACCGAGCGCAAGACGGGCGCGGCCATGCGATCGCCGTTCAAGTTTCAACGCTACGGCCAGTCCGGACTGGAGGTCAGCGAGTTGTTTGCGCGGACCGCCGCGTTGCACGCCGACGACCTGGCGGTGATCCGCTCGATGCAGGCCGAAGTGCCGAATCACGAGCCGTCGCTGATGCTCATGAACTGCGGCGACTCGCGACTGCCGCGGCCCAGCATGGGCGCATGGATCACCTATGGACTGGGCAGCGAGAGCCGGAATCTGCCGGGGTTCATGGCGCTGTGCCCGGGTGGGTATCCGATCGTTTCCACGCAGAACTGGCGCTCGGCGTTTCTGCCGGGTGCCTTCCAAGGCACCTACATTGATACCCAACATGTGGAGGTGGAGAAGCTCATCGCGAACATCCACAACCGCCAGATGTCCGACGCCGAACAGCGAAGGCAACTGGATCTCGTGCGGGCTATCAACGAGGAGCACACGGCGCAGCGGGCACACGATGGGCCTTTGGAAGCCCGCATCGCCGCTTTTGAACTGGCCTACCGGATGCAGGCCGAGGCCACGGATGCGTTTGACATCACTCGGGAACCCCAGGCGATTCGCGAGGCCTACGGTAGCGGCACCCACGGCCGCCAGTTGCTGATCACTCGCCGCCTGATCGAGCGAGGCGTTCGCTTCGTACAGGTGTGGTCCGGTGCGGGCCAGCCTTGGGATAACCACGAAAACCTGGAGAAAGACCACCGCAAACTGGCCGGTGAATGGGACCAACCCATCGCGGCGTTTCTCGCTGATTTGAAGCAACGGGGCCTCTTCGACGAGACGCTTGTGTTGTGGAGCGGCGAGTTCGGTCGGACCCCCGTTGCCGAGTTACCCGCCCTCAACGGCCGTGACCATAATCACTATGGCTTCAGTGTGTGGCTGGCCGGCGGCGGCGTGAAGGGCGGCACTGTGCATGGCGCCACCGACGAATTTGGTTTCCGGGCCGTGGAAAACCCGGTGCACGTCCACGACCTGCACGCAACGATCCTGCACCTGCTGGGACTGGATCACGAGCGTTTGACTTATCGCTACTCCGGACGGGATTTTCGTCTGACCGACGTGGCGGGCAACGTGATCAAAGCCATCGTGGGGTAGCGCGGCATTACGGCGGCAGATCAGAAAGGTTCGCACCCGTAACCACGATATATTCATCGTTGAACAACTCGCGGGGCGTCCTCCGCTTTTTCTCGCTGGGGACAGGGGCCTCAGCCCGGGCGACGATAGCCAGATGAATCGCTCCGGATTCGAACAGGGTCCGATAGCCAACCGAGGTTTTGGAAACGACGACGATTCTCTTGCCGTGCTGCTTGAGCTGGGCAAGGTCTTGTCCGCTGAAATCAGGCAACGACGCAAAAATAACGACGCCACTTACTTGGGGGTTATTCTGAATCAACCGCAGGAGAACCTCCGCGGTGAAGGTTTGACCTTGACCCTCGCTCAATTGGGGATCGATCACCTTTTCAATTTTCGTCAGTGCGATGCCATTCTTCTTGAGAGTCGATTGGAACGCGCTCATCTGAACTTTCACCCAGGCCATGTTGTATTGGCCGAAGTCTTCGGCGATGACGGCGATGGAGCCACGATTGCCCAGCAACTTGGCGGTCTCCTCGGCGGTAACTGCACCGAGCGCCTGGTAAGGCCTCAAGTTGATTTTCGGTCCCCCCTGATACTCCGTGAACAGCAACCCTATCACGCCCGCGATCAGGGCTAGCAGAGCGATAATTGCGAGGATGCCGTTCTTGCCCATACGCTACTGGCAGTCATCACGGATGACGGTACTCGTTGCCTGCGGACGTGAACTCACCCGGAAGAACGCTCATACGCTGGCGGTCACCACGTGCCCCGGTAGCCGGGACCTCCAGACCATGTCTCATAAGTACGCATCTGTAGGATTGGCTTCCAGCGCACCGAACCATCCAGGAAAGCAACGTTGCCGCCTTGCGCGCCATATGATTGCGGCGACGCGCCGCCGCTACCTTTGTTCCAGGGATTCCTAGCGCTCCCAACCCGGCCCCGGGCTCCGTGGGGTACCAGCGTGTAGCTGCCTTGTTCTGCGCTGGCATGGTTCAGGTCGGAGAAAAGCACGATTTCATTGGTGCTCACATCGGTCAGCCTTTGGGGTGAAAACCATTTGTTATTTGCTCCCCAGGGCATCTTGTGGCCGCCGTGGTAGTGGTAGCCAATCACATAGCCAAGACCGTACCGGGTTCGAGCGCTGGTGCCATCGGACCGGATCCCGTCCTTGGTTGGGACCTGGTCGTAGGGATATTCAAATGGCCATAGACTGGGACAATCGACGCATTTCACATTGGCTAACTTGGTGAAAGCGAGCCAGGTATTGGTCGGAATCCAAAAAATATGGGAATCAGCCCCCGGGTCACGCACGCCGACGGGCAGCTTGTCCCCGGTATCATTGGCGTAAAGATGACAAGCCAAGCTCAATTGCTTCTGGTTATTCACACAATACGTGCGCCGGCCGCGCTCCTTGGCGCCAGCAAGCGTCGGCAGCAGCATGGAGGCTAGGATCGCTATGATCGCGATCACGACCAACAATTCTATGAGCGTGAATGCCGCAACGTGTCGCCGCTCTCCGTAAGGGGTGAGCGGTGAGCACAAGGCACTTTCGATCACCCGGGGCCGCTGTTCGGTCCGCGGAAGCGGGCCCAGTTTTTGCCCCCCAGCGGGCATGGGCGGTGGTCTCACAATTTGTTCCGGATTCACCTACCAGCAGAGGATCCGTTTCTCGCTAAAGGAGCAACGGATTTATTCGGTTATTCAGCGGATTGGTCGATCGGCTGCATTCGTCAGTTGGATGCTTCGGTTGCGCCGCACTCGCAACCGCACGAGCCTTCCACCCGCACCCGTGTCAATCGGTCCGCCGAGGGTAGGCAGAGTTTTTTCGCAAGCTTACCTGGAACTGGCGGGGGTGCCGGGAGCCTTCGTGGCCCCATCGCCGTCGGCAATTAGTCGCGTTGCCGCGTCGTCTTCCGTTAGTGATTCCAATTCTCTCAGCAGGTGTTCGACTTCTTCCGCTCTCTCGGAGGCGGTCACCATTTCCTGAAGTAAAGTGCCGAGGGCGGCGATGGTCGGATTTTCGAAGAGCGCGCGTAAGGGAATCTCGATCGCCGAGCCGAGCCTGAATCCGGCTCGTGATGGAAATCGCCTGCAGTGAATTGCCGCCCAGTGCGAAGAAATTATCATCGGTCCCGATGCCTTCGATGCCCAGCGCCTCCTGCCAGATTCCCACGAGGGTGTTCTCGAGCGCGCCTTCCGGTGCCCGGTGGCAGGTCTCCATTTCCGGCCTCTCGCTGCCCGGCTTCGGGAGCGCTCGGCGATCCAGTTTGCCGTTGGCATTGCGTGATAACCTGTCCAGGAACACAAATGCTGCCGGGAGCATGTAATCCGGCAATTTGCGCCCCAGATGCGAGCGCAATTCGCGCGGTGAGGGCGGATGCCCGTTCTGATGATTGAGCACCTCGTCGTAAACTTGGTATTCCCCGATCGACGGCCAGAATTCGGCCGGTTGCGACGCCCCGGTTGATGGCGGGGCCTGACTCGTGCCGCCGTGCGCGACGACATAGGCCACGAGGCGGGAATTCGTCCCGTTTTCCTGACGCATGACCACCGCGGCCTCAGCGAGCGCTGGATGCTCGCGCAACACCCCTTCAATTTCCCCCAATTCAATGCGATGGCCGCCAAGTTTTATTTGATCGTCCGTGCGTCCGATGATTTCCATTTTTCCGTCTTTGCGAACGCGTGCTCGATCGCCGGTGCGGTAGATCCTTTCTTCGCTGCCGTTGCCAAACGGATCTCGGACAAACTTCTGCCGGGTCAAATCAGGTTGGTTCAAGTAGCCGCGAGCTAAGCCGGGTCCGGCCACGCAAATCTCCCCGGGCGTTCCCACCGGGACCGGGCGCAATTTTTCGTCCAACAGGTATATTCTCGTGTCGGCAAGAACATGCCCCATCCAGGCGGCATCGGAGTCGCCGGGAAGCAGCACCCGCCAGGTGACCTGCCCCCCGGTCTCGGTGATGGCGTAGGTGCTGATCGATGGGTAACGAGGACTCCCTTTGGCGTTCCGGTGGAGCCAGAGGTATGAATGATGTAGAGAAGGTGATCCGGATTTCCTTGCGTCGGGGGATTTGTGTCGTCGGAGCAGGCCGACGGGGAGGAGAGAATCACATCCAGAGGCAACGGCAGGCATCCTTCGGGCAAGGCGGATGGGGGCGTTGCGGCTGATTCACAAATTACAAACTTCAAACCTGCGGATTGCAGTACGTCACGATTGCGTTGCAGGGGATGCCCTGGATCGAGGGGAACGTAGGCCCCTCCAGCCTTGAGAATGGCCAGGACAGATACAATAAACCGATGGGATCTCTCCAGACAGATTCCCACCGGTGCCTCGGCGGTTACTCCGCAGTCCAGCAAATAGCGGGCAAGACTATTGGCCCGGGCGTTGATTTGATTATACGAAAAGTCAACGCCCTCGTCGATTACGGCCACGGCGTCCGGGACGGTTGGC
>CAMDJH010000039.1 GCA_945900455.1 Akkermansia muciniphila
GCCCACGGCGGGAGCCGTGGGGATGATGTTCGAACAAAACGGCAGCCCCGTCAGGGGCGACAGAGCTGGAGGAGTGCGCCTTGTGCCAGATTCTCTGTCGCCCCTCCGGGGCTTGCGTGCGGCGCACCCGGGAACCCACGGCTAACGCCTTGGGCTACGTTCTGACGGCGCTCCGCGCCTCCGAAGTACGCCTCAGCTGTTAGAAGCGCGTCCATTTTGCTTTCCCAAAATGGCCAACCCCCAGTCGCGCTGCGACGAACCCGCTTGCGCGGAGCGGGGGGAGAGGGTGGCCGCAGGCCGGGTGGAGAGGGGTGCTTCGGTTCATGGCATCACGGCGCGCACTGTTGAGTTCAGTGGATTCTTTCCTCCATCGGATGGAGGAGAGGAAGGGATCGAGAAGCTGGATGCAGCCCTGGCGTTCACAAAATCTATGCCCGCGGTCGTTGACATGTACCTCGCCGCGCCGGAAGCTGCCTCCTTTATGGCCGACCCAAAAGCGAACGAACTGATGGAAAAGCTGGTTTCCCTCTGTAAACGACGAGGGTTCATCTACCAGTCTTCGGAAATCTACGGCGGTATCAACGGCTTCTGGGATTACGGTCCGCTGGGCGCGGAGCTGAAGCGCAATGTCAAGGATCTGTGGTGGCGGACGATGGTGCACCACCGGGATGATGTCGTCGGTTTGGAAGCCACGATCATCATGCACCCCGCCATCTGGAAGGCGTCGGGGCACGTGGACACCTTCGCCGACATGATGCGGGAGTGTCCCCTGACCAAGAAGCGCGTCCGTGCCGACCAGGTGGATCCGCTGTCGGGGACAGTCTTGCGTTTTACGGGGGCCGAACTGCCCGGGGAAGGCGGGCGGATCGAGAAGCCGGTGACGGTTCTGATGATCAAGGGGGACCACATTGAGACCGTCCGTAACCGGGCGCGACAGCTCTATGTGGCGGCAGGGAGCGACAAATCGGCAGACCCCGTGCAGGTCAAGCTGTTGGAGGAAACTGCGGTCCTGGTTGAAAATTCAACGGATTTTCACCCGGAGAGCCGAGTTGAATTGACTGAGCCACGGCCCTTTAACCTGATGTTGCAGACGTATGTCGGGCCGATTCAGAGCGAGGAGAACATTGCGTATCTTCGTCCCGAGACCGCCCAAGCCATCTTCGCCCAATTCAAGAATGTCGTGGAAACATCACGGCAGAAGGTACCGTTTGGAGTGGCTCAGACCGGGAAAGCGTTTCGGAACGAAGTAACGCCCCGGAACTACATCTTTCGTTCGCGTGAATTTGAGCAGATGGAGCTCGAGTTTTTTATCCGACCGGACGAAGCCATCGAAGCGTTGGCGGGATCGGTGGCGCGAGCGTCCGACGGCGGGTGGCAAGGTGAACCGCAGCCCAATTGGGGGTGGGAAGTATGGCACAAATACTGGGTTGAACAGCGCATCCGATTTTACGAGGGGATTGGCCTGCCGCGCTCCGTGTTTGAAGAATACTGGCAGAAGCCGGAAGAGTTGGCGCATTACGCGCGAGCGTGTGTGGACATTCTTTATAAGTTTCCGTTTGGCACTCAGGAGTTGGAGGGGATTGCGGCGCGGGGCGATTTCGATCTTTCCCAGCACGAGAAACATTCTGGCAAGGCCATGGGCGTATTCGACGAGGAATTGCGCGGTGCCTGGACTCGGCTCGACGAAGCCATCAAGACGCGGATGCACGCGGGATACGTCGCGGCCAAGGTGGAGGCTTTCCGCAAACGGGGAACTCCGGAAGCCGAGGCCCGCCAACAAGCGGAGACGGACGCGAAGACCTATTTCGATAAGTTGGCCAAAGGGCAGTTTGTACCCCACGTGATCGAACCGTCGGCGGGCGTCGACCGTCTGATTCTGGCATTGCTCTGCAATGCCTACACGGAGGTGACGGAAACGGACGAGAAGGGGAAGGTGGAAACGCGTGTGTTGCTACGGTTTCATCCGCGGATTGCCCCGGTTAAGGTCGGAGTGATGCCCTTGCTGAAGAACAAGCCGGACCTGGTGAAGAAAGCGCTGGAGGTGCGTGATTTGTTAAGGCCACACCTGACCGTTTTCTATGATGATTCGGGATCGATCGGTCGGCGCTACGCCCGACAGGACGAGGCCGGCACGCCGTTCTGTCTAACGATTGATTTCGATACCCTGGGAGAGAAGCCGGAGTTGCTGAACACGGTGACCCTCCGCCATCGCGATGACGGGCGGCAGGAGCGTGTTCCGATTGCCGGTCTTGCAGAACGACTGCTGCCATGGGTGCGATAGAAACTTGGATTAAGTTTATTTCAGAATGCCGGTCTGCTAATTACGACCACCCTTCATGCCTGCCCAGTCTCATGCCCCGACGCTGTGGGGAATTATCTTCTTCAAACTCTTCAAGGGACTCTTCTTCCTTTCCATTGCCCTCGGAATCTATAGCCTAATTGACACAAACATTCCCAAGGACTTTCGCGCGCTTCTGGAATTTCTGAATCTCGATCCAGAGAAGAAATTCTGGGTCGAGACCGCTCGAAATCTCCAGGCTGTCACGCCCAAGAATCTCCTCTGGATCGCCTCGGGCACTTTTCTATACTCCCTCTTTTCGCTGTTGCAGTTCGTCGGACTCATGTTTCGTCAGCCGTGGGCGAGTTGGCTGGCGATTTCCGAGAGCGCGTTCTTTATCCCCATCGAGATCTTTGAACTGGGACACCAAGTCTCCATTCGATACTCCCTCGGCTTGATGGTGATCCTTTGCTTGAACGTGATCATTGTCTCCTATCTGTTTCGCAACCGGCACCGGCTGTTCGATCATTCCAGCGAGAAGCCGGCCGCGAAAAGGCCCGCGGGCAAATCCTGAGAGCCTCAGGACTCCTGATATCGCAGCGAGACTTTTGATTGAACTGGAAAAAGAGTGACACCGGCAAGCACATCGTCCCGGCCCATGAACGCCCCTCCTCGCCCTGCCCTCTCCCCAGGCTCGGAGCGGGGGGACTTCTCGGGCGTCTGGGAGAACAGACTATTCTCCGGCGAGATGTTCCTTCTGCAAAATGAATTCGCTGGCGATGATCGGATCCACGCTCCAGCGACGGGCGAGCAGGGCAACTCGCTCGCAGTTGGCGTGCTCGGGTGGCTGTTCACCGTAAGGGGTGGTTTCTGCCTCCTCGCCGTAGGTTCGAATTCGTAGTCCGAGCAACCGCTCATCCAAGGTCACTGGGCCTTCATTCCACTCGGTCGTGCCAGCCCAGGCATACGCCCGCACGACTCGACCCCCTTGCAGACGAATCCACGAATGGTAATTCAAAACGCAGTCGGCGCTGAAGAGTTGAACTTCGCCGATCTCCCGGCTGAGGCGGGTCAGAAAATGAAAACAAAAATCGACGTCTTCAGCGGGATCCGGCAGGGCGCCCCCGATCACCAGGGACCAACCATCGACGGGCGGCGAGAGGAATAGTGCTTGTTCACGGAAGCGTGAGAGCGCTTCGGACCATAGGCGAACGTCGGTCGGATCGAGTCGGAGCAACTCGCGAAGCAACGCGGTGTTGGTACTTCGGATGGCCAGCCACCGAGGAGGCGGACGGCCGCCAAGCGCTCCCCGATCCAGGGTGAGCACCGCAAGCTGGTCGATGCCGCGACTCAGTCGCCGCAATTGCCGGACATGCCGTCGGTACAAGGCGACAAACGCAGCCCCCAGCCCGACCACCAAGCCGAAGGCACTCAGAAACGCTAAAAGAAACAATTCCACAATCCTCGGTTCCATATCTGTGTCTGCGGAATCCCCCCGAAACGACCCGGACTCCGCAGCCAGCAGCCAGTTATTTCGCCGGATCCCACCGGTGGCTTACCGACGCAGGCTTCGCTCCTGGCGGCGCGGACGGACTCAGAACACAACAGGCGGAGTTAGCCTGGGAGGGCGTCCGCTGGCAAATCGGAAGTTTCGTTTGAGCACCTTTCTCAAAGGGACCGTTCTCGGAGTCGAGAATTGCGGCTGGGACGAATTTGCGGCGCAACCCCTCTCCGCGGGTGTTGGGAGGAAACGGAAAACGGCCTTCGTTCTCAGTTGAATCTGTCAATTTGAACCCTACCCTCGCAACACGTCCCCATGAACATCTCGAAACGAACATTCTTGGCCGCTCTCCCCCCGCTCGCAATCGGCTTGGCGGGTTGCGGAAAATCCAGCGATAGCCCCGCCGCTCCGGCACCCAGTCCGGGTGCATCCAACGCCGCAGGGAAAAAAAAGCGGTTCGCCTTTGTGACCAATGGCGTCGATCCGTTCTGGAACACGGCTTCGGCGGGTGTTCGGGCCGCGGAAAAGGAATTTGGAATCGAATGTCAGGTACTCATGCCGCCCAAAGGTCTCGTGGACCAGCAGCGCATGATCGAGAGCGTTCTGGCCCGAGGAGTCGACGGCATCGCCATCAGCCCCTGTGATGCCGCAAATCAGGTAGGTTTCCTCAATGACGTGGCTGGACGAGTTCCGGTGATAACCCATGATTCCGACGCCCCGCTTTCGAAACGCCTCTGTTTTGTTGGGATGGACAATTACAAAGCCGGCCGCGCCGCGGGCAAGCTGGTCAAAGAGATCCTGCCGGGCGGTGGCAAGGTCATGTTATTCGTCGGGCGTATGGAACAGCTCAACTCGCAGCAGCGCCGCCAGGGAATCATTGACGAGGTCTTGGATCGGCCGACGCAGGCATTGGAGAAACTCAACCAGGACCCGCTTGGCAAGGAGTTGTCGGGAGGAAAGTTTGTGGTCTTGGACACTCGGACCGACGGGTTTGACTACCCGAAGGCCAAGGCCAATGCGGAAGACTCCATGAGCCGTTATCAAGACCTTGCATGCATGATCGGCCTTTGGGCCTACAACGCTCCGATGTGTCTGGAGGCAGCCAAGGCGGCCGGTAAGGTGGGCAAAGTAAAGATTGTCAGCTTTGACGAACAGGAGGCAACGCTGCAGGGGATCATCGACGGCCACATTCACGGCACGGTCAGTCAACAGCCGTACTACTACGGATACGATTCCGTCAGGATCTTGAAAGAAATCGCCGGTGGGAATCGCGGGGTCATTCCTGGAAATGGATTTTTTGAAATTCCCATTGTGGAAGTTCGCAAGGCGAATGTTGCCGAATTCTGGCAGCAATTGAAAAAGCTTCAGGCCGCCGGTGCATGAAAAAACTGCTCGGCATCACGGCTCTTCTCATTTTCATCATCGTCGTTACGGCAATCCGCAATCCGGATTTTCTGAATGGCTATAATTTGCAGAACTTGGTTCGTTGGACCGCCCTCTTCGGTTTTATCAGCATCGGCGCTGCTTTTGTCATCGTCACGGGTGGGATCGATCTGAGCATCGGCTCGGTCGTGGGCCTTACCGGGGCGCTTCTTGCGATCCTGCTCACCAAGAATCAGTGGCCTGTGCCCGTCGCGATTGCAACCGTCTTGGCGGTTTCGCTCGGGATCGGTTTGGCGCACGGGTTGTTGATCACCAAAGTGGGCTTGCAGCCGTTCGTCGTCACCTTGTGTGGCTTGCTGCTCTACCGGGGTGCCGCCCGGTTTATTACGGGCGACCAGAGTCAGGGATTCGGCCAGCAGTTTGAGGGACTCCGGAGAATTGCTGTTTCCGCCGTTCCGGTTACACCGACTTTTGGGATCCCGGTGCCTAGCATCTTGCTGGCGGTCGTCGCGACCATTGCCGGGCTCCTCTTGCACAAAACGGTCTGGGGAAGGCATTTGGTCGCTTTGGGCGGGAACGAGGTAGCCGCGCGATACAGTGGCGTTCGTACCGATCGGATCAAGATTCAGGCCTACGCGATCTGCGGAGCGATGTCGGGGGTCGCCGGAATCCTCTTTTCACTGGATCTTAACTCGATTCAACCGAGCGGCCTCGGTGAATTTTTTGAACTGTATGCCATTGCCGCGGCTGTGTTGGGCGGCTGTACTCTTCGTGGCGGTGAAGGGACGATTGTGGGTGTGTTGATTGGCACGGCGTTGATGAGGGTCCTTTACAATGCGATTAATATTCTCGGAATCCCGACCCACCTTGAATTCGCGATCATCGGGGCCGTGATTCTCGCCGGAGTGGTCACCGACGAGCTCGTTCGGAAGATGGCGAATCGAAAACTTGGATAACCTGCGTGATCCGTCCGTCAATGCGGGTGGCCTGAGGACACTGAATAATCCCGCTTTGGGTTCGTCTACCCCTCTGCTACAAATCCTCACTCACTCAATTCACTCAATTCACTTATGATCAAAAGATTTTTGACTCTGTCAGCACTCATCACGGCGTTGGCCGCACACACGCAAGCCGCAGACACCAGCGTCAAGCTGACCGACGTTCATTTATGCTGCAACAGTTGTGTCAAGGGCGTGGAAAAGGCGATCGGAACTGTCTCGGGCGCAACGGCACAATCGGACAAGGACGCTGGCACAGTCACCATTACCGCACCCGACCAGGCGGGGGCTCAAAAGGCCGTCAATGCCCTGGTTGCGGCCGGCTATTTTGGCAAATCCAGCGATGCCACCATCAAGGTGCAAGCCCACACGGGAGTCAAGAAAGCCAAGATGGATGGCAGGGTCCAATCCCTAAAAATCGCCGGAGTGCACCTGTGCTGCGGCAAATGTGTTACCAGCGTTAACGATGCCCTGAAAACGGTCGCTGGCGTGAAGGCGAATACCGCAACCAAAGGGGCCGAGACGTTTGAAGTGTCCGGTGATTTCATCGGCAGCGAGGTATTCAAGGCGTTGAACAAGGCCGGCCTTACCGGGAAAGTCGCCCTCTGACGCCATTGTAATCGCGCGAGGGGATTAACCCTCCGCAGATTTTGAATCGCCCGCGCCGATCTGGTTTGGAGATCGGCGCGGGAATGTTTCTGGCTTCGACCTGAAGGGTTCATCCCTGTGATGAGACGCCTTCTCCGCCCTTACCAGAGCTCACCGCGGCGTCCGTTCAGCTCAGCTTGCGGAGTTTAGTGATCCGCCCCGTGTTGACCCATTCAGCGACAAAGATATTGCCAGCCGGGTCAAAGCAGGCGTCGTGCGGATGGAGGAACTTGCCCGAAACCCAACCTTCTCCGGTTTCGCTGCTGCGCAGTTTCATCTTGTCCTTGAGCACCTGGGCGCGCCAGTCGGGGTCTTCCCCAAGGTGGACGATCACGCGGTCATTTTCATCGAGCAACGTGATCCGAGCGCTCAGGTCGGGAACCAGGAGGACATCTTTAAGGGAATCGATATTCGCCGGAAGGATGAAACCATCAAGAGTCTTCAGGTGCTTGCCCTCGAGGGTGAACCATTGCAGGCGGCCGTTTGCCCGGTCCGTAACGACGATCGAGGGCTTCTTCCCGGGACGGCTGTCGATCCAGATGCCGTGAGGGGTGTTGAACTGGCCGGCCTCTTTACCGGGCGTGCCGAACATCGAAATCCAATTCCCACTCTTGTCGTAACGATGGATGCGGAAGGATCCGTAGCCGTCGGCGACGAAAAATCCACCATCGGGCAGAAAGGCAAAATTTGTGGGCATGAAGGCGTCACGTCCCCAGCGTTTGATCGGTTTCGTATCCTCATCTTTGGGATAAAGCCCCGACGCCATGGGAGCGCGCTTTTCCCAGACGAGTTCACCCGTCAGTGTGAGTTTAGCGAAGTTTTTAAGCTGTTGATAACCGGTGACGTATAGGAACTGATCCTTTCCCTCGGTGCGGACCTCAAGGCCGTGTCCACCCCCCTGGAATTGGTTGCCGAAGGCGCGGACGAACCGGCCTTTGGAATCGAACACGAAAATCGACGGATGATCCTTGAGATTTTCGCGCCCCTCATGAATCACGTAAAGTAATCCGTGCCGATCCACCGCGACATTGTGGGTGGTCTGCCACGAGTACTTGGCGGGAAGCTGGGCCCAGTTGTGATGTACTTCATACCGATGGGACCCAGACCCAATGATCAGCTGCGTACCGGACTTCTGCGCAGTGAGCACCTGCGGTGCGGCGACTGTGATGGCGGCGGCCGACAGGAACCGGCGGCGAGAGAGGGATGGCGATATCTTCATGGGTGTAGGGTGTAGGGAATGGAGACAGATTGATGTGGAGGACGTCCGGTGAGTCTATGCCGATGGCGAATCAGTGCAACCCTGACGTGCTTTCGGACCGCACCCACCCGGGCAGGGTGGAGCCAGGCTCAGGACTCCTGGCCCCGTGGAATTAAAGTGACCTCTCACCCGGCCTGAGCGGCCACCCGCCGCGCATTGGATGCGGGATGAAATCACGAACGCATTGCCCGAAACCAATCGAAAGCGGACGCCACCAGAGCAAGGCCGTCCCTCAGGACCGCGGATGCGATGGAAAATCCGTGTAACCTTTTGCATCCGGCGCCGACCACACCTTCGTATCCGCCGGAGGATTCAATTCCCACCCGTTGGCAAAACGTTCCACCAGATCGGGATTGCTTAAGTAGGGTCGGCCGAAAGCGATCAGATCCGCCTGACCAGAGGCAATTGCCGCCTCGGCCGTTTCCTGCGTGTAGCCGCAATTTCCCATCAGCGGCCCGGCATACGCGGCGCGAAACTCGGAGAGCGTCATGGGCCTACCCTGATCGTGAAATCCAAACGCCAGCCCGTCCACCACATGCAGGTAGGCCAGACCCAATGGGCTCAACCGCCTCGCGGCATGCGTAAATGTTTCCCGAAAATCAGGCGCGCCCATGTCATTGAATATCCCATTGGGCGAGAAGCGTACCGCCACCTGACGGGCCGGCCAGACGGTGAGAATGGCTTCGATGATTTCGTTCAGGAAACGGAATCGATTCTCGACATTGCCGCCGTAACGATCGGTCCGCTGGTTCGTCTTCGACTGGAGGAACTGGTCAATCAAGTAGCCGTTGGCCGCGTGGACTTCCACGCCATCAAATCCGGCAGCCTTTGCCCGCTCCGCCGCCCGCCGGAAATCATCCACCACCGCCGTAACTTCCGCCGTCTCCAGGGCGCGGGGCGTCTCGTAGGGCTGCTTGCCCAGCGGCGTGTGGATCGTATCGCCATTGATCTTGACCGCCGAAGCGGATACGGCCGGCCGGCCTCCATGAAAGCTGCTGTGCGAAGCGCGGCCGCAGTGCCAGAGCTGGAGAAAGATCGGCGTGGACTGGGTGTGCAGTGCGTTGACAATTTTTCTCCACCCAGACTTTTGCGCCTCGTTGTAAATACCGGGTGAGTCGACCCAGCCAATGCCCTGTTCGGAGATGGTCGTCGCCTCGGAGATGATCAGCCCCGCCGAGGCTCGCTGCATGTAATATTCCACCATCAAATCGTTCGGCACCCGATCGCGACCCGCCCGGCCACGCGTCAACGGGGCCATTACCACGCGGTTGTGCAACGCCAGCCCGAGCAGATCAAAGGTCGAGAGCAAATGGGGTGAGCGGCTTTTTGTGGAGGCAATGGTCATGATCTGTCTTGGGTCAATTCGGTGCGTCGTTCACAGAACACACCTGTTCTGGGCCCAAACTGCCGGGCAGTCCCGCGGACGGCAAGTCTTTCGCCAAAGGAGTCTTCACGACCCGCGCATCCCGAAGTTGTGAGAGATTTTAAGTTCCAAAGGACGGATTCGTCGTGATTTGTGAAGAGAACGTTGACTGCCATTAGGCTGCGGAGCAGCCGTTCTCATTATGGATCTGATTCGGCGATGGTGCGGGTGCGCGACAGACCAAAGAACAAATGTACGTGATCTTCCACGCCACCGATCTGCAATGACGGACACGCGATCTTGTCGAGAGTTCCGGCGAGGTAGGGATGTAATTCGGGCTGGAGGGCAGGGGTGAGAGCCCGTTCACGATTCTTCGTGCTGAACACGAGATGAATCAGAATGCGGGATAATGATTCTGGCATGGTGGGGTGGGGTTATCGCGGCCCTACAGGCCGCTGGTCATCGCTGTCACGAAAACCCAGGCCGATGGCCTGGGCTGAGGAATGACGGCCCTTTGGGCCTGGGGAACATCGCGGGCTTTGCAACGTCGGGCCGATGGCCTGGGCTGAGGAATGACGGCCCTTTGGGCCTGAGGAATCGCACGTTCATTAAGTGAACAAAGAATCTTCCTGTCTCCGTTTCCTTCGTTTCCCTCTGTAGTCGTCCCGACAACTTCGGGATGCGACGTATCGACACTCGCACCGGATTCAATTGTCGCCTCGGCCACAACCGCGCGCTAACTTTCCTTCGTGCAACTCGTTGCCTGGCTCAGTTCCATCCTCGCGGCCTTCGATGGCTCCGGCGGCGCTCCGCCACGTCCTGCGCCAGGACGGAATCCCGTAATCGTGGTGCATGGCATCCATTCGAACTCGAACGATATGGTCCGCATGGCCCAATACCTTCGCCGGGAGGGATGGGAGGTTTTCACGCCTGACATGACTCCCGCCGATGGCCGGGTCACCCTCGATTATCTGTCGTCTCAACTGGCCGCGTACATCGATCAGCATGCAGCGGGCCGGAGATTCGATTTGGTCGGGTACAGTATGGGTGGGCTCATCACTCGATACTATATGCAGCGGCTCGGCGGCTTGCAGCGGGTCGATCGGTTCGTCACGATCGCCGCTCCGCACCACGGCACCTGCCTCGCGAACCTCAGATTCGGGCTAGGCGGGCGGCAGATGCGGCCTGGTAGCGATTTTCTCCGCGATCTGGACCGCGATTCCGATCGGCTTGGCCAGGTGCAATTCACCTCATTCTACACCCCGCTCGATCTGATCATCGTTCCGGCACGCAGCTCCGAGATGCGAGAAGCGTCTAACGTGCGCCTTTGGGCGGCATGCCATCCGTCGCTCATCCTTGAAAAGCGATGCATTCGCGCCGTGGCCAAGGCGCTGTTGGAAGAGCCGCTTCCGAAACCCCAGGTTCCCTGAGCTCAGCCCCGGAAGCCGTCAGGACGTCATTCGTGGCGGCGGAGCGGGTGGCCCGGGTTCTTCCGCAGCGAGAATCGCCGAGGTGATTTCGTTGCCTCTTGGAATGATGACAATATCGGCCTGGCCTTCGAGGATGTTCTGGGTTTCCAGCACTTGGAACATAGCCCGACTGATTTCGGGATCCTGGGCGATATCCTTAAGGACATCGCCGACGATTTTAGGTCGCATCGCCTGAGCTTTGGCGAATTCGATCGCGGCTTGTCGCTCGGCGGTGCTGCTAATGATGCTCACTTGATTGGCACCGTCCTGGCGAATGGCGCTGGTGACCTGACGGAGGCGGTTCACCACTTTTTCTTCGATGCCTTTAATCATGCCAATATCTCGGAAATGGACTTTACGGACGTAGACGGAGCCGAGGCGGTAGCCCCATTCCTGCGATTTTGGTGACACATCGTTGCGCACCGACATGCTCATGGCATGGCGGTCGGACATCATTTGATCGAGCGGAAGGTTGCTGAGACAGCGGACGGCAGCGTTGCTGACATTGGCGCTGAGGGAGCCGCGCGGATCGGCGTTCTTGAACAGAAACGCGACGGGATCGCTGATCATCATTTCGTACCAGACGCCGATGCCCATTGGCGCACCTTCCTCGGAATTCACAGGAAGACTTCGGAGGTACTCCTGGTCGAGCCTCAGGTCGACGACCTGGACTTGACCAAACCAGCGGACGATGAAGGCCCGCCAGCCGAGCTTCATCGGCGGGAAGTGGAGTCCCGGTTCGTCATAGATGGTCAGGACCTTACCGAACAGCATGAACACTTTGGCGGTTCGTTCGGGAACGATAACAAAAATCCCCACAAATTCAATCAGCAGCAGGAGGAGAGGCAGACCGATGACTAGCGCCATGAATGTGCCGAAGCCGGCTATAAAGAATTGTGGCAGGCTATTCATGGCGGCCCTCCAGAATCACGCGGCGCGACTGGCTATAGAGCCGGAGTTTGACATTGCGCACGTATGTTTCCAGGGCCCCGGCGCCAGACGCTTTCAGATCCGTGAGCTGCCGTGCCAGGGCGCGGAGCGGCTCGACTTCGGCGTGGGCTTTGAGCGTTTCGATTTCAACCGCTCGGCGCGATTGCACGATCTTCTGATCCGCGCCAGCCTGGGCAAGACTGATATCGGAAGAAACTTGGTTATAGGCCGTATTGATGGCGGCTAGAGCCGATTCCACTTCGGGAGGAGGATCGATTCCCGTGATGAGCGAGGCATCGAGCAGAATGCCATAGCGGGCGGAGCTCGACTGGCATTCACGATCCATGTGTTCGTTCAGGATGCGAAGGTTTTTCCGCAGATCGTTTATTGAGACTCCAATGGTTGCGTTCGAGACGATATGATCTCCAACGCGCATCTCCGGGGATGGTTCCGCTTTGGGCACTTCGAAGTTCGCGATGCGCTCCCGGAGAATGGAGACGAAATAGCCCATGACATGGACGATGGGCCGTTTGACGCCGAAAACATACGCATAGAGGTTGCGGTCGGAAATCCGGTAGCGGATCTGGCCGGTTAAGCCGGTGTTGAGCTGATCCTTCGTGACCGCCTCGAGCCATTGGCCGTTCGAGTTAGCAGCCGGTTTCTCGGGGTCATGGGCCATGTTGATCGTCTGGGTGGCGATGTTAACCCGGTGCACCTTTTCCCAGGGCCATTTGAAATAAGGTCCGCCGGGCAGGATAACATGAACCTGGGGAAAGCAATACCGTTCCCGTTCCTCTGAATTCAGATGCTCGGCGATGGGATCATTCAGGGTGGTGACTCCCGGCAGGCGTTCAGCCCTGCCGAACCGGGTTTTCACGGCACGCTCGTTTTGGTCGACGGTGAACAGTCCGCCAACCACGCAGCGCAAGACAAACCATGCGAGGAAGCCGCAAACGATGCCGAAAAAGACGCTCATAGGAAATGTGACATTCTGAGGGGAGGAACGGCGGACACTATCCCGTCGCGCGACAAGGGATGAAGCCGAAGGGAATCAGGGCACGCGTTCGGCCGTCTGAGCTCTGGGTTTGACATCGCCCAATTGCCAAACTCGCAAGACACCGCGGTGGCCGCCGGCGGCAAGCCATCCGCCTTCCGGTATGCCCGCGACCGCATAGATAAAGTCCTCGCCGGGCTTCAGGGCCTGTCCTCGCTCGGCATTTTCATTGAGCACCTGTAATTCTCCGTCGCCAGCGGCGGCCACGAGCTGGCGGCCCGCCCCCCAAAACGTGAGGGCGGTAACCTCCTTGGGGAAGCCTGTCGCCTGTTTCTTCCGATCCCCACTGACGGCATCCCAAAGTTTCACGGCGTTGTCAGCACTCGCGGTGGCGAGGACCCGGCCGTCCGGAGACCAAGCGATCCCGAGAATATGGCCCGAATGACCTTCGAGCGTCCGCAGCATCTTTCCGGATTCCAGATCGAGGATGCGTGCGAACCGGTCCGCACCGCCGGTAACGAGGCGTCGGCCGTCCGGAGACCAAGCGATGGCCAGCACGGTATCGCTATGCCAGTTCGTGTAGCGACTCATCTGAACGCCGACGGTGGCGTCCCAGATACTGATATCGCCGCCACGGGTGGGCTCGCCGCCACCGATGGCGAGACGGCGCCCGTCCGGAGAAAAAGCGAGTGCTGTGATGCGATCAACGAAGAGGGACGGAGACGAAACGGAGCCCAGAATCCCATTGAGGGCCCAGGAGGGTGTGAGGCCGACGGAGAACCACCCATCGTCCGTCGTCTCGACCAACACAGACTTCGAATCGAGAAATGCGAGATTACGCACAGGTTGTGAGAGGGGAATGGTTTCACCCGGATAGCCCCCTTCCGATCTCCAGATATGGACTCGGCCATCCTGCGACAGCACCGCTAGCCAGCGGCTATCGGGAGAGAATACCCCGGAGATCGGGGGAGAAGTTGGACGCGTGAGTGCGGCAATCGCCGCTTGGTTGGCGCGCTCGGCGGCACCCAGTTCAACGTCCAATACAATTTTTCGCTCCTCTCCGTTCTTGATCGTGGATTCGACCTTTTCAACCGCAGGCAAAGCGAGTTCGAGTTCATACTTTGCGGAAGCCTGCTTCTGCTGCAGCACTTTAAGTTCGGACTCCAGTTTTTCGACTTCTTTGGCGGTTTTTTGGGCAAGTTCCAGGGCTGATTTTTTCCGCGCGGCAAGATCGGGCGTGGCGTCGCCAGCCGCGTCCGCCGCCTTTTGATCCGTTTCGGCCGTCAATCGATCCTGGCGGGATTTTTCCAAGGCGGTCTGCTTTTCCGACACGGCACGATCGGCAGCGGCATTGGTATCGACCGCTTTCCGGTGGCGTGCCCGCACGGAATCCAGTTCCTTGCGGGCGGCTTCATTCGCCTCTTGGAAGGAATCCCGTTCACCCCGGATCCAGGTGACTGCCTGCTCGGTGGCGAGGGAGCGGCCGATGGAAATCCGGTCGCGGTGCAAGGCGGTGACGAACCGTTCGCGGCGTGCATCCGACAACAGCGCGACCCCATTGGTCAGGGTGAAGAGATACGAACCGTCGGGACTTGTTATGGATCCAGCGGTTGAAGGAGCCAGGTTGGTCGGTCTTCCGGGGAGGCGAGCGACCGGAACGGAGCGCCGCCAAACCTTCACTTCGCGGAATCCACCGGACGCCAGCCATTCGCCGTTGGGGCTCATGGCGAGGGCATTTACCTGGTCGCGGTGGGCGATGCCGATGCCGCCGGGTGAGGTGAGAGACGGGTCGACGGCGTGGGCAATCCTTTCGAGATTTGGCAGCGAATAAAGATCGATGCGGTTTCCGTGGCTGGCGGCGATGCAGGAGCCGTCCGTTGCGGCAGCGAGAGCGAAGATGGGGCGGATCTCTGGAGCCAGCGGCTGCCATGCGATGACTTCTTCCCGGTAGGGCGAAGGGCGGGCTCCCTGATCGATCCAGGCGGCCAGCAGGCCGAGCTGCTGGGGAGTGAGCTCGACGGCATTTACCTTGTTTTCGCGGGGCGGCATCCGGGGTTTTGCCGTGTGGCTGGCGAGTTTGAACAGCAGGGACTCCGCAGCTTTTCCCGGTTGGAGGGCGGGGCCGGTTTCTCCGCCCTTGATCATATCGGCGGGAGACTCCAAGAGCAGGTCCCCTTTCGTAGTGGATTTGTTATGACACGGCAGGCAATTAGCGCGGAGAGCTGGAACAACGTCGCGATCGAAATCAACCGTGTTGGTTCCGACGAGGCGGCGCACTTCGAGCGCCTTCGAGGCGGAAGCGGTCTCGGCGGCGAGAGCGGAAGTTGACATCAGCCCTCCGACCGCGATGAAGAAAACACCGAGGCGGTTCGTTTGGAAAATCCGAGTGAAAGACATCGTGAAAAAAGCGGTTCGCTGCGTCTCTAAGGTTTCTTTTCGGCAGGCAAAATAGTTACCACGAGCGGCCTTGAGAAGACTGTCAGGGTTGCGTCGCGCGGTTTAGCCTTTTCTTCAGCGGCTTTCCGGCGGGCTTCGATCGCTTTTTTCCGCTCTTCAGCCGCGGGTTTGTCCGGGGCGGCCGCCGCGGTGACGGCGGCCTCAGCGATCTTTAGCTCTTCGGCGGCCTTGGTGACGGCGATATCGGCTTCGGGGAATACCTTAAGCTTACCCGTCACAACTCCCTGCCACCAGAGCGTATGGGTTCCGGGCGGCAGGAGAGGTTCCGCCAGGGGCAATTCCAACACCACGTTGGTCGCCTTCTCCGGAATGTTGATTTCGGCCGCCTTGTCCAGTTCTGAAAGGCCACTGGGTTTCACTTTGAACGCAGCAGAAAACTCGCCGCGGCGGATGACATTCATGGGCACGGACAGCTTCGTCCCAGCGGCGACGCGAATCGGTTCCATCGAGACCGGTTCCAACGAAATGGGTGCAGTCGCGTTCGTTTGCACGGCAAATAGGAACTCCCTTGCCCCGCGCGACGGAACGGATTCATTGTTAAAATCAGGCACCGGCCAGGTCGCGCCAGCGAGGACCACCGCATGGCGCAGTTGATTTGTTCCCAATGTCGCAGTTCCGACGACGGAGATGACGCCCACTCCGTGAGCGTCCTCGGCGGCCGTGAGAAGTATCACGCCGGCATTTTGCCCGGCGGCGATTCGCCCGGGGCTGGCCGTCACGCCTGGAGGAAGATCGAGTGCCGATAGACTGATTGGCCCCGCGAATCCATCCCGGCGCAGGGCAAGAACTCGGACAGGCAATGTCTGCCCCGGCCGCAGCATCGGAGAAATCACATGCACAATTCGGTCGTCATTGTTGGCCTTGGGCGGCGGCTGCGCGAGAGCGACAAGCCGGAACTCCGGAGTCTCGGGCCGAACGCTTAATCGATAGGAATGTCGCGGACTGTTCCGGCTCGAATTTAGAAGGTCACGGACTAAGAGTCGATAGGTACCGTCCTCCTTGAGTTCACACCGCCCGGCGGGATCCCGGGTCGCCGTGTTGAACTCACTGCCCCCGGCGTTGATCTCCTGATCATTGAACTCCTGCACATCCTTCCACTCGAGGGCACCGGCAGAGTTTGTCGACTGACGCTGCAGAACGGCAAAGGGATCGCACGGCAGCCCAAGTCGGTCTGCGGAAACCTCAAACCAGAGATTGGTGCCGGCGCGTGCCTCGAACTGGACCCCGGAGATTTCGCCACGTTTAGGGAACAAGCTGGCGAACTCGACGGGTAGCGTGACGACGCGCACTCCGGGATGGGTACCGGAAGCGCCGGCAACGAGCGGCGCAACCACGACGGGCTGCGTTGAAAGAGAAAATCGAATTGGATTCGATGACTTATTCGCCGTGATCAATCGCCAAGTAATGGCTTCGCTCGCAACGGCCACTCCTGCGGGGCGCCTAAGAAATTCCAAAGGCCAGACGGCGGCGAGGTTTTCTGACGGCACAACGATCTCGGCATCCATCTTTTCCAGCGCGTGTCCGTCCGCCGCTGATCTTCCGGAGGGCTGGCCGCCCGGAAGATTTCGGCCAAAAAGAGTCACGTGATTCGTATGACCCAGCCTCAACACGGAAGGGTGGGCGAAGTCCAAATGAGGACCGCGGGTGGCCAACAGCCGGTAGGGGAATTCCTCTCCACCCCGAAACGTGCGGTCATGAACCTCAATGAAGTACGCCCCACTCACCCGAGGGGTCACATCCAGAAACCCGCGGACCGATCGATCCAGTTCGCGTCGATTGGAATCATGGAAGACAAGCACAGGCTCCATGCGAGAATCTAATTCAGAGGACACGATTCGGACGATCACTCGTTCATTGGCCGACAAGGAGAGGCGGTACCAATGGGTATTGCCCGCCGGTGCCCGATTGTAGAGTACGGTTTCGAGGGAAAGGTTCGCCGCGATGGCTGCGGAGAGGTTGGTTCCGGGGAGCCCGTTCCCCGGAATATCATCAATGGAAAAGGAACGCGGGTTGGAGACGCCAAACCGGCCGATGAAGCGGACATCCAATAGGGCGGCGGGCATGTCCTGAGGAACCGTGACTCGGAATTTCTGGGGACTGCCCGGGATGGCGGTCGCCGTGACACGAGCATCGGAGAAACGAAGCATCGATGGCTCATCGAGGTCCGCCCCACTCACTGCGATTTCGGTGGTGGCACCCGACTGGGCCCCGGCGGGGAATACCGACGCCAGTCGGGCGTTCGGCATTTGGGCCCGGGAGCTCCCGGCCGAAATGAGCACGATGCCGATTACACAGAAGACCGTTCGAAATAGCCGACCCGGAGGCGTGGATAGCCTCGCGATATTCGGTCTGGAAGCGCGTGAAATGCCCGGCATTGGCTCAGTGGTTAAACAGAAATTCCTTGGTGTTCAAAAGAGCCCAGACCGCGTCTTCGTAGGCCAAGCGTCGTGCCCGGGTGCGCGCGGCGTCTTCCGCTGCCGCCGTCGTCTTTGTCGCTATGTAATCCCGCGCCGCCTTGAACTCCTCCGGCAAAGGATCGCGCGCGTAGGCCAGTCGGTATAACTCGCGCAGACGGTCCTCGTCGGTCCCCTCCTTTTCTGCGGCCATTCGGGCCGCCCGGCCGGTGTCCGACGAAAGCCGCTCCTGGATGTCCTTGGAGTTCAGCAAATGAAGGCTTTGACTGAGCGACGCATCCATGCTGCGTTCGCATTCGCACGCGCTACTGCTCTCGGGCCGTCCAAACACCGTCAGAAAATAATTGGCAGCGTTGAAACTGTTGTCGGGCAGGCACACCGCACGGGTCCCCGGCGGAAGTCCTTCAAATTTTGATTCCGTTTGGAGCAGCGTATGAACCCCATCGTAAAGCACCTCGGCGCTTAGGCGCCGCGGATAGTACCGGGAGAAATGATGCCGATCCCGTGCATTAAATTCATTGGGAATCGACGACAACTGATAAACCGACGATCGGGTGAGTGTTCGGACCAACTGCTTTAGATCGAAGCCACTCCGCGTGAAATCATCGGCGAGTGCCTCCAACAGGGCGGGGTTCGTCGGGGGATTTGTCTCGCGCATGTCATCCTCGGGATCGACCAAACCTCGGTTGAAGAAATGCTTCCAATAGCGATTCACGAGCGCCCGGGAGAACAGGCGGTTGTCCTTCCCGGTCAGCCACTCGACGAGAGTATCCCGAGGATCGTCATCGACTGAGAGGTCGGCGACCGGCTGACCGAGGCCGGCGGGTTTGACTGGCTTGCCGGTCTTCTTGTTCGTCGTCTGAGCCTGGCCTCGCTTGTGGACCACGAGTTCCTCGCCCGGTTGACCACCGGGCTTATAGGCGACCTGCGAGAAAAAGGCACCGAAGCTCCAGTAGTCGAGCTGGCTCCATTTTTCATACGGATGATGGTGGCATTGAGCGCATTGCAGGCGCAGGCCGAGAAACAACTGAGCCGTATCTTCCAACTGGGTCTGCGGGGTGCGGACCTGCCGATACCACGCGACCGGCGGATTTTCGGTAAGGTCACCCGTTGCGGCGAGAATTTCGCGCACGAATTGGTCATAGGGCTTGTTCCGGTACAAGCTGTCACGAACCCAGGCGTGAAACGCGTACGTGCCGTGGGATTGTTTGGCGTCCGATCGTTTATTGCGGAGGAGCGCGCTCCATTTATTGGCGAAGTAGTCCGCGTACTCGGGCGAAGCCAGCAGCCGGTCGATCACCGCATCGCGCGCAGCCGAGTTCGAGGATTTCGCCGCGGCGTAAAAGGCAGTCTGTTCCTCGGGCGTCGGCAAGCGGCCTCCAATGTCAATTGTCACCCGGCGAAGAAAGGTGGCGTCGTCGCAAACGTCGCTGGGTGGCATGCCCACCTTGCGCAGTTGTTGAAAGACCAATTCATCGACGTAGTTCTTTACGGGCGGAAGATGAGCGACGGGAGCGCCCAGCGGGACCGTTCCACGGAAGACCGCGACTTTGGCCTGATACCGGACCATCACCGCCACCTCGCCCGGCTGATTGAAAACCCGTACGCGACCCGTCTCACCGACCTTGGCCATGTCCTTGTCATTCGGCTCGTACAAGGCGCTCCGGGTGACATCCTCGGTGGATCCGTCCGAGTAGTGGGCGGTAACCACGAGTTGCTGTTCGCCATCCAGCGCCAGGGTACGTTCCACCGGAAAAACTTCGATGCGCGCTACCGTTGGGGCGTTCGTGTTGCCCGAGGGCATTCCTTGGGAAATCCAGCGGACGAGCAACCGGTAGTCCTCGGAATCTTGATCCAGCCTACGCCCGCCTCCGTGGGGCAGTATCGCTGCCCCCTTCAGCAACAGCAGACTTCGCTCCGGAGCGGCCGGAAAAAGGCGACGCCCCCGGGCCTCATTCACCAGATGTTCATAATCCTCGGCCGGCTCGAACCCCAGCAGGGAGAGTCGAAATCCGTTCTGACCGGCGGACTTGCCATGGCAACCACCGCCGTTGCAACTATTCTTCGTAAAGATCGGGACGATCCGGTTGCCAAAATGAACCGCAGCCTCCTGTTTGGCGCCGGTGACGACAACGGGTAATCGGGATGTTATCCCGTCCAATGTCCGGGCAATCACCGTCGCCGCGCCGTCCGCAAGCGGTTCGACACGGCCTGAGGCAGCCACCGCCACGATTCCGGCGGGTTCCACCGACCATTCCACTTGGCGGGTGAGATCCGTTTCTCCAGGACCGGTGACAATGAGCTGTTGACGGGCATCGGCCGACGTCAGAGTGAGGCGCGTGGCACCGGATCGGAATTGAATCGAAACGCCATCCGCGAAGACGGGCGATCCGGAGGCGCACAGGAGCCATCCCAAAAGACAGACCATCGACGCCTGCGTGCCGGCGAAACGGGGGATTTCGAGAGGGCGACGAGCTGGGAGGTAGCGCATAAAAAGGAATCTGAGGGGGTCAATGGAGAGCGCCTCCGGGGAGAAGCCCTCCCGGCGACGTTGTCCGCGAGCCCGGCGGCGGTGAGCCACGGAAAAATTCAGGCGGCTACTAACCCGGCAAAATGTAGTCAGAATGAACATGGCAATCGGCAATGGAGGTTTCGAGATGAGTATGATGGCGGAACGCAATAGCGAATTCAAGCCCGCAAGGGTGGAAATCCAAAGGGCTCATTTTTCCGCCCTGGGGCGGATCGGAGACCTTCCCGTGGATCGTGGCCTTCTATCGCCTTTGAATGCGGAGACTCTCGGCATCGAATGCGACATTTCCGGCTTCGGCGCGGAGTTCGAGGACAAACTCAACCTCGCGCGTTCCCTCCAGTTCAAAATCAAAGGATATCTCCTTCCAATCGGTGGTGCCAGAGAGCTGATTCCATCGGGTTTCACGGGAAATTCGGAGGCCCGCTCCGGTTCCGACCCCGTCTCCGATCGCCCGCACATCGCGAGTCCGCGCCCGTCCCTGAAAACGGTAGGGTCCCTGCGGCAAATCCAGCAACGTCCGCCACGAGGCAATCGTAACACCGTCTCCGGCTTGGATGCGCAATTCGCGACGCCCCCCCTCCCCCGTGCATTCTTCAAGTCTCGCCGAAGGCGACTCGGAGCGCGGCTTCCAGTTGCCCAGGGTGATTTTTTGATCCGCCGTGGGCCGCAGCACCGGCGGGGGCGTCGTGTTTCGACGATGGACTGTATCAAGCCGCACGAGAATCCGCTCCTCGAGATCCCTTGCCGCGCGCAATAGGAATTCCCGGTCGCTCCTCCGAGACCCCGCCATCGCGGCCTGCAGGCGGTTTTCGGCCGCCCACAGGACATTGGTCATCACCGCAGCCGTGAACACGGAGTCCGTTAGGTGAGAAACCTGCCGATAGAGCTCTTCCCGCATCGCGTCGCTGGCAAACACCGCTTGCGCGGCCAGTCCTTGAAAGGGCGGCCGTAGCGACCCCTGCGGCTGCTCGAACATTTGGTCCATCCCGTGCGGCAAAAAATAGAACCGATCGGAAATCGCATCATGGTAAAGACGATAATTGTTCCGGTTCCGAACATACCCGTCCCAGTCGTCGGTCAGAATTTGCAGGGCGGTATACGTCACGAAAGAATCCAACTGAAGCCGCTTTCCCACCCTTTCGAGGCGGACCACCCGATCCTTCTCCCGCAATGCGGCAACCAACCCGTGAAGATCGGCGCGGTCCTCCGGACCGTCCCCGGAGTCTCGTTCCAGCTCCTGATCAATATCCTGCAGAAAGCCACCGTCATAGAGATTCCCCGAGGCATCTTTAAAGTGACGCAATAGAAAGGCCTTATCAAAGGCCTCCTTGAGAACGTAGGGACCGAGGAACGCTCCATTCAAGGAGACCAGGGCATGCCCGGCCCGCGGGGTCGGGATTTCGGCCCGACGGTATAGGTCCGCACAAAGGATCTCGGTGAGCCGGCTGCTGTCCTGCACTGAATTATTGAGATGCAGTTTCTTAAATCCAAAACACAAGGATCCCTTCGGCAGTCGCGAGAAGTTCAGCGTGAAGCCGGGGTTCGCATGGATTGGACGGAAACTTCCCGCCGATCCCTTCAAGTGAATGCGCACCGGTTCGAAGCGATTCGTCCCGACCCGCACGGTTCCCGTCACCCAGGTGCGCGGCTCACGCGCCAGACTGTCGATCGCCGCCTCCGTCAACTGGACCTCCCACCGCTGAACCGGACCCTCGAACAAATCAGTGAGGACGGATCCCGATACCTCCGCGACGGGGGCATTCTTGGGGGTCTCCACAGCAAAGCTCGTCGCACACCACCCGATCCAGGCGCACAGTTGGAACATTCGCATTCCATTCAGCCGGGACCCACCCTTGACCGGAATGCGCGGTAGCGGCACTTGCGCGGAAGGTTGGGTCGGCCGGCAGGAGGGATTTCCCGCCGCCGAGACTCCGCCAGGTTCCAAGCGGGGACAGAACTTCGCGAACTCAGTTTCGTTTCGTATGCTCAAAGGCAGGCAACCCGGGTAGACGTTTCCAGGACGTTACCGGAATCGGTGTCCCCTGTCCAAACGAACGGCGGCAGGGATCAAGCGTGCATCACCTGTCCACCATCGATGTTGATCGTCTGGCCGGTGATGTTTCGCGCGTGCGCTGAGGCTAGGAAAACCGCCATCGCGGCCAGTTCAGCCGGTTCCTGCCATCGGCCCAATGGGGCGACCTTCCGGATTTTCTCCTCCGCCCAGGCGGAGTATTCCTGCTGTTGGGCCGGAGGACGACTCCCTTGGCTGGCCCGCCACACCGATTCGTTCAAGTCGGTCTTTACCATTCCAGGCGAGAGTGCATTCACCCGAACACCGTGCGGCGCCAGGTCCTTGGCCGCACACTGCATGAAATTGATGAGGCCGGCCTTAGCCGCACTGTAGGGCGGATCCGTCTGCGAACCCATCTGGCCGGCAACGGATACGAGAAAAAGCAGTGATCCCTCACCGCAGGCGATCAGTTTAGGCGCGAAGGCGTGGGCGACATTGACGGCGCCGATCAGATTCACCTCCAGCACGCGCGCCCAATCCTCGGGCTCCAGGTTCCAAAACGGAAACCCGTACTTTCCCGAACCGACGCCGACCGAATAAATCACGTGAGCCACTTCGGTTTGGGCATCGGCAACCGAGCGCACCTGAGCATAAGAGGTCACATCGCACGCGGTCATCGAGCCACCGCCGGACAGCGGCGGTGCGCCCGTGTCGCGGTCAAAACCCTCGACCTTGCAGTGCTCGGCGACAAACCGCTCTGCGATCGCGCGACCGATCCCGCGGGCCGCGCCGAAAACCACGACCCGCTGATTTGTCAGATGCATTTGCACCGACCCATCTCACAACGCCCGGCGCTGGGAATCAAGGATGCCGTCCGCCAGCCACCTCCCGCGCGTACACCTCCCATGACCGGGCGGGCTTTCGCGGCGGGACGACATGGCGGACGTCGGGATTGATCAGCGACATCGGCCACATGCCGCTCGCAATGCGCACCGCCTCCTCGCCGAGTTGCGTCTGGGCCCGCTCCCAGGCGACCTCGGAGTAGCTGGCGTAGTGATTGGTCAGGGACACGTTGTCCATCTTGAGCAGCGGGTTGCTGGGATCGACCGGCTCTTTTTCAAAGACGTCGAGCCCCGCGCCCGCGAGGCGTTTCTCCTGCAGAGCTGCAATCAAGGCTGCTTCGTCAACCACACCGCCGCGCGCGCAGTTGATCAAGTAGGCGCTGGATTTCATTACGGCAAATTGCGCGTGACTGATCAGGTGGCGCGTCTCGGCGTTCAGGTAAACATGGACGCTGATGTAGTCGGAAACACGACACAACTCTTCAAGCGAGTCCATCCCAGCGACGCCGCATTCGAGCATGTCCCAGGACGCGACGTACGGATCGTAGGCGATGACGTTCAGTCCGAACGCCTTCGCTTTACGCGCCACGGCGCGCCCGATGTCGCCCAGACCAACGACACCGAAGATTTGACCCTGGATGTGGTCCATCGGGCTCAAGTGCTCGCGGGTCCACACGCCGCTTCGGATCAGTCGGTCGTGGAGAACGAACTTCCGTGAGCAAACGAGAAAGTGCATCATCGTGTGATTGGACACTTCTTCAGTGCCAAACGAGGCGGTGTTCGCCAGGAGGACGCCGTTGGTTGTCGCCGCGTCCAGATCCAGTTGATCGAAGCCGTGGCCGAAGGCGACCAGGCCCTTACAGCGGCCGTGCAGGCCCATGTGCCCAAAGGCAGCCGGGTCGAAGCTGGGTCCCTGGAGCATTGCGACATCCACCTCGCGCAGCGCTTGGGTCAGTTCTGCAGTGTTGCGGCCCTCGTATCGGACGACGGTTCCCCCAACTCGCCGCACGGCTCGGCTCTGCTGCTCGAGCGAAACAATATCGAAAGTCCCACTGCTGGCAGGACCGATGTAAAGAATTCGGATGGGCTGTGTCATAGGGTATCTCGGATGGAACTAAGTCCAAATTTGTATCACATGGAAGAGCGCGTCGCCGTCCTCTCTGCGTCACAACAAATTGAAGACTTGCAGCGACACGTCGGCATCTAACGTCTTCGTGCCGTTCGTGCCATTCTTTTTTTAAGGGGGAACCATCAAGATGGCCTTTGGTCTTGTTCGGGGCGGCCCATCCGACCATACTCGAAAACACCGTGATACGACCGAGCGCCACCGGTTTCCATTGCATTGCGACTGCCGCAACGCACCTGCGAATTTGTTTCGTATCAACGATCCTGGGGGCGGCCACGGTTTGCGCCGCTTCGGCTCAAGATCTCTCCTCGGCACTCCAGAGCGTGGATGGGGCCAAGTAATTTGGCTGTTTTTTGAGCAGCAGAGGTCCAGTCTGGGCATTCTGCGCTGGACATCCCGGGTACGTCAGAAGGTCGCTGCGTGGACCTCCGTGAAATGAATGGACCGAAGAACACCCTAAAGACCAAGGCCCTCGGCACGTTGACCGTCGTACTGCTTGCGTTGCTCGGCGGCCGACTGGCGGCGGCCGATCCGGTCAAACTGGAATTCCCGGTTATCATGCGGGATGGCGTCAAGCTGGCCACCGACGTCTGGCTGCCTGCCAGCAACACGCAGCCCAGGCCGGTCATTTTTCTTCGCTTCCCTTACAACAAAGACCTCGGTGCCGGGTTGGGCCGCGATGGAGTGGCGAAAGGCTACGCAGTGGTGGCTCAGGATACCCGCGGGCGATTCAAGTCTGAGGGCGAGAATCTCCCCTTCTACCTCGATGGGCCCGACGGCGAGGACAGCGTGGCGTGGATCACACAGCAACGTTGGTGTAACGGGCGGATCGGTACCTTCGGTGGATCCGCAGGAGCCATCACCCAGTTTCAACTGGCCGCCCATGGATCCAGCGACGTCGTCGCGCAGCATCTCACGGTGGGGGCGCCTAATCTCTACGATGTGGTCTACACCGGCGGCGTCTTCCGCAAGGCCCTCGTCGAGGACTGGATTCGACTCACAAAATTTGCCACGAACGCCCTGAGCCTTTGGGTAGCCCATCCCCTTTATGATGACTATTGGCGGGCTCAAGACGCGTCCCGAAAATACCGGAGCATTCGAGCATCGGCGGTTCATATCGGGGGCTACTGGGATATTTTCGCGCAACCGACCCTCGACGCCTTCGTTGGATACCAAAACCGCGGTGGACCGGGTGCCCGCGGCCGTCAGAAACTAATTATGGGCGCCTGGGGACACGGTGTTTTTCAGGAGAAAGTCGGTGAATTGACCTTTCCGGGCGGCAAGACACCGCCCGGCAAGGTCCAAGACCCTTGGCGCTGGTTCGACCGGGTTCTCAAGAGTGAAACCAACGGCGCGGATCATTGGCCGGCTGTCACCTACTACGTAATCGGCGACGTCAGTGACACCGCGGCACCAGGAAATATCTGGCGCACGGCGAATGCATGGCCGCCGGTCAAAACAACCGCAACCCGCTTCTATTTGCAGAGCGACCGATCGTTGACGGTTGAGAAACCGGCGAATCAGGAACCGCTCCAGTTTGCGTACGACCCGAATCATCCCGCACCGACCGTCGGGGGTATTCAACTTTCGATCCCGGCTGGGCCCATCGACCAACGCCGGGTGGAATCGCGGGACGATGTTTTGGTGTTTACCACCGAACCGCTCACCGTGCCGACGGAGGTGACGGGTCGGGTGCGGGCAAAACTGTGGGTCGCCACCGATGCCCCGGACACGGATTTCTTCGTGCGCCTGTGCGATGTCTATCCCGACGGGCGCTCCTTCAATCTGTGCGAGGGGATGTTGCGGACGCGGTTCCGCAATGGGCTGGATCGGGAGGAATTCATGCCTGCGGGCAAGGCCGTCGAGCTGAACATCGATTGTTGGTCGACGAGCGTGATCTTCAACCGGGGACACCGCATTCGGGTGCAGGTCACATCCAGCAGCTCGCCGGGCTTCGATCCGAATCCCAACACAGGCGAACGATTCCGGGCCAGTGATCGGAAACAAATTGCCCGCAATACGGTCTTCGTGGACCGACGCCGGCCGTCGCACGTCACCCTGCCGGTGGCCGGACCCTAGGAGATTGTATAAAACCAGGTTCGCACGACGAGAAAGGGTGTCGTACTCAGCCTCCCCGCTGGAAAAAAGAATCTCCCCAAGGCGCAACACCGCTGGCAATATTTCTGCGCGCGTGCTTTGAATAATCCGTCCCGGTACTCTCTTTTTTAACATGTCTGAAAACCTCAGTGCCCTCTCGTTCCGCAAGAGTGCCGAAAAGAATCTTTTTGAGCGGATGGTGGAGGCTGCCGACAAGGCGGGGACGGCTGCCACTCCGGCGACGGTGCATCGTCTGGGTGAGGAGTCACTTTTTGGCGATGCCATCACGCTCGGAGCGGTGTCGTTTTACGACTTCTTAAAGAAGGAAAACGAGGGTAAAAAGGTCTTCATCTGCAATGGTTCCGCCTGTCTTTGCGCGGGCACGCAGGAAACGCTGCATGAGGCGCTGGGTGGACATTTCAAGAAGGAAGAGATCGGCCACATCTGCTGCCTGGGACGTTGCCATCAAGGCGGGGCATTTCAGTTTGAGGGTCGGAACTATTCCGGGCAGTCTGCGGCCGCGCTGAGCGGGCTTTTTTCGAGCGGCGAGGGGGATCCGGAGGATCGTTATGCCGTGGTGTCCCACCTTCAGCCCGCTCAACTCACCGCGCCGTTCCCCGGCATTGAAGCTTATTACGCGCCGTTCCGGGAGTTGCTGGGGAGGGATCGCGATTGGCTGGCGGGCGAACTAAAAGACTCCGGCTTGCGGGGGCGGGGCGGGGCCGGTTTTCCACTGCATTTTAAGTGGTCCTCCTGCCGGACGGCGGAAGGGGCGGTTAAATACGTGGTCTGCAACGCGGACGAAGGCGATCCGGGTGCCTACATTGACAAGTACCTCATGGAGCAACGCCCGCATTCGGTGTTGCTGGGTATGATGGTCGCGGGGTGGTTCACCAACGCCCAGGTGGGAGTGCTGTACATCCGCGCCGAGTATCCGGAATCGGTCCGCATCGTCGATGCGGCCATCGCTGAATTGCGCGCCGCAGGACTCCTGGGCAAGGACATCCTGGGCAGCGGCTTCCACTTCGAACTCAAGACGATCAAAGGAGCTGGGGCTTATATTTGCGGAGAGGAAACGGCCCTGCTCGCCAGTATCGAAGGCCAACGACCCGAAGTACGGGTGCGCCCCCCTTTCCCCACCATCGAGGGCCTTTATCGGAAGCCGACCATTGTCAACAACGTGGAAACCTTCGCAAACCTCCACGCGATCCTCACGCTCGGCGGCAAAGGGTACGCCGCGGTCGGCACCCCTCAGAGCACCGGACCGAAGTTGCTCTCTCTGGACAGTCATTTTGTGAAGCCAGGCATCTACGAAGTTTCCATGGGCACGCCGCTCAGCGACGTCGTCACGCTCGCCGGCGGCTTCCGGACACAGATCAAGGCCCTCCAGGTCGGCGGTCCGCTCGGCGGGATTGTGCCACGGGACAGAATCGGAGATCTCACGGTCGATTTCGAATCGTTCAAGAAAGCCGGATTCCTCCTCGGCCACGCGGGTGTCGTCAGCATTCCGGAGACATTCCCGATGATCGAATACATCCAGCACCTCTTCCAATTCACCGCCGATGAGAGTTGCGGCAAGTGCTTTCCCTGCCGGCTCGGCAGCACGCGCGGCAAGGAACTCATCGCCAAGGCCCGCAGCGACAGCAGCTACCAGATCGACCGCACACTCCTCAACGACCTGCTCGAAACGCTGGAACAGACCTCCCTCTGCGCCCTCGGCGGCGGCGTGCCGTTGCCAATCAAGAATGCGCTGCAATATTTCGAGGACGAATTAGGCCCTTATCTGAAAACTGCGACCAAACCTGCCAACCGCTAACACTTATGGTCAAAGACTTGCCCACCCTCACCGCCTTTATCGATGGCGAACCGGAGCCCTTTCAGTCCGGCGACACTCTGCTCAACGTCATCGACCGCCATCGCGGACGCGGGCACGTGCCAACGCTCTGCGACGCACCGCAGTTGAAGCCCTATGGCGCCTGCCGCGTCTGCTCGGTTGAAATTGCGCAGAGCGACGATGGGCCGCGCCGGATCGTGGCGGCCTGCCACACCCCCATCACGCAAGGGATGCATATCTTCACCGAGTCGCCCAAGGTGCGCAGGCTGCGTCGGAACATCGTCGAACTCGTGCTCACCGATCACCCGCTCGACTGCCTGACGTGCGAGGTGAATGGGAACTGCGAATTGCAAACGGTGGCAGCGAAGGTCGGCGTGCGGACCGTCCGGTATCCGGCGGGAGCGAATCATCTGGATCGCCAAAAGGATCTCTCGCACCCGTATATGACTTCGGACCTATCGAAGTGCATAAACTGCTCCCGCTGCGTGCGGGCCTGTGACGAAGTGCAGGGACAGTTTGTCCTCTCGATGCATGGCCGCGGTTTCGAAGCCCGCATTATCAAGACGATGGACGACTCCTTTGCGGATTCGACCTGCGTCTCGTGCGGCGCCTGCGCCCAGGCGTGTCCGACTTCGGCGATCTCGGATATGTTCCAGTCAAAATCGATCGAGGCGACGAAGCGGACTCGGACCATTTGCACTTATTGCGGCGTGGGCTGCAACCTCGTGGTGGCGACCAAGGGGAACGAAGTGCTCAGCATCCAGGCGCCCATCGACGCCGAGGTGAATCACGCCCACACCTGCCTGAAGGGTCGCTACGCTTTCAAGTTCTATAATCATAAGGATCGGCTGCGCAACCCATTGATCCGCACCAATGGCCACTTCGAGGAAGCCACCTGGGACGAGGCCTACACCCACATCGTGACGAACTTGAAGCGCATCAAAGCCGAACATGGCGGGCAGGCCATCGCGGGCATTTCGTCGGCCCGCTGCACGAATGAGGAAAACTACCTCATGCAAAAATTTATCCGCGCCGTGATGGCAACCAATAACATCGACTGCTGTGCGCGCGTCTGTCACAGCCCGACCGCATGGGGCATGCAGAAGAGTTTTGGCACCGGTGCGGCGACGAACAGTTTTGAAGATATCGAATACGCCGAGTGCCTCATGGTCATCGGCGCGAATCCGACCGAGGGCCATCCGGTTACCGGCGCGCGGTTGAAACAGCAGGTGATGAAAGGTGTGCCGCTGATCGTCATTGATCCGCGAAAGATTGAGTTGGTCCCTTATGCCAAACATCACCTGCAACTCCGCCCCGGCACCAACGTGGCGCTTCTGAACATGATGGCTCGCTTCATCTTGGATGCCGGATTGGTGAAGAAGGATTTCGTGGCCAAACGTTGCGAGAATTGGGATGCATTCGAGGCCGGTTTGCGGGCGCTCGACCTCGATGCTATCGAGGCCGCCACGGGTGTGGATCGTGAACGTGTGCGCGCCGCCGCCCTCGAATATGCCAGCGCCAAGACCGCGATGAGCTTCCACGGTCTCGGCGTTACCGAACACGAGCAGGGCGCGAAGACCGTCATGCTCATTTCCAACCTCGCCATGATGACCGGAAACATTGGCCGCCCCGGGGTCGGCGTAAATCCTCTCCGCGGTCAGAATAATGTGCAGGGTGCTGCCGACATGGGTTGCCAGCCGCATCAGGGCGCGGGCTACATGGAGGTCAGCGATCCCGAGCATCACCGTCTCTATGAGGCATTCTACGGCGCGAAACTCAGCGAAGAAGTCGGCTGGAAGATTCCCCAGATGTTCGACGCCGCGATTGCCGGCAAACTCAAGGCGCTCTGGCTCATGGGAGAGGACGTCGTGCAGACCGACCCGGATTCCGAGCACGTTCGACACGCGATGAACGCCTTGGACTTCCTCGTCGTGCAGGAGATTTTCATGACCGAAACGTCGAAATACGCCAACGTCATTCTACCCGCTTCCTCGTTTCTGGAAAAGAGCGGCACCTTCACCAATGCCGAGCGGCGAGTCCAACGGGTCAATGCCAGCGTAAAACCGCTGACCGGCACCAAACCCGACGGCCAGATCCTCTGCGAGATCATGCAGCGCTTCGGGTACCCGCAGCCGGATTACACGCCAGACGGTGTCCTCGCCGAGATCGCCGGCATTGTGCCCTTCTTCAAAGGCGCGACGTGGGAGGGCTTGGGTGACAACGGCAAGCAATGGCCCATCGCAGCCGATGGCACCGACACGCAGATCATGCATCAGGAGACATTCCAACGCGGCCTTGGCAAGTTCCACTTCTTCCCCTGGGAAGAATCGAAGGAACTCGTCACCCACGGTAAACAATTCCCCTATATTCTTACCACCGGCCGCCTCCTCGAACATTACAACTGTGGTACCATGACTCGCCGTACCGGCAACGGTGCAATCGTTACCGAGGATGTGCTTTCCATCAATCCGGCCGACGCGAAGAAAAAAAAGATCAGTACCGGCGACAAAGTCCGCCTCTTTTCGGCCCGGGGTGAGGTTGCGTTGCATGCGATCGTGACGGATGAAGTAAAGCCGGGCATTCTCTACACCACGTTTCACTTTCCCGAAGCCATGGTGAACAACGTCACGGGCCCGGGCTGCGACGCGGATACACTATGCCCGGAATACAAGGTGGTCGCGGTGGACGTGGAGCGCATCAGTCCTTCCACGGGAAAAAAGATCAAGCCGCACGAGATGTTGGCCGCACGTTAAGCACGAATCCTCACGGGCCCAGCCCAAAAATGCCCTTGACAACACACCGCTGAAACTAAATCTCTCCACTTCAACTCCGGGAACTACTTCCGGTAGCAGGGCTTGGCCTGGGGGTCAGGCCGACAAAATTAAACCATTAGAAACGCAATGAAAAAACTCATCACACTCCTCGCAACGGTATTCGTCGCGGCGTCAACGTTTGCTGGCGAATTCCCCGACATCAGCGTCACGGAAGTCAAAGCGCTCACTGAATCCAAAAAGGCGGTATTCATTGATGTCAACGGCTCGGAATCGTTCGCCAAGGGGCGTATCCCGGGAGCCCTCGACTATGCCGCCATCAAGAACAACCTGACGGAGGCCCTGCCCAAGGACAAGAACATGCTGATCGTCGCGTATTGCGGTGGGCCTCAGTGCAAGGCCTACCAAGCGGCCGCCAATGCGGCTCAGAAGCTGGGCTACAAGAACATCAAGCACATGTCCGCTGGCATCTCAGGCTGGAAACAAGCCGGCCAGAAACTGGAAAAGAAGATCTAAATTCTCCTTCGGTTTTTGATCAAAGGCGCTTCGGGTTCACGACCCGAAGCGCCTGTTTTGTTTCTGGAGAAGCCTTCGGCGGGGACGGATGTACCCCCACGCGTTCCCCAAACCTCAGCGTCCGTATGCGGTGAGCTGAACGATTAATGTCATGGATAAGGTAACGTGGCGTCAGAGGATCGCCCAGGCACCCGAATTCCAGTTTCTCGTTCCACCCATGGCCTCAATACTTCAATCGGTAATACCGGCTGCCCGCATTGGCCGGAAGAGTCACTACATTTCGGCCATTAGTTATGACAACCTCAGCCGTCACCGGCAGCCAGGTGTTGTCAAGATTAGCCTCCGATTGGAGGATAAATATTTCCGGCGTAACGGGCCAGGAAAGGGACACATTCCCGCCGGAGTAAGCGATGCTCAGCGTAGGCCGGGCAGGAGGAGTGACCCCGGCCGCTGCCGTGCCATCCCCGAGGATAATCCGGGCAATGCGGTTTTGCGGCTTCTCATTCAAGCCGCTAAAGCCACCCACCATGTAGACTCGGTTGGTCACCGGCCCAAAGTTATTCGTCTCACCCAATTGGTACGCAAAACGCCATACGGTACTCACGCTCGTCGTGATACCCAGACCGGGGTCAAAGGTCGGATCGATCGTGCCATTCGCATTCAACCGCGCAAACCCGGAAATGGGATAATCGCCAATCATCGGGAATGTTCCGCCAATCAACATCTTCCCATCCGGCTGCAACAAAATGGAGCGCAACTCCACGCCGGTTATTCCGATTCCTACGCCCGGATCAAAACTGGCGTCCAAACTGCCGTTCGGGTTGATTCGCACAATGTTGGCGCGGGGCTGTCCGCCGTATTCTGAAAAAGTGCCGACCGCCAAGATTTTCCCATCCGGCTGCAGCGTCATCGCGTACATCAATCCGCCGGCGGCCCCGATCCCGGGATCAAAACTGGTGTCCAAGCTGCCGTCGCTATTGAGCCGGGCGATATAGTTCCGCGTCACGCCATTGACGTTGGCAAACCCGCCACACACCAGAATTTTTTGGTCCGGCTGCACCGTCACATCCCGCACCGTCGCGTCCACCGAGGGATTAAACGTCTTGTCCAAGCTCCCGTTGGCGTTGACTCGCGCCAATCGGACGTGGTTGACGTCGTCGTTAAAGGCTACGAAATCTCCCCCATAAACCACCTGCCCGTTCGCCTGCAAATCGAGGCAGAGCGTGCGGGCCCCGCTGACGTTGGCCGTGAGGCCGCCACCGACCCCGGTATCAAAGGTGGTGTCCAACGATCCGTTGGCATTAACCCGGGCTGAACCGTACCGATCGACACCGTTGTAGCTCAGAAACGGGCCGCAGATCAAAAATTTGCCATCGGGCTG
>CAMDJH010000040.1 GCA_945900455.1 Akkermansia muciniphila
GTTTCTTCCGATTGATTTGCCCGTAAAGGAGCCGACAGCGGGACCGGCCATTGGTTTCGTGCCGCCAAGGGGGTGAATTGCCCGAAGGAACGCAATGGAGCACAAGAGAACCGGAGCATCCAGGCAGTGCATCCGTGCCCGCCTTTGCATTCCTTGCGTTCCTTTACCGCAATCCCCTGAACCCCGTATGGTCAAAATACTCATGCGGCCTCTCGGTGATAGAATTTCAAGAGGCCGCCGAGGCGCTCACGAGTCTGTATATCCCCTGACATTTCACCGATCCGATCCTCGGGCGCTGGAAACAGGATCACGTTGCCCGTGCCTGGGTGATTTCGCTCCGCGTGGAAGTGATTCACGTAATACGTGATCAGCCCGGCGGAGGTCCAAACTTCGGGGGTGAAGAAATCCACGGCAGCCAAGACTTCGGTGTGGGTACAAATGAATTCCCGCCACGAAGTCTTCCGCTCCCGATCCGGTGCTGGAAGAAGGCCGTGGCGTTCGAGAACATTGCCAACGGTCTGATGACTGACCTCGTAACCCAAGTTGCTGAGCGCACCCACAATCCGGCGATAGCCCCAACTTCGGTTCTCACGAGCCACCTTGAGAATTCGGTTCTCCGTCACCAGATACTCGTTGCGCAGAAGGAGTTCCTGATCAACCGAAGCGGAGATATACGCCAGCATTCGTTTCCAATTCATCGAAGAGACTTAACCGAGCCAAAGGCCTGGGAGCAATCTGTTGATCGCCCTGCAAATCGTTGAACATTGGCAGGTTCGAGTTTTTTGACCGTACGACGTGTTCACTCCCGTCAGGCAGAACGGCGCGGCGATCGTCCATTTGGCCAGTGGCGGCTGGCACAAATCTCACACCGATCCGAAGAATTTCGCCGAACTTGTCAGGCGCGGCTACACCGTCTTTCGCGTAACGCACGCGGGCGAACCGAAATTCACCGTCCTCGAACAAGCGCCCGACGTCGCCCGCGCCGTTCGGTTCGTTCGTTTTCATGCCGGGGAGTACAACATCGATCCGAATCGCATCGGAATTGAAGGCGCATCGTCCGGTGGGCACATGTCGCTGCTGCACGCCATGGGCGGCGACGACGGCGACGCCCGAGCGAGCGACCCGGTCGATCGCATGTCGAGCCGGGTGCAAGCCGCCGCCGTATTCTTTCCGCTGACCGACCTTTTGAACTACGGCGAGCCCGGCGCGGTGCAGGGAGGCGACTTCGGCCCACTCACGTTCCATCGCGCGTCGTTCGATTTCGCCGAGTACGACCCGACCACCCGCGCCTTTGTCAAAGTGACCGATGCCACCAAACGCCGCGAATTGCTCAGGCAGGCGTCGCCGATCACGCACGTCACCAACCTGAGCCCGCCTACGCTGCTCCTTCATGGCGACAAGGACGTGGTCGTGCCGCTGCAGCAATCGGAAGTGCTGGCAGCGAAGCTCAAGGAGGCAGGTGTCCCGGTCAAACTGGTGGTGCACAAGGACGGCGGTCATCCGTGGCCTGACTTCTGGCGAGTGGACGGATGGCAACTGGCCGATTGGTTTGACCAGTATCTTAGGGCTGCTCAGCCAGCCAAAACTGGAAAGCCGTGATGCCGTGGCGGCACAGCATCGCTGCGGGGTTTGAATTGAATTTCGCCCATTAGAAAGTGATTGATTGTGTAGCGACAGTTAGTCCGAGAGGCCCTCGTGGCACGTCGCCAAATCCACGTCCCGCACCACACCGCCTCGACGATTAATGATTAAATCGAAACTCGGCGCCGCTGACCAACCCCCACACAAGCTGTTCAAGGGCGTTCCGGGAGGTAATGTCGCTGGGGATTGAAACGATGGGCGTGGACGCAAGCTTCCTCGCCTCCGACAGTTCGGAGTTGAGCGCCGCCTGCTGCTGGGTCGCAGCGTCATCATTGGGGACCAACTGCAAGCCGAAGATTCCTGCGCTACCTGCCTTGGGCTTGGTTGATCGGAGGGCGACCACATTTCGGCCCTCGATCAGCGTGCCATTGGGCAACTCAAAGCGGCGGCTTCGGTCGAGGTGATCCTCGAGGGAGTGGCTCAGGTCTACTCTCTTCCCGTTGATCCAAGCCGTCATTCCATCAGGAGATGGCAGGATGAGTTGGAAGGCTGCCGTCGGCTTGAGCTCCTTGCGGGTGAGGGTGAACTCGCGCCGAAGGACCAAATCCTGGCTGGGCGGTTCGGAGTTGGCGTCGGTCTTCGGGGATTCAGTTCCCAAAACGGAGCTACCCAGGGCCGACGCCAAGCCCCACTGGCTGTCGTCAAAATCGGGCTGGGTCCAGCTCTCCCCTTGGACGGGTTGCGTGGTGCTGTATCTCCAGCCTGCCGAGTTCGCCGCCAACACGGGCTCGGAGGGCCGCCACGAAGCCAACTCCGCTTGAATTTGCGCGATTCGCTTCTGGGTTCGTTCGTTCCGCAGCCGCTCGGCGTTGGCCACTGCGGCCCGTTCGGCCCGCTCGTTCTCTGCCACCGTCGAGTGCCGGTTGAGATACTGGCCCATTACTTCGATCTCCGTATCGGTGGGCGGCCGGCCAAGTACCGTCCACACCGTCATATCCACCTGCTCGCGGCGGTCGGTGAGTTTTGCGAGCTGGGCCCCCAATGGCGCCGCGATCAACTTCAGCCGCTCAGGATCGTTGCTCATGCCCAAAGGCTCATCCATGTCGACCTGAAAACCCTCGCCTGGTCGATCAATAATGCCGGCAAAGCTCGTCTGGGCAGAACTTTCGAGGGATTCGATCTTTTTTTCCAAAGCTGCCGGGGAGTCTTTCGCGGTCGAGGCGGACGAGAATTCGGAGTTTGCCAGCAGCAGCACGGACATGCCGAACTGCATCGGCGTCAGCGGGCGAAGATTTGCCACGGCAAAGAGCTCCTGGCCGGGCGCTGAACCCTTCTCCAACCGGCTGGATCGCGAATAAGCCTGGCTGCTGACCAGCCCTTGAATCAGACGGCGCAGGTCCCAATGGTGATCGATCAAATCCCGGGACAACCACCGGAGCAGGGCAGGATGGCTCGAGGGATTTTCCGAGTGCATTTGGTCCATGCGCACCACCAATCCGTAGCCATAATAGCGGGACCAAAGACGGTTCACGATCGATCGGGCGATCAGGATTTGGTTCTCGGGAAGTTCCGCGGTCTTGACGAATTCGCGTCGCGAACTGAAGAACGGTTCCGGCGGAAATTCCTTGGCCTTTTCGAAGTTCTTCTTAAAACCCTCAATCCGCTTATTCTCGTCCTGAATGGCCTTGCTCAGATCGCGGACGTTGGGCCGGGGCGCCTCAACCACGGCGCCGCTGAGGAACTTCAGCCCCACTTTTTTCGCCTCTCCGGACTTGGTCTTGAACTCCAACTCGCTCGGGCCGAATTGTTTTTCGCGAAGCGTCCCTTGAAATTCGTAGCAACGGGAGAAGAAATTCTTCACTCCCAGGAAATAATCCTGAGTGAGGGTTTTAACGTAGGGATGAGTGTGACACTGGCAGCAGGACAGATTGATACCGAAGAAGATCGAGCTGACATCGCGGGTGAGCAGGTCCGGGTCGTTGAGCCGCTTGGTTACGAATTGTTCCGGGCCTTGGGGATCCGATCCTTCCCCCAGCAATTCACGAAAAATCCGGTCCCACGATCGATTCTCGTTCATCGCGGCCAGAAAGTAGCCGCGCTGATCGGGCCCGGTCGCGTCCGGTCCCCGCACCATGGCGTTGAGTTCCGTGGCCGCGTGGCGCTTGTACCAAGGGGTAGTCAGCAGGCGCTCCACGAGCTGGGCCCGTTTGTTAGCGTCTGGGGAACTAATGTAAGTCTCGGCTTCTTCGCGCGACGGAGTTCGACCGGCCAAATCGAGCATCACCCGTCGCATCAGCTCCGCGTCGCCCACTTGCGGGGTCGCGATCACGCCGGCCTGTTTGAGTTTGGCGTCAATATAGTGGTCGATGACCTCGGGTATGGGCCGCTCGGGCGCCAACAGGTCGGCCGGGGATAGCTCCAGATCTGTCTTGCCGCGTTTAATCCCCGGCGTGCCTGCTCCGGCGCCCACGATCTTGTTCTCTCCCGGCCAGGCGGCGCCCTGGTTGATCCAATCACGGATCAGATCGATTTTCTCCTTGGCGAGGGGTTCGCCTTCGTTGGGCATTCGATCTTCGTCCCCTTTGGGCAGAAGGATCCGCTTGTAGACCTCGCTCTCCGTCGCCTTTCCGGGGACAATAATCGATCCGTTCCGGCCTCCGGCGAAGGCGGCGCTCCGTTGGTCGAGCCGCAGTTTGCCTTTCTGTTTCTCGGCTCCGTGACACTCGAAGCAGGACTCTTTGAGAAGGGGGAGAATTTGCTGTTTGAAGTCGATCACCTTGCTGTCGGCGATCAGGGCACGCTCGGCGACCAGAAGGGCCGAGGCGGCTAGCAAAACGCACTTAACCAGGCGGCGCGGGCCTGCTCGAACCGGCTTGGGCTGGAGCGAGTCCGGGTTCAAAAACCTCGGGTCATCCCCAGCTTCCGCTGCGTTCACCGGGGCACCCCGGACGTCACAGCTGCCTAAATTTGGGGTGATCCTCATACATCTTCATACATTCACAATCTTCCATTGCACGATGCTTCCCCGCCCAAGATGACGCTGATCGCCCAGCGGCCCGACAGTATAGAGAACGTCAGACGCCTCGTTCATAGCCATGTCGAATACCAGGATCGGCGATTTTGTCTCCCGCAACATCGCGTTCTTTTCCAAATCAAAGAAAACCAACTTCTGCTCGGATCCGGCCCCGCCGGCGCCCAGCAGCCATTTGCCCGCGTGGTGGAAGCAGACGCGCTCATAGAAAAAATTCCCGCCGATCCGAAAGTCGTGCGTTTGCAACCCCTTTTGCCAGTCGTAAACCTGAATCATCGACTTGCTGCCGCTAATGTTTGAAGTGTCGCCTGCCAGATTGCCGCCCAAGGCCAGAAGGTTCCCATCCGGGGAGAAAGCAACCGTGCGAATGCCTCCGTAGGTATGTCCGTTCGTATCATGGGTATAGAAAAACGGGGCGTGAATGGCGGCTACCTGCTTCCCGGTCGCAACTTCCCAAACCAAGGCGTGGCCGGACTGATCCGCGGTAGCCAGGTATTTTCCATCCCGGGAAAAGCAGCAGGTATACAGCTTGGAAACCAGCAGGAAAGGAGTCAGGCCCTCGTGACCGCGAAACTCGCGGACCGGCTTGCCCGTCTCCGTTTCCCAAAGCCGGCAAACCATATCATCGCAAACGCTGGCCAGCGTTCCTCCATCGGGCGCCAGCGCCAGCCCACGGATCCACTTCGGCTGCTCTACTTTCCGAATCGGTTGGTGGGTTTCCCGATCCCACCAGACGAGCTGATGATCTGAACCCGAGGAGATCAGGCATTTGGAAGTGGCCACCAAGCCGCTGACAAAGCTGATATGAGCGTCCCAATGGGTCGGGGTTGGCTCGGGGGCGGCCAGATCCACGTGATAAATCTTGCCCGTGTTCCCACCGGCAAACACCTGTTCCGTGCCGGCAACCCGCGCCACGCTCAATAGATCCAGCGCGGCCTTGTCCTTTTGCACTAAGACCTGCTTGGTCAGCTTTAGGTCGTTGGGGGCATCGGCCATGGCAGATTTTGGGGTTGGGTAACCATTCTAGCGGCGTTATTCCTGAACTGGCCGAGGGGCAAATCTGCGAAACTCATCCGAATGATCATCCGAATGAATCAGGCCAATACGGCTTTCACCGGTTCCGTTCCAAAATCGGTCAACGGAACGGGTCGACCGTCCGTCGGGGAGACATTTTCCTTCTTATGATCAATGCCGACCGCATTGAAAATGGTGGCAAAGAACTGCTGGAGGCTGACGCGTCCCTCGACGATATCGGTGCCGTCTTCGTTGGTTTGGCCGTAAATCACTCCGGGCTTTATCCCGCAGCCAGACAAGGTGGCGCTCGTCCTCGGGAAATGGTCGCGTCCCTGGTTGATATTGATATGCGGGGTACGGCCCATTTCCGAGAAAGTGACGACCAACGTATGTTCCAAGAGCGCGCGTTCCTGCAAGTCATCGAGCAGTACCGACATCACGTAGTCGAGTTCGGGAACCATCTCGTTGTGCGATTCAAAGTTCTGGCCGTGAGTATCCCACCAACCGCGGTTGACCCGCACGTAAGGCACACCCGCCTCGATCAACCGTCGCGCCACCAGCGCCTGCTTCCCGAACGGAGTCGGGCCATACAAGTCGCGAATCTTTTGGGGTTCCCGCTCGATATCGAACAGCTTCGCGTTGCCCATCAAACCCCGAACCCGGGAATAAGATGAGTTGAGACTGGCCAACGCCCCATCCCGTCCCCGGCCCGCCACGAACTCGCGGTTCAGTAGATCGCGCAATTCGCCACGATCCTTGTGGTCGTAGTCCGTTAGGCCTCCGGGCAGGGTAAGTCCTTCGGGCGCCATCCGAAGTACGGACTGTGGGATGGTAAAAGGCGGCACGGCGGCACCGGTCCCAGGCTTGATGTCAATCGGATCCCAGCGTGAGCCCAAGAAACCGGCCGACTCGTAATAACTTTGTCCAAGGTAATTCGAGAATACGACGCTATGGGGAAGTTGGCTGTCCGGGGCCGCCAGTTCGTGGGCGACCATCGCGCCAAGACCCGGGTACTTCAGCACGCCGGTCGTCGGTTTGCCACCTTCCAGCGTGCTGACGTGGTCCCCATTCTTGGTGTCCAACGAGCGAATGACCGCCGTATATTTGTGAATCCTCGTCGACATCCGGGGCATCAGTTCCGAGATGCGGTAGCCCGGCACCGACGTGGGGATGGAAATGAATGGGCCACCGGTCGGCCGGCCGGGCTTGGGATCCCAGGTTTCAAACTGGCTGGCTCCGCCATTAAGGAAAATGACAATAACCCGCTTCTGCTTGCGTTGGAGCACGTCCGCCATGACCGGCGATTTCAACAGGGCCAACCCGCCCAACCCCGCCGCGAAAGCCTTTCCGGACTCGCCGAGAAACGCCCGGCGGTTTAACAAATGCTCCTCCAACCCGCGCTGGATAAATGGCCTGCTCATAGGTTCGTGTCTTCTCGCCGGTGACCAGTGATAATAATAGGAATTTGCTTAACGCTCCGCGGCTAGGGAGATTTGGCTTTGTGGCAAAATGGACTTCTGTGGCACGGTCCGCTCCCTGAATTGGCCTGTCAATGTGCTTTCGGAGGGGGCGAGCCCGTCGAGTGGGGCATTCGGGGTCACCGGAGGCGAAATCGCAAGATTTTCTCGATGACGCTGGGATTATCAATGAGCGCAATGATCCCGTATGGTCAAAAAACTCATGCGGCCTCTCGGTAAAAAAATGTCGAGAGGCCGCCGAGGCGCTCGCGAGTCTGGATGTCCCCTACCCTTTCACCGATCCGATCCTCGGGCGCTGGAAACAGGATCCCGTTGCCCTTGCCTTGGTGATTTCGTTCCGCGTGGAAATGATTCACGTAGTTTTCAAGGCAGTGGGGCATTGAGGATCCGGTTCTCCGTCACCAGATACTCGTTGCGCAGGAGGAGTTCCTGATCAACCGAACCGGAGAGGGTCGCCAGCATTCGTTTCCAATTCATCGACGAGACTTAACGGCGGCAACGGCCTGCGGGCAAGCTTCTGGTTGCCCTGCAAATCGTTGAATACTGGTAGATTCGAGTTTTTGACCTTACGGGTTACGCCAGCACTCCCTCAACCACCTTCCCGGAAACATCCGTCAGCCGGTAATCGCGGCCGGAGTAGCGGTAGGTGAGCTTCTCATGGTCGAGCCCCATCAGGTGCAAGATTGTCGCGTGGAAGTCGTGGACGTGGACGCGGTCTTCCACCGCGCTGCATCCAAACTCGTCGGTCGCTCCGTAGCTGAAGCCGCGTTTCACGCCGCCGCCGGCGAGCCAGTTGGTGTAGCCGTAGTGATCGTGGTCGCGGCCTTTGGCGCCTTCGGACGTCGGGGCGCGGCCAAACTCTCCGCCCCAAACGAGGAGCGTGTCGTCGAACAGTCCGCGCGCCTTGAGATCGTGGATGAGCGCGGCGATGCCTTGATCGCAGGCTTTCGCGAGCTTCGCGTGGCCGTCCACGATATTTTCGTGGCCGGTGTCCCAGGCGATGTCGTAGTCGTCGATGGAAAGGGAGAGTTGGATGACGCGCACGCCCTGCTCGATCAGGCGGCGGGAGAGCAGGCAGCCTTTGGCAAATTCACTGTCGCCGTAGAGATCGCGCGTGGCTTGGGATTCCTTGCTGATGTCGAACACCTCGGGCACGGAGAACTGCATCCGAAAGGCCATCTCCATCGCGGCGATCCCGGCTTCGAGATCCTGATCGCGTTCCAGTCGCGCGAGGTGTTTTTGATTAAGCTGCGCGAGGAGATCAAGCTGCCGTCGCTGCTCGGGCGTGGCGAGATGCGAGTTCTTCAGATCGCGCATGACGGCGTCGGGTTTCATCTTGGCGATGTTCACGTAGCTGCCGGCATAGGCGCCGGGGAGAAAGGCGTTACCCCAATTCGCCAGTGTGCCGCGCGGTTGCGCCCGCGGAGACATGGCGACGAACCCGGGAAGATTCTGGTTCTCCGTGCCCAGGCCATAGACGAGCCACGCGCCCATGCTCGGGCGGTTCGGCTGCAACGCGCCGACGTTCATCATCATCATCGCGCCGGCGTGCTCCGGGATGTCCGTGTGCATCGAGTGGATGAAACTGATGTCGTCCACGCAGCCGCCGACGCGCGGGAAGATGTCGCTCACCCACTTGCCGGTCTGCCCGTATTGCTTGAAACCGAACGGCGACGGCATGAGGCCATTCTTCGTGTTGCGAAGCGTCTTGCGGTCCACGATCTCCGGGCGCTTGCCTGCGTGCTTCGCGAGCTGCGGCTTGTAATCGAACGTGTCCACCTGCGACGGCCCGCCGGGCATGAAGAGCTGGATGACATGCTTCGCCCGCGCCGGGAAATGCGGGGCCTTGGGCAACAGCGGCGAGGCGGCCACCGGCGCGCCGAACGCGCTCGTCTGGTCGAGCAGTCCGGCCAGCCCAATCGTGCCCATGCCCGCGCCGAGGCGGCTGAGAAAATCACGGCGCGAATGGAGACAGACGGCGCGGCGGAAAGCGGCTTCGTGTTGCTCGAATTGCATGGTGACTATTGGATTTGAAGGAACTCGTGGGCGGAGAGCAAGACCTGCGCGTAAGAATTCCAGCGTGCCTCCGTCGTTCCGCCGGCCGCGTCGGCGAGGAAGGCCCGGCCGAGCGTAGTCTCATCGGCCGCAGGCGCACGCGAGTAGAGCAGTTGGTAGGCCCGCGTAATGCGGGCACGGTCCTCGCCGGACTCGCGCTGGAGACGGGCGGCGAGCGCCTTGGCGCGCGCGGCCATGAAGCCGCTGTTCATCATGAAGAGATGTTGCTGCGGCACCGTGCTGGTGGTACGCTGTTCGCTCGTCACACGGGGCGCCGGAAAGTCGAAGAGCCGCAGGAATTCGTCGGACAGGAAGCGGTCGCCGTTGCGGCTGACTTTGCCGTAGAGCGTACGGCGGTTGGATTCGAGAATCTTGTCCGTGGGCGGCCCGCCCAGGGCGCGATCGAGTTCGCCCGTGACCGCGAGCAGACTGTCGCGCCAGGATTCCACTTCCAGCCGGCGCGCGTTCATCCGCCATAGCAGGCGGTTCTCGCCGTCCTTCGCAAAGGCGTCCGCGCGGTGCCGGCTGCTCATCTGCCACGTGGATGAAAGCAGGATCAGGCGATGGAGTTCCTTCAGCGACCAGCTTTGCTCTACGAACGTCGCGGCGAGCCAATCGAGCAGTTCCGGATGCGTGGGTTTCTCGCCGATCACGCCGAAGTTGCTCGGCGTGCGGGCCAGCGCCTGACCGAAGTGGTGTTTCCAAACGCGGTTCACGATGACGCGCGCGGTCAACGCATTAGCGGGATCTGCGACCGCGTCTGCGAGTTGGCGACGACCGCTGCCTTCCTTGAAGGTCGGCGGATTTTCCCCGGCGAGGATTTGCAGGAAGCGGCGAGGCGCAGGTTCACCGGGTTTGCGCAAGTCACCACGTATGGCCACGGGCATGTCCTTATTACCCTGGTCCGCGAGCAGGTGCGCCTTCGGATATTCGGGCGGCGCGGCCTTTTTGAGACGCTCCAATTCCGCCTTCAACTCCGGCACCTGCGGTTCCGTGGCGTCGTTGGGTCCGGCGGCCTTAATCTTCTTTTCCTGTTCCTTGATGGCTTTCTGCGCGGCGTCGAAGGCGGCCACCACTTCGCGCGGAGCGATTGAAACAAGTCCGGCCTTCGAGTTGTCAAAAATCCCCGCCAGCGCGTAGTAGTCCCGGGCGGTGATCGGATCGAACTTGTGATCGTGACAGCGCGCACACGCCACCGTCAGCCCGAGGAACGCCCGCGAAAAAGTGTCCACCCGATCCGCCAGCGTCTCGGCTTTAGCCTGCGCCGTCGCCTCGGGATCGCCACCATCCGAGATGTAGGTCGGGCCAACCGCGAAAAAGCCGGTCGCGATGGCCAGGTTCCGATCGTCCGAAATGAGGTCGCCCGCGATCTGCGCCCGCATAAACTGGTCGTAGGGCATGTCCCGATTCAGCGCCGCGACGACCCAATCCCGGTAGCGCCACGCCTCCGGCAACGCCTCGGCGTCGAGGAATCCGCCCAGCCCGTCGCTGTAGCGTGCGACATCCAGCCAGTGCCGCCCCCAGCGTTCGCCGTATTGCGGCGAGGCCAGCAGGGCGTCCACCACCTTGTCGAATGCTCCCGGTGACTTGTCGGCGAGAAACGCTGTGACCTCTTCCGGCGCGGGCGGCAAGCCGGTAAGATCAAGGTAGGCGCGGCGAATCAAAACGGATTTCTCCGCCGGCGGCGCTGGCTTCAACTTGGCGGCCTGGAGCCGGGCCAGGACAAATTGGTCGATCGGATTCCGCACCCACGCGGCATTCTTCACCTTCGGCGGCTCGCCCTTCTGCACTTTACGAAACGCCCAGTGCTCGGCGCGAAATTTTGCCCAGTCGTATCCCTGTTTTTCCACCGTCGCTGCCAACTCCACCCCATCCTTTTCCGGCCAAGGAGCGCCCAGGCGCACCCACGTCTCAAGGTCGGCGACCTGCGCCTCCGACAACCGTTTCTTCGGCGGCATGGCGGTATCCTCATCCTTATAGCGCACGGCTTTGATCAGCCGACTCTCGTCCGGCTTGCCGGGCACGATGGCGGCCCCGCTCTCGCCGCCCTTAAACATCCCGGCCCGCGTGTCCAGATGGAGATCGCCTTTCAGTTTCTTCGCTCGGCTGCTGTGGCAGTCGTAGCACTCGTTGTCGAAGATCGGGCGAATCCGGCTTTCGAAGAACTCGACTTGCTCGGCGGAAGGTTTGGTCGGCACCACTTCATCCGCCCCAGTTTTCGAGGAAATCATCCCAACCCAACATCCAGCCAGTATCGCGCCTCGGATCAGCGCGAAGCATGCGCCGCGAACCCAAAGCGACGCCCGTCGCCCGACCCGCGAGCCGGCGTTCTCAGCGCTTGATTGGACGGAAGACATCACTCGTTGACGCTCAAGCTAGTCCCGGGAATTCGATCTGGGCGCGCCATAGTTCAGGAAGGAATGCTTCGGCGATGGGTTCATGGGTCGTGATGCTACGCTTTCAGCGGCGAGTGCCAAGCGCGTTGTCCGAAGGTTGGCCCTTCGATGGATCGACCCTACTCGGCACAGCCCCGAAACTTTCTGCCTGAAACTCACCTGTCGTCAATCTCATCGGCAGTGTTTTCCAACCCGTATGGTCAAAATACTCATGCGGCCTCTCGGTAAAAAAATGTCGAGAGGCCGCCGAGGCGCTCGCGAGTCTGTATATCCTCTGCCCTTTCACCGATCCGATCCTCGGGCTCTGGAAACAGGATTACGTTACCCTTGCCTTGGTGATTTCGCTCCGCGTGGAAGTGATTCACGTAATTCTCAAGGCAGTGGGGCATTGAGAATCCGGTTCTCCGTCACCAAGTATTCGTTGCGCAGGAGGAGTTCCCGATCAACCGAACCGGAGAGGGTCGCCCGCATTTGTTTCCAATTCATCGACGAGACTTAACCGAGCCAACGGCCTGGGAGCAATCTCTTCATCGCCCTGTAAATCGTTGAATATTGGAAGGTTCGAGTTTTTGACCCTACGGCATGAGTTAGAACGCCTGAAAAATGATTTTGAAATGCAAGCCGAGGTCTTGCGGATCTTTGTCAGGAGGTTTTTCCACGTGGCGCAGTCGGTAGCCCCAGTATAGTTGGGCGGAGACATGTCTGTTGGGCGCGACCAGTAAGCCCAAGCCAGTACTGTAGATTGTAGTCGGGCTCGGCGAATCGCGAAGGTCCCATCCGCCGCCAAAATCAAAAAAAGGCGCCAGATGCACAATGCCGGCTCCCGACTTGTCAAAAAACACCGGCAGTCGAAACTCCATGGATGAGACGATGCTGCGGTCGCGCACCAATTGGTTTTCGCGATAGCCACGCACGGTTTCGAGTCCTCCGATGCTGAATTGCTCAATCGCCAGCAACGGGTCGTCCGTCCATTGCCCAGCCAATCGCAGGACCAACTGATTCTGGGTGTTGAACAGCCGCTGGACATATTGAGCTTGGCCTAGCCAGGAGAAAAATTGTGAATTGGGATCTCCGGAAATTCGGTTGTCTGTGGCGTCGTAGGCGTTGATGCCAATATTGAAGGTTGAGCGCAACGCGAGCACGTTGTCTTGCCCACGCTGAAGCCAGTCTTGGGATAGCCGCAGCGCCGAAACAACCATTTCTCCCTGAACCGCCCCGGGGGAAATGTTAAACGGTTCGCCCAGTAACCAGGTGTCATTCTGGCGGTGATCAAACCCAATCGCGATCCCTGCCTCCTGGTTGGCAGTCTGAAAGACAGGTTGACGCAACGCGACTCCGTAGCTCTTGGTTACGCTGGTAATGTCCAGCGGTATGAAGGTTTCCTCCACGATGGCCGTGTTGAGTCGGCTGGCATGCAAGCCGAGCGTGGTGCCGAAGCGATTGAAGGGTAAGAGATAGCTACCTTCCATATTGTCCGCTCCCGACATTTCGAATCCATTCGCGCCGGAGTTCGCGATTCCGTACCGTACCTCAAGCGGGTCACTGTGACCCGTCAGGTTCAGGTCGGATGCCAAGAGCGATATCTGTTCGGCACCAACGCTCGGAGCCCGCTGATTATCGATTTGAATCCCGAAGCGAAATGGTTGCTGATCCACAACGCGGGCATCCAGCAGGCTCTGACCGGGAGCGGTCCCCGGCTTCAACTCCGCATTGATTTGTCGGACGTTGGGATTCTGCCGAAGAAGTTGCAGTCCTTCCTGCAATTCGTTCAGGTTGAGGGGCGCGCTCGACCAACGCCGCATACGTCCCTTGATGAAACTATCGCGGAGCCACTTGTTGCCGTGCAACTCAATCCCGGATAACACGCCCTCGACGATGCGGATGGTGATGATCCCGTTCGCAGGTTCCTGGTCCGGTATCACGGCCCCGGAATTGACGTATCCATGATTGACGTAATGCAGCGTGACCAACCGCCTGACTTGTTCAATGTCCCCGCTGGTGAGCGCCCGATTGGTAAACGCCCCCGTCACTTTGGACAGTTCAATGTCGGTGAACGCGGTGTTGCCTTCGAAGCGGTATCCGCGCACGAACAAGGGGGTTTCGGTCGGCAAGGTCTGCCCCTGATCGGGACGGATGGGCGGCGGCGGAAGGACTTGAGCACCGAGTGTGTCAGCGAAAACTAAACCAACCAACAGCAGCAGCGTGGGTATTCGCTGGCAAAACAATCCGTATTCTTCAGTCGTCCTATTTCCGTTCATTGGGAAATAGTATCATCCCGCTCGGCACGAAACCGCCCGGTTCCATGGGTAGGCCGCCCCGACCGAGCACGCTGAAACTGCTGATGTTCTCCGTCAAACGCACGCCACAAGCGGGACGCAACCGAGTTTCCGCGTCCAGCAAATTACTTGGCAATCCGATCAGGGCGCCACTCAGGTCCACCTCCGGTGCGGAGACGCTGACGGTCCCGGGCAAACCGAATGGAGCCGAGGCATCAATGAGGCTCGAAGACTGAAAGAAATAGTCGGACAAGATCGTAATGTTTCCACCATTGGCGGTACTGGATTTGGAAATCAAAGCACTATGGTTCAAGATGAAGAAGACCGGATCGATTGTCAGATTGCCACCGTCACCGGCAGCCTGGGCGGTGAGCGTGCCGTTCAATAGATAAATCAATGCCGGCGCCGCCAGCGAGATATTGCCACCGCCGCCGGGTCCCGCCTGGGCAGTAATCTTAGCGCCCAAGACTTGAATTTCGTCACCGGCCTGGACGTGTATATCCCCGCCACTGCTTTGAGGCGCGGAGGTACTGATGGAACTGTTGCCAGTCAGTATGACGTTTTTCGCGGACTCAAGCGAAAGGGTCCCCGCTCGACCCGTTCCTTCGGAAGCCGACTGAATCGAGGACTGAGTTTCGAGGGAAACGGAGCCCGCTTCGATATTGATGTTGCCGCCGCGTCCCGGGGTGGCGGTGGTCGCGGAAATGAGCATGCCATTGCGCAAGGTCAGGGAACCCGCCTTCAGAGAGATGTCGCCTCCCGCACCCGTATTCTCAACGCCATCAAACGAAAGTCGTCCGCTCGACGCGGATATCCCCGGGGTGATGCCGGGTTGAGGATGGCCAGTGTCGAGGACGACCGAATTGGCCGAGATCTTGATATTTCCCCCGTTGCCGTCTCCGTATGTGCTGGCCGAAATCGCGGCGTCGTTGATCAGTTTCAACGAGCCCGTCTCAATGTCGATAAGCCCCCCCTTTCCCGCCGGCAACTGACTGTTCAACCCGAGTGTCTGGGCGGTGATTGACCCGAACGGCCCGTCCAACGTGAGGTCATGGCTTTGAATGCGGATATCGCCGCCGCTGCCGGCTCCGGTCGAATATGTGGTAACCGAGCTGTCCGTCAGGCTGATCGAATTTGCCGTGATATCGATGGAACCCGCGTTCGCGTCTCCTGATGTGCTGGCCGAAATTGCCGCGAACTTTGAGACTTGAACGGAATCGGCATGAATGATGACTTGGCCCCCCGCCCCAAAGGCAACGCCAGTAATTGATGCCGCGTTGGCGCTGATCTGCGTCGGAAACTGGAAAACATCCGAATCCGAACCCTGCAGTCGCAATGCGCCCGTGGTGATCTCCACCCGCCCGGCGTCGGCAGCTCCGAACGTGGAAACGGATATTTCCGCCCCGCGGCGCAACTCCACGGAGTCGGAGTGCATCATCACATTGCCGCCGGCACCTAGTGCTTCGTCACTTGCGGTTTCTGCCGCGATACGGGTTGGTGCCGATCCATCCTGACCGTCCACAACCACCGTGGGGGATTCAATCGTGACGGTGCCGCCCTTGGTCGCACCCGAGCTCGTGGTTGTGACCTGACCGCCATTCAAGATCTCCACGCTGTCGCTGAGTGCCAGTTTCAGGTCGCCCCCGGTCTTACTCACGTCGATGCGCGCATTTTCAACCACCAATCTCCCGCCACGAATCACAACTGTCCCCTTGGAATTGGCGTCACCATTCCCGGTGCCGGTCGATCCACCTTTAATGGATGCTGGAATCACCGGGGCAATCTCCCCGGCGGAGCTGACGCCGGTGAGGCTGATTTGGCTCCCAAGCGCTTCAAGCGTGGCACCGTCGCCCACCAAAACGCTGCTTCCGACCACCGACAACGGCGTGCCGGGCGCGGAACGTAATGCGCCATGCACTTCGATGTTGCCACTCGCGCCATCCAAAAATCCGAAGGCGGAGACGGGCGCGGAGCTCAGCATGGAGTCGTCCGCATCGAGCGATGCCACGAACTTGGCGTCGTCCGCCAACTTCAGGTAATTGGCGGTGCTGACCGCAAAGGAACCGCTGACATCGACGGCGGCATTGGGACCAAAAACGACGCCAGCCGGGTTGATGAAGTAGAAATTCGCCCCGGTGATTCCGGAGCGAATCGTTCCGTCAATGGACGACGGGGCGCCGCCGGTCACCCGGCTCAGGATATTCTGGATATTGGCCGGACCGGAAAACGTCGCAACGTCGCCCGCCTTGAGATCGAACTGCGCGAAGCTGTGGAACAGATTATTTCCCTTGGTGGCGCCCACTCCAGCCGTGACTGCAAAGTTCGGCCCAGGCAAGGCTCCAGTGGACCCGAACTTGCCATCGAGCACCACCTGAGCTCGGCTGGTTCTCCTGCCCGCCGCCAGCAGGAGAACCGTCAGCCCGAGAATGCAAAGAGGCCTCGCTCGAATCAGCCATGAGTTAATCATTGGGCTCATTCTGATCGAGGCCAGGGAATCTGCATTCGCCTCCGTGGGTGACTCCGTCGACAGTCATTCAGTCATCCCGTTTAGGCTTCACGAAGACATACCGCGACGTCCCATCGGGCAGAACAACGGTCAACTTATAGATTTCGCCCCTCGAACAACGGTCGGTATTCCAGTTGTAGTGCCAGTAATTATTATACACGGCATTCACAATGACTGGGGCACCGACGGGCTGGCAGCTTGATGTCATTTTCTGAATCGTGATGATCGGTGGTTGTCCTCCGGTAATGTAGGAAGTTCCGCACAACATGTCGAACTTAATGGGAATCGTTCTGCCCCATTCAGCGCAGACCGCCGTACTGCAAGTATTGCCAACCTTTCCGATCGGGGAATAAAACCCTTTGAAGGTCAAACTGGTCACGATCACCGTTTGGTTGGCGGTCGTGCTGTTGCCATTGCCATCCCTAAAGGACCAACGCACGATGTTCGTTCCCGGGGCGCTGTAAACGAGCGGATCGCTTGTCGTGCCTGTCACCGTTCCGGCACAGAGGTCGGTCGTCGTCGGTACGGGCACGGTCACAGCGGCCCCGCATGCCCCGGTCAGATTGGGCAGCACCGGAGTCACCGGCGGGATCGTATCCTTCACCATCACAGTCTGGTTCGCCGTGGTGCTGTTGCCGCGGCCGTCATTGAAGGTCCAACGCACGGTGTAGGTGCCCTGGATGGCATAGGTCATTGGGTCGATCGTCGTGCCTGTCACCGTCCCGCCGCAGTTGTCGGTCGTGGTCGGTGCGGTCACGCTGGCCGAACACTGCCCGGTCACTGTCTCTAGCACCGGAGTCACCGGCGGCATCGTATCCTGCACCACCACGGTCTGGTTCGCCGTGCTGCTGTTGCCGTTGCCGTCGTTAAACGTCCAATGCACGGTGTAGGTGCCCTGGGTGGTGTAGTTCAGCGGATCGATCGTCGTGCCTGTCACCGTCCCGGCGCAGTTGTCGGTCGCAGTCGGTGCGGTCACGCTGGCCGAACATTGTCCGGTCACTGTATTCAGCACCGGTGCCACCGGCGCGTTCGTGTCCAGGATGGTCACCGTGAAGGTGCAGGCATTCGTGTTGCCCACTTGGTCAAACGCCGTGATCGTTACCGTATTGTTACCGACGGACAGTGAATTGGTGGGAGGGTAGTAGCTCGCCATAATGTTTCCACAACCACCGCTGACGGTCGGCAATGGATAGACCACCGGTTCATTGCACCCAAAGACAACATTTTCCGGACACGTGACGGTGAACGCAACACTCTTGGCCACCGCGTCGGTCATGATATAAAGTTTGTTGGTGTCCCCGCCGAACGTAAACTGGGATCGCAAAGGACATCCGGCTTCGTAACCAAAAGGGCCCGGGATCAGCACTTCGTATTTTAACGTGCCACCCGCGATCACATCCTCCCGCGTCACATTATTGGGGTCCGGGGCGGCAAATTCAAACGCGCGAAACCAGACCGCTGTTCCGGCACTGGCCTCGCCGGTCACCAGGAGGTGACCCGAGTTTGGGCCGAGAATCTCGGTTATCGCCTCGACGTCGTAATGGGCGCATTCCACGGGATCTGTCTGAATCTTTTGGTCAAGCTCAGCATTGTCGGCTGTGGCACCGCCGGTGACATAGGACCGAACGACCGCTTTGTATCCGCCGGTAACATAGGCCGTCGTGACCGTGCAGTAGTTCGTCTTGGGGCAGTTGGCCGGCAGAGGTACGGAGACACCGGTAAAGCCCGCCGGGGGGTTAACACCGGCAGCGGGCCGGGTGGCAGTGGCCGTGCCGGAAACCCCCTCGGACGGGTTTTTCGCCTCGGTGAGAATGCTGTAGTTGACGCTGGACTCCACTTTTCCCACACCGTTGGGTGACACCATGGTTTTGTTACCTGCTGTCGCCGGCAGGGCATGACACGCCACCATTAAGGCAGCGGCGGCGTATTTCAAAACGGAAGATTTCATTGATTTACTCATAATGCGTTCGCTCTTTTTCATCGCGAAATGCCGATATCACGGGTTGCTTCTCGGATTCCTGGCGTCGACCGGGTTAGTTGTCTCTTTTCCTCATGCAATGCTGTGACTCCGCACCAACATGTCAAGGGTTCTGGCACCAACCTGTCGATGAGTTTTCTTCATGGGAACCATGCACCGTTTGATGGTTCCGCTAATCGAAGACGCTGAGTTCGCGGTTTGCTTTCCGCAATTTGCTACACAGGCCAAGGCTCAGGTTTTCCAACAGTTTGATTTTGATGTTGGGATGCCTCTGACTGAGGTCGTTGAAATCCTGCAGCCTCAATAACTCGCACTCGACCTCGGAGTCTGCCACGATCATGGCCGATCGCGGAGCGCGGTCGATGATGGCCATCTCGCCAAACGCCATGCCGGCGGCAAATGTGGCGAGGCGTTTCTTTCCCCCGGAGGACAGCAGGATCACGGCGCTCGCGGTGCCGCGCATGAGCAGGAACAGTTCGCGCGCTTCGTCGCCCGCATTGATAATCACTTCGTCACGCCGGTAAACACGCCGCTGGAGGAGCGCCGTGACGCACGCGATTTCACCCGGATCCAGGCGGTGAAACAATTCGAATTCCTCCGGCGCGGCGACGCGGTCGGCGTCGAGGGTCGGCAGTTTGGCTTCCAAGAGGTGGTTTTCGCACCATTCCAACGCGAGATCGTTGTCGTCGAAGGCGCGAAACAATTGTTCAAAGCGTTCGCGCAGCTTGGCTTTCATGTAGCGTCGCAAGAGCGGCGTGCGCTCGGCATGGACGAACAAGACGGACTTCCCGCAATCCGAAAGTTTGCGCAGTAATTCGCAAAACAGCCAGGCCGCGCTTTCGTTCAGGCTGAGCACGCGTTTGTAATCCAGCACGAGGTACTGGATTGACTGCGCGCTTTCAATGACGTCATGCACCACCACCTCGGTGGTGGCAAAGGTGAGGTTGCCCTGAAGTTGATACACGGTGATGCTCGACCCGAATTGGCGCAGGGCCTGGCTTTCCTGCGGCATGCGGACACGGCTGGAACTCAATTCGGCTCCGGTGAACTTCAGTCGTAGCGCAGGCTTTCCAATGCCGGGGCGGTTGAACAGATGCAGGTCGAAGTGGCGCGACAAGGCATCGCACGTGCGGATGCCGCGTACGCTGTTGCCGCGAGCGTCCAGCGGCGGGGAGAACACCCCGATGCCCATTTGTCCCGGCAGTACGGCGATGATCCCGCCGGATACACCGCTCTTGGCGGGCATGCCGATGTTGTAGATCCATTCGCCGGCGTAGTCGTACATGCCGCAGGAACCCATCACGCTGAGGATGTTTTCCACGTATTCGCCCCGGATGGCTTGTCTTCCGCTTACGGGATTGATGCCGCGGTTGGCCAGCGTGGCGGCCATGACGCCGAGGTCGCGACACGTCACCGAAACGGAGCATTGCTGGAAGTAAAGTTCAACCGATGGCGCGGGATCTTCGGTGAGGATGTCAAAATTGCGGAGCATGTGGCCGATGGCCCGGTTACGATGGCCGGTGTCGCTTTCGGAGCGATACACCGCTTTGTCGATCACGAGGTCGCGACCGGCGTAGAGGCCGAACATTTCCAAGAGGCGGCCCAACTTCGTCTGCGACGTCCGGCCCGCAATCAGACCGGCGGCGGCGATGGCCCCGGCATTGATCATCGGATTGCGCGGCCGGCCGGTGCCGGGATCCAGGCTGATGGAGTTGAACGCGTCGCCCGTGGGTTCCACGCCGATCTTTTGAAGCACGGGCGCACGACCATTGTCTTCCAGCGCCAAGCCATAGACGAAGGGCTTGGAGATGGATTGAATCGTGAATGGCTGCCGGGAATCGCCGACTTCGTATACGACGCCGTTGGACGTGACGAGGCAAATGCCGAACCAATCGGGATTGGCCTTGGCAAGTTCGGGAATGTAGGTGGCAACCGTGCCATCGGTTACCGTGGCATATTCGCGATGCAACTGATTCAGACTATCAATGATCGGGGATGAAAACAGGGACATGTTCGATGATGTGCTCATGGCGGATCGGCTTGGAAACGCACCCAGGGGCTTCCCACAATAAGAGTGTGTAAAGCTCGTTTCATCTCATTGGATCAAGCAAGGTCATTGTTATTTTTCGATAGAGTATCCGATCAGGGAGTCAATGCTGGCAACCATTGCTTTACTTCAAATCGAAGGAGACGTAGTAGACACTTAATGATCGCGAAAATCGCAAGGCGAATTGCATCCGAACGAGGATTGATGTTGCTACTCGCCTTTCTTGGCGTGGTCCATGGGGTGCTCGCGGATGCACTCGCCCTCGTAGACCAAGGGCAGCGCGCATTCCAACAAGGTTCATTCAGTCAGGCCGCGGACAATTGGCAGAAGGCGGTGGAGTCCTTCCGCAGCCAACGGAACACCAACGCTGAAATCCTGACCTCGGTGTCGCTCGCCAGCGCGTACCAAGCTCTTGGCCAACAGCGGCGCGCGGTGCAAATCCTGGAAGGTGCGCTCGAACGCGCCGAAAGAATCGGTGACCGATCTCAGGTAATGCGAGTTAAAGGCAAACTGGGCGCGGCGTTGATCATGACCCTCGAAGCCGAGCGGGCTGCCTCGCTGTTGCGTGAGGCATTGGCGGCGGCACGGGCCGACAACGATTCGGAGGGTGCGGGGGCCATTCTTAATGACCTGGGGAACCTGTTTGCGACTCAGCAAAAAAACTCGGAAGCGCTCGCTGCCTACGAAGAATGCATCGCTCTGGCCCGTCAAACCGGCAACACATGGCTGACGGCACACGCTCTCTGCAACGCCGCGGCAACGGCGGCGCGAGCCGGCGACTTCAAGAGAGCCGATGACCTGAACACTCAGGCGATTCGGGAAATCGAGCTTCTTGACGCGTCTCATGCCCAAGCCTTTTTGCTACTTACCGCGGGGCAGACCGACCGACAGATCAAGACCACGGACGCCGAGCCCGCACAACGGCTCACGCTTCGCGCCCTTCAATCCTACCAGCGGGCCTTGGAATTCGCCGAAAAGCTCCGTGATCGCTCGATCGAGACCTATGCGCTCGGGTATCAGGGACAACTCTACGAGCAGGATGGGCAGCGTGACATCGCTTTGGCGCTCACACGGCGGGCCGTTTTTGCCGCCCAGCAAGCCCAAATGCCTGAGGCCTTGTATCGTTGGGAATGGCAAACCGGGCGGCTGCTAAAAGCTCGGGGTGATCGCGAATCAGCGATCCAGGCGTATCGGCGTGCGGTCGAGACCATGCAACCCATCCGCAACGATGTTTCATTGGGCTACGGTAACGCCACCGCTCGCCGGTCCTTCCGCGAAGCTGAGGGACCGCTTTTCTTCGAATTGGCGGATTTGTTGTTGCAGCAAGCCAAATCCGCCACAGATCCAAACCAAGAGCAGGACCTTCTTCTGGAGGCGCGGAGTACGGTGGAGCACCTCAAGACCGTCGAGTTGGAGGACTATTTCTGCGACGACTGCGTCAACGTGCAGCGAGCGAAAACGCGGGCCGTTGAGGCCGTGGATGAGCACACGGCGGTGATCTATTTGATTCCGCTTCCCACGCGCACAGAAGTGTTGGTCGGCCTGACCTCGGGCCTCAGACGTTTCACCGTGGAAGTTGACGCCGACACGCTCACGGCATCCGTGAGAAAGTTTCGCCGCAATCTCGAGACACGCACCACCTACGGGTACCTCGAGCAGGCGCAGCAACTCTACGATTGGCTCATTCGGCCGATCCAGGGGTTAATCAAAGAACACGGGATCAATACACTGGTGTTCGTTCCGGACGGCGCGCTTCGAACGATTCCCTTCGCCAGCCTTCACGACGGTGAACGGTTTCTCATTCAGGACTTGGCGGTAGCCGTGGCACCCGGGCTCTCGCTGGTCGCCCCGCAGCCCATCGAACGGGGCAAAGTTCGCTTGCTGTTGAACGGACTTTCCAAGCCGGTGCAAGGTTTCGCACCGTTAAACTTCGTGGCGGGCGAGTTGCGCAGCATTAAAGCTTTCTACTCCAGCGAGACGTTGCTGGATGAGAACTTCACCTCCGCGGAACTAAAGCGCAAATTGAGCGAGGAACAATACTCCATCGTGCATATAGCCTCGCACGGACAATTTGACCGCGACGTGCACAAGACGTTCGTCCTCACCTACGACAGCAAGCTGACGCTGAACGACTTGGAGGTACTGCTTCGCCCCGGCCAGTATCGAGGGCAGCCGGTGGAATTGCTTGTCTTGAGCGCTTGCCAGACAGCGGCGGGCGATGACCGGGCCGCGCTTGGACTCGCGGGCGTCGCGATCAAGGCGGGCGCTCGAAGTGCCCTGGCCACTCTGTGGTTCGTTAACGATCAGTCCACCTCCGCGCTCATTTCAGAGGTCTATGAACAATTGCGAAGCACACCGACTGTTTCCAAAGCCCGCGCGTTGCAAATGGCCCAGATCAAACTCCTTGGCGATCGCCGATATCGCCATCCCTGCTATTGGTCGCCTTACCTAGTCATCGGGAACTGGCTCTAAAGGTATGAGCGCAGGCGTCCCCGCCACACCCGCCGTCAGGAGGTGGCTTAAGGTGAAGCTCCCCCCCCTCGGCGTGAGCCTGCTGATTGTATTCTTCGTTTTCATTTGCACGTTTGCCCTGCGGCACAAGGGTTTGCTTCAGTCTCCGGAATTTCAGGCCTATGATTTTTTTGTTCGGCACCAGCCAAAGGCTCAGACTAGCGATCCCATAGTGCTTATAGAGATGACCGAGGCGGACATCCAAAGCCCCTCGCTCGATTATCCGATTTATGACAGCAAGCTGGCTGAGTTGCTGCAAACTCTCGAATCCGATCACCCGGCAGTCATCGGGCTGGACATCTGGCGGGACATCCCGGTTCCCAAAAGTGGCGTCGGCCTCGCGCATCTGAACCAGGTGCTGCAGTCGCACTCGAACATCATCGCGATCTTCACCCTGGGAGGAATCGCGCCGCCAGCGGTCTTGAAATCAAACCCCGAACGGATCGCATTCAACGACAACTTCCCCGTGGATATTGAGGTGGACCGTACGATCCCCAAGGTACGCCGCTGCATGCTGTTTGGTGATTCGAGCGAGGGGCAGAGCTTCTATTCATTGCCGTTCCGCCTGGCCATGCTCTTCTTGGAGGGGAAGGGAATCGCGCCGGAATTTGACCCGGCGGATGCAACATTATTGCGTTTGGGCAAGGCGCGACTTCGGGCTTTCCAAGCCAACGACGGCGCCTATGTCGGGGCTGACAAGGGGGGATGGCAGATGCTCCTCGACTTCAAATGTCCCGATCAATTCACCCGATATTCGGTCAGCGACGCCCTTTCCGGCCGCATCCCGTCGGGCAGTCTTCGCGACAAAATCCTCCTGGTGGGTATCAACACCCCGAGTGTCTCCGACGAACGAGTCACACCCATTCGGCGTAATCAACGGGGCATCGAGGTGCAGGCATCGACGATCAATCAACTCCTGCGACAGGCGCTGGATGGCGAAAAGCCCATTCGCTTTTGGAATGATTGGCTCGAGGGCGGCTGGGTGCTCCTGTGGTGTCTGCTGGGAGGCGCCATCGGTTATCAAGTGCGTTCTCCATGGCGGTTTGGTCCCGAGAGCATGGCCTGCCTGCTAATTATGGGTGGAATCTCATGGCTAGCCTTCTCGAATGGTTGGTGGATTCCGCTGGCCGCCCCGGTGGTGGCGTATGCGCCGGCCGCTGTGCTCGTTACCTCCTACGTCTCGTTTCAGGAAAAGAAACAGCGCGGACAACTCATGCAATTGTTTTCCAGACAGGTCTCGCCGGACATCGCGGAGGCACTTTGGGCGCAACGGGATGAATTTCTCGCCGGTCAGCGTCCCCGCTCGCAGAAACTGACTGCGACGGTGTTGTTTACCGACCTTGAGGGATTCTCCACCACCTCGGAGAAAATGGAGCCGGCGCTCGTGATGGAATGGCTCAACGAATACATGGAAGCGATGGCCACAACCATCATGGCACACCAAGGCGTGGTCGAGAAGTACATTGGCGACGCCATCATGGCGGTGTTTGGCGTCCCTCTGGCGCGAACGACTCAGGAGGAGATCATGCGGGATGCCCGCAATGCCGTCCGCTGCGCTCTGGCAATGCGAACCCAGATCGATGAACTCAACGCCCAATGGAAGGAGCGAGGCTTGCCGGTATCCAGCATGCGGGTTGGCATACACACCGGCCCGCTGGTCGCTGGCAGCCTGGGCAGCACCGACCGTCAGGAATACACCGTCATTGGCGATTCCGTGAACACGGCCGCGCGACTGGAAAGCTTCAACATGGAATCCTCGGGTCCGCAGCTAACCGGTGCCGGCAGCCGTTGCCGCATCCTGATTAGCGAAGCCACCCACTTGCTCTTAGGCAGCGAGTTTTCAACTCGCAAGATCGGCACAATGATCTTGAAAAATAAGAGCGAACCGGTTAGCGTTTATAACGTCATTACGGAAACTAACTGATCTTGAAAAGTTGATATGAAGACTGAAATCTCTCGTCCCAGAAAATTGCCTTTGATGGTGGGCCTGCTTCTATTGCTCGGTGCGGGAGGGGGCGAGGCATTTGCCGCGGATAACAATCAAACCGGTGCCGCCAGCCCTTCCTCCGGGGTGAAGTTTCGTCCCCCGACCACCGGGGCGCCGTCGGTCCGTGTTACGGGAGGATCGCGCGGAACCGGCGATACCCAGATCACGCTCGACGTGCTGGCCCCGGACGACATCGGCGTGACGACTCGAGAACAACCGTCGCTGTTCTGGTTTCAGTCAAAACCTGCCGATGCGAAGTTCGAGCTCACGTTACTCCAGGAAAACAAGATCAAGCCGATTGTTCAGGTGACGGTCGAGCGTTCGTCGAAAGCCGGGGTCCAGCGCATCAAATTGTCGGACCGTGGCGTGAAGCTTTCGCCCGGCGTGGAGTACCAGTGGGTAGTGGCTCTGATAAGTGATCCTGATAACCGATCCACCGATCTGGTGGCCAGCGGCGTCATCAAGCGCGTCGAACCTTCGATTGAACTGAAGGAGAGAATTGCGAAAGCCACCCCGGCGTCCCTCGCCGGTGTGTATGCCGAAGCGGGCATTTGGTATGATGCGCTCTCGGTACTGTCGGATCAGATTGATGCCCACCCCGAGAATATGGCCCTGCGGGAAACCCGGGCCGATCTGCTTCGACAAGTGGGCTTGAAAGCGGGCGCGGATTACGAGGGCAAGCAGATCAACAAATAATCACTGACTCGTATGGTCAAAATACTCATGCGGCCTCCCGGTAATTGAATTTCAGGAGGCCACCGAGGCGCTCGCGAGTCTTTATATCCCCTGCCTTTTCACCGATCCGATCCTCGGGCGCTGGAAACAGGATCACGTTGCCCTTGCCTTGGTGATTTCGCTCCGCGTGGAAGTGACTCAAGTAATTCTCAAGGCAGTGGGGCATTGAGAATCCGGTTCTCCGTCACCAGATACTCGTTGCGCAGGAGGAGTTCCTGATCAACCGAACCGGAGAGGGTCGCCAGCATTCGTTTCCAATTCATCGACGAGACTTAACCGAGCCAACGGCTTGGGAGCAATCTGTTGATCGCCCTGCAAATCGTTGAATATTGGTAGGTTTGAGTTTTTTGCCCCCCCGACTTTCAGACACCCACAGCGTCCTGACGCAAACCAGGACTGGCAAAGTTATCGTTGCAACTCTATCGTCCAGATGCTTCAGTCTCGGACAAATCCTGAAAAATCATTTGTTATGAACCTGTTTCATTTCTCTTTCGAAAGCCGGAAACACTGCCCTTCGCCACGCAAGCAAGGCTCTGTGCATGGAAGCAGGTTCCCAGGCTTTACGCTCATCGAACTCCTGGTTGTCATCGCCATCATCGCCATCCTTGCCGGGATGTTGCTGCCCGCACTGGCCAAAGCGAAAACCAAGGCACAGGGGATTGTGTGCATGGGTAATATGAAGCAATTGACGCTCGCCTGGATTATGTATGCGGACGACTCCCGTGACAATCTGGTCTGGAATGACATGGAAGACAAGAAGGAGGGATGGGTACGCGGTGTCATCGACTACAACCCGGGCAACGAACACAATACAAATCTTCTTTATCTCTTGGATCCTAAATATGCCAAACTCGCGCCTTATACCTCTCGTACGGCGGGCATTTATAAATGCCCGGCCGATAGAAGCACCGTGACGATTAAGGACAGAAAATATCCTCGCGTGCGGAGCATCAGCATGAGTCAGGCGATGAATTCCAGGAATGATTGGTTGAGCGCCATTACCCAGAAGAAATATGTTGTCTTCAAAAAATTATCCGACATCAATCCGATGGGCCATTCCAAAGCCTATGTGTTTATTGACGAGCATCCGGACAGTCTCAATTTCGCCGATTTCGCAGTGGCTATGAATGACGGTGTTTCGCCCACGAGAATTATGATTGTTGATTATCCATCGAGCAGCCACAACGGCTCGGGGGGGCTCAGCTTCGCCGATGGTCATGCCGAAATCCACAAGTGGGTGGACCCTCGCACCAAACTCCCTGTTCTCAACAAATCGATGACACTCGTCGTCCCGTCGCCTAACAATCTCGACATGGTTTATATGTCCGAACACGCTTCAATCCGAGCGGAGTGAGCGAGTTTGGCTATTCATTGATCATACGAGACCCGGGAGAATCAGCAGGATGGTGTGAGGTCCGTGCTTTTCCGCGAGGAATCTACGTTTTAGTTAATGCTGTAGCACCAAAGCGAACTGTGGTCGCGAATGTAGAGCCGGCCGTTGGCGACCGCCGGATATGCCCACGCTTTCTCCATCGGAAGGGTGTGTTTTGGCTGAGCGGTCGGTGTGAAGCGGCCCTTCTCGCGATACGAATCCGGGGATGCTTCCACCAGCGCTACGTCACCGTTCTCACCGTGGAGGTATAGGCGGCCGTCCGCGTAGCAGAGCGAGGCGGTCCCAATCGCGCGATCTTCCCATTTCAGTTTGCCCGTGGCGAACTCGATGCACAGCAACGCCTGTCCAGTCGTACCGTAAAGATAATCGCCAACCTTCACCACGCCGCCGATGGCGGTGGGCAATTTCGATTCGAAATACACCTGCTCCGCCTCCACCTTTCCGTCCTGAACCTTCAGCTTGACGGCACCTCCGCCGGTCCCGGCCGAGCCGACATAGATAGTTCCGTCGCTGGCGAGCGGGGTGGGAATGTTCGCGCCGTAGCGGCTGACTGGCTTTCCATAACGCCACAAGAGCTTGCCGGTCTTGGCATCGATCCCCACCAAACCTTTTTGCAGGAGTTGAACGTATTGGCGAACGCCGTCAGTCTCGACAGCGATGGCCGATGCGAATGCCGCCTGGTCGCCTTCGGGAGTGAGGCATTTCCAGATGACCTCACCGTTTTTTTTGTTCAGAGCCACGAGCGTGGCGCCCGTGCCGCCCGGTGTGCATACCAGCGTGTTGCCGTCAATGAGCGGGGATTCCGCGTAAGCCCAATCCCCGGGCTTGCCGCCGAAATCTGCGCGGAGATTTTTTTTCCACTGGACGTTGCCGGTCTTGATATCAAGGCAAGCCACATCTCCATCGGAGCCTAGCGCGTAAATGAAATCCCCATCGACCGTCGGGGTTGACCGCGCGGCCGCGAAGTTCATCTGCGGAATGTTCGGCCCGACTTTGCCGAGTGGCGTGCGCCAGGCGCGTCGACCATCCTTGACCGCGTGCGCCTGGACGAACTCGCTGTCCATGCCCTCGTTGGCGAGCACATACAAACTGTCTCCCACCACGGCGGGGGCGGAGTACCCGGAACCAACGTCGGTGGCTTGCCACAGAAGCTTTGGACCTTCCTTCGGCCATTCTTTGAGCAATTTGGTTTCCTTGGAAACTCCGTTTCGTGCCGGGCCGCGCCATTGCGGCCAGTCCTCCGCTTGGATTTGTAGAGGGATCAAACAAAGTCCGATCGCAATCGGGAACGTAACAAATGGCGAGGGGAGTCTGGCCGGCTGTTTTTTCGGGTGCGCGGGGCTCATAGAGACCTCATTCTCTCGCAAGCATTGGCTAAAGGACAGGTCAATTGTGACTCCGGCACGTCGGGAATCGGAATCTAGTCCGTGCGGTTCAATCCAACATCGGTCGATACCTGTGGGTACTGCTTCAAGGCTGAGGCAGGCAAATGCGCCGCAGATGGCGAATTCGTTCGGGTTGAACGTCAGGGCCGTGCGTCACACCCGGCCTTCGAGCAATCGATGGACATTTTCACCTCCGTCATCCTGGTCGGCACTCTGCGGGAGCTTCCTGTGCGTGGAGGCTCGACCATTTTTATTTTACACTCACCGCGTTCGAACACCCCAAGCAATGTTTGACTTCCGCTCACGGGACAGCCGACAAGAGGGGTGCCGCCGTTCTGAAGCCGAAAACATTTATGAACCGTACCGGACCGATCCCGCCCGCCTGGCGAAGGGCTCAGGTGTGTCTCGCCATCGCCCTGGCGCTCGCCTCACAACTTCCCATCGTACAGGCTGCGGAGCCCGCCATGGGGCCGAGCGCGCTCTCTGAGGTGGAGCGGAAGGCTTTCTTGGCGGAATTGCAGCCCCTGCGGCGGCGGCTCGATGCGCTGGAGCATGCACCGAACGTGACGCCAGATCGTTGGGCTGACGCACAAATCTTTGTCAAAGGCGTCGTCTGGGCGCTCGATTTCGGACCGATCACGGACCTCAAGAATCGTGAACTTGTGCAGAAGGGATTGCTAAGGGCACGGAATCGAGTTGAGGCCCTCGAGGCCGGACGTCAGCCCTGGGCGGACAAGCGTGGCACCAGTGTGCGCGGCTTCATCTCCGCCGTAGACGGATCGGTGCAGCCCTACGGTCTCGTCGTGCCCGCCAGCTATGATCCGGCCAAACCCAGCCGTCTAGATGTCGTTCTGCACGGCAGCCGCAGCGCGACGGGGGTGGGTGAATTGCAGTTTATTTCCAGTTACGACACGGGCGACACCGGCACCGGCGGCGCGGCGGCCTCCACTAACAATTTCATCGAAGTACATCCCATGGGGCGACTCGGCGAGAATGCGTATCGCTTCGAAGGCGAAACCGATGTGAACGAAGCCATCGAAGCCGTCTGCCGCGACTATCGCATCGATCGTTCCCGGATCGTACTGCGCGGGAGTTCACTCGGCGGCGTGGGCTCCTGGCAACTCGGCTTAAAGCGACCGGACCGATTTGTGGCGATCGGCCCCACGGCGGGCCCGGTGGACACCTACGAGTTCGCCAATTCGCCGTGGAAACATTTTGTTCGCCTCGAACCGCTCACGCCGTGGCAGAAGACCCTGTTGCATCTCGTCGACGCCATCGATTACACCGCAAACGCAGGCATGGTGCCGGTCGTCGCCGCCATGGGTGATCAGGATCCCTATTACTCGTCGCACCAGCTGATCGAACGGGCTTTTGCGCGGGAGGGGATTCCATTCGTCGGCCTCGTCGATCCCGGCGCGGGTCACAGCATCACAGCAAAAGTTTTCCAGGAACAACTTCGCCTCCTTGGGGAACCTGCGGCCAAGGGCATCAACCCGTTTCCCAAACAGATTCGCTTTGTGACATGGACCCTGAAGTTCAGTCGCTGCCATTGGATCGAAGTGCTCGGTCTCGCGGAGCACTACCAGCGTGCTGAAATTGAGGCCCGAGTCGCTCCCGATGGCGCGATCACCGTGAACGAACCGCAGAACATCACCCGCTTTGCAATCCATCCGCCGGCGATCCAGGCAACGTCCACGCAGTTGACGGTGGGTGGAGCGCAGATTGCCCTGCCCTCGTCCGTGACCGGAACCAACCCATCGTTCGTCATCGAGCGGCGCAACGGAAAATGGCATTACCAAGGCACTCTCGATTCCGTCGCCCTGACCGGCAAACGACCGGGGTTGCAAGGCCCCATTGACGATGCCTTCGAGCGCCCCTTCCTATGTGTTCGCGGAACCGGCAAGGCATGGAACCCGGCTGTCGGCGCGTGGGCGGATGCGAATCTACGGCGTTTCGCGGACGAGTGGCGTCGACACTACCGTGGTACTCTCCCGATCAAGGACGACACCGAAGTGACCGCAGACGACGCGCGACGCGCGAACCTCATTCTCTTCGGGGATCCGGGAAGCAATCGCTGCCTCCGACAGATCTTGCCTCAACTCCCGCTCGAATGGACCCGCGATACGCTCCAAGTGGGCACCGAGCGACACCCCTCCGCCGACCACGGCGTGCAGATGATCTACCCGAATCCCCTGCCCGGCGCCGCGGGACGCTATGTCGTTCTCAACAGCGGCCACACCTATCACGATTCGGAACTGCGCTTCAGTTACATGGTCTTCCCTCGCCTGGGCGACTGGGCCATTCTGAAAGCCGGTGACAACCCTCCGAGTGCGCCCGCCTCACACGTCGGGGAAACGGTGCTCAATTCCGGCTTCTTTAATGAGGCCTGGGCCACCTCGGCCGGCCGATGACCTCGGTGCGTGCCATCGAGAGCTAACCGAGAAAGGATTTGTTTCCGTCCGGACATCCGGCCGGAAGGGCGCCGCGCCGCCATAAAACGCACCGATGACCGGTTGGCTTACTCCACTCTCCCGACGAGTTGTGCCTGCTTCGCGCTGCCGAAGCCGACGTTGGCGGATCGATCGTGGATCAACTGGTCGCCATCGAATCGAAGCGTGTGCGTGGCGTGGAACGGTGTCTCGTAGGCGCACACTTTCACGACCAGCGTGTCTTCGGAAGTCCACGCGGCACTCGCCGCGAGCGGCTCATCGAGATAAAGGCCAGACAAACCGCCGCCAAACACACCGCGCCCCTTCCTCCACTCCCGATAGCCCGATGCAAGGCGGATCTCGATGCCACCGGACCGAGTGACCAGTGTCAGGCCATTGCCGGTCGGGTCAGGCACAATCGTGATGGACTCCAGCTTTTGCGCGTTTGATGGAAACACAAACTTCCGGCCGATGATCTTCGCCGCGAGCGGCGACGTGGCGTTGCCTTCCGGCGTCCGCACTGCCAGATTGGCAAGCCTTGCTTCGAGCTCCTTCCGGTTCGTTGCATCGTCCGGCAGACGCTCGGGCTGGAGGGCGGGCAGGAGCTTGTCCCAGACGAGATTCATCACCGCCTGCATGTCCTTGACGCCGCTGGTGATCGCCACGACGGCGTCCTGCTCCGGCAGTACAATGCAGTATTGGCCAAACGCGCCGTCACCACGGTAGGCGGCGTGGGGACGGCAGCGCCAGAACTGGTAACCGTAGCCTTGGTCCCAGTCGCTCTTCGGGTTGCTGCCGTTCGAAGTTTGTTTGGCGGTCGCCGTCTCGACCCACTCACTGGGCAGCAACTGCCGGCCATTCCACCGGCCTCGTTGCAGATAGAGTTGGCCAAACTTCGCGATGTCCTCCGTGCGGACCTTCAGGCCATAGCCGCCGAGCGAGACACCCTGAAAGTTCGTGGCCCATGTCGCCCCGGTGATACCGAGAGGATCGAAAAGGCGCGGGCGGAGATAGTCGAACACCGTCTGTCCGGTGACTTTCTGGACAAGAGCCGACTGCATAAACGTCGCGGCGGTGTTATACTTAAAATGCGTGCCCGGTTTGTGCGGTACCGGCTGAGCAAGAAAACTCTGTGGCGAAACTTTGTCGGCGTCGGACAACGGTTCATCCTGATGCCCGGTCGACATTGCCAGGAGGTCGCGGACACGCATGGACTTGAGGTTGGCGCTCGGATCCGCGGGAACGTCATTTGGGAATAGGGCTCTTCCGGATAATTTGTGGGTGAAAATGACGCTTTCCAGCAGCAGGCAGGCGAGTCCGTTACGCGTGGCGACCGGCAGCGACGCGAGCTGTAGGCTCAAAGCTCGTCGCCGCCGCTCGCCTGCCTGCTGCTGGAAAGCTCGGCCAG
>CAMDJH010000041.1 GCA_945900455.1 Akkermansia muciniphila
GCCGCGGAGCGTTTCAGAAATCGAAATCAGAGTCCCGGGAAAAATGAAGAATTCTTCCGTTCAACAATCGCTGACTCGAAAACCACCGTTTCCGTGAGATGCACCCGTTCGACCCCATTCACTCCCATTTGCCTTGGCCGCGGGGTGATTTTTCGATCAGCCTTGCGGATTGCTCATGAGTTCAACGACCCCATCCGCCGCCGCGAAGCCAGAGAACATTTGGTTGAATCTTCTCTGCAATGTGATTCTGCCGGGGTTCTTCCTCAACCAGTTGTCAAAGCCAGATCGATTGGGGCCGGTCTGGGGCCTCGTGGTGTCGCTCGCTCTCCCGCTTGGTTACGGGGTCTGGGATCTCGCGACGCGACGGAAATTTAACATCTTCTCAGTCCTGGGATTTGTCAGCACGCTCGCCACGGGGGTGCTGGGGCTCCTGAAGACCGATGCCTACTGGGTGGCAGTCAAGGAGGCGGCGGTACCTCTGCTGTTGGGATTGGCGATTCCGCTTTCGCTGCGCACGCGCCAGCCACTGGTGAAGACGCTCCTCTTCAATGATCAGGTGCTGGACACCCATCGCATCGAGCAGGCATTGGCAGAGCGAAACATGGCCGGGCCCTTCGAACTCCTCTTGGCGCGGTCTTCCTGGATCCTCGCGGCATCGTTTCTGATCAGTGCGGTGCTGAATTTTATTCTCGCCCGCTGGTTGCTTACGGCTGTCCCCGGTTCCCCGGAGTTTAATGCCCAACTGGGGAAGATGAACTGGCTTTCCTGGCCAGTGATCGTGGTGCCGAGTTTCGGGATGATGTTATTCGCCCTGTTTCGATTGATGCGAGGGGTTGAACACCTTTCGGGGCTAAAACCGGAGGAGATTTTTCGGACCCCGCCTCCGAAAAACCAAACCGGCTGAGGAAATGGCCCGTGGGCGCCGTGATCCGAATCGGGCGGCGCAGGAAGGGATCCTGGTAGGAAAGGCCCACCGCTCGGAGTCCAAGCTTCTGTCCGGGTCCCGCCGGCGCAGAGTCAGCGCGCCCGTAGAGATCGTCGCCCACTACCGGGCAGCCAGCCGCCAGCAAGTGCAGGCGGATCTGGTGAGTGCGGCCGGTATACGGACGGGCTTCGATCAGTGCCCGACCGCCCTGACGTGACAGGACACGAAACTCTGTTTCCGCGGGCTTGCCTTCTGTCAAATCGACACGGTGCCGGCCGGGGTCGCCTGCAACCGGCCCCAATGGATCACGGCAGACCCATTGATCCCGCGTCGGAACTCCAGCCGTCACCGCGAGATAGGTCTTGGAGACCTCGCGGCTGGCGAATAATTTGGAATAGGACTGAATCGCCCCGAGCGATTTCGAGAGCAAGAGGATACCGCTCGTGCCGGCGTCCAGGCGATGAACGTGCCGAAGGAACCGGAGATTGCGGCTTCGTACCCAGAAGGGGCGTTGCTTCAATAGATCGACCAGAAGGAGATGCAAATTCCGGTCGGCATGTTCCCAATCATCCGGGCCCAACATCCAGCCCGGGGGTTTGTCGATGGCCATCGCGGCCCGGTCTTCGTAAAGAATGGATACGGGGGTGCCGTCAGGCAGTTCGAAATGATCCGGCTTCGCCATCAGTCAAGGCGCCGGTTTCTCGTTCATGTAGATCTTCACGTTATGGGTTGCTCGACCGGCCGCAATGATGTCCAGCCGGCCATCTCCATTTAGATCCGCGAGACAGAGATCTTCGCACGCCATGGTGTTGTCGTCGATCAAGACAGAATTCCATTCCGCTGCTGTGTTGTCCTTTGGAATAAAGAGGCGAATACCGACTTTCGCGCCCGGCCGATTCAGGACTCCGCGCCAACCGACGACAATCTGATCGCGACCCAGTCCGAGCAAGTCGCCACACGCAAGCGCGTGCCCTTCCACCAACGTTTCGTCCAGCACGAGGCGATCCCAAAGATTCGTGCCACCCTTGGCCGGCGGCCGATAGATAACGAGGGCATTGCCGTGCATCGGTTCGACCGTGGCCACAAACCGTCCGCCGCTGGCAAGCTTTCCCAACCGAACTTCACCGGCACCGCCCGTCCGCCCGTCCGCGATCGGTTTCAACACGTTCCGGTTTTCCTGCTGCGACCAGTTCAAGGCGAACACACCCTCCTTGCTCGCAATCAACAACTCTTGCGCCACATCATCGTCCCACTGGACCGGATCGAAGTTGTGAGTCTTATGGAGCGAGTTTTGAAGCGTCGTGATCTCCCAGTCGCCGACACCCGCCGGTTTGACATAGCGTTGGATGCGAACGCCGTCGCCACTGGCATCCTTGTTCCCCCGACCGTGCAGCGGAACGACCACGAGCGTCAATCGCCCCTGCCAGTCCTTGACCCAGCGCACGCGATGAACGGTGGGCTCGTGCGGCAGTTCAATCGGCTTCCAACGTTGAGCGCGATCGACGGGTGCTTTCAGGAAAAAGACGGCGCCACTGTTGGTTGTGTCGCTCGGATTCCAACCCGCTCCGACCGCGATCTCTGCCTTGCCGTCGCCATCGATGTCCGCGGCAGCAATGCAAACGTGATCCAACTTCGTGAGGTTTTCCGCGATGACGTGCTTTTCCCAGCCAGGATTGTGATACCATGCGACCTGGTTCTTGTCGCAAAGCACCAGATCGGGCTTCCCGTCGCCGTCGACATCCGCAGTGGTGATGCCGTAGCCGATGGCGATTTTGGAATCGACATCCACCGTACGGAAGCGTGGTTCGGACGACGCAGCAATTGCAGTCGCCACGGATAGCGCAAGCAGGAACAGAGTCGGGAGGTACATAGGAACGGCGCGGAAATGTTGCGGGTTTGTCGGATTTCGACAATGGGAAAGAAGTGGGGCGTCCCAAGGCCGCCCCAGCCGCACCGCCGCCGCCGAGCATCCTAGCGTCCCATGTTTACGAAATGCTGAATCCCTCCCGCTCTTGCTTGGATCCCAAAACCAGCCTAAAAACGGCCGTGCCCCCCTCTCAATTGGTACCGAAAACCGGCTTGTCGCCGTCGCTCCGACGTTTCCTTTTTCTCACGGCCGCAATCAATGGGGCCGTCATCATGATCGTCGAGATCCTCGGAGCAAAACTGCTCTCGCCCTACGTGGGGACGTCGCATTTCGTCTGGACGGCACAGATTGCCGTCACGCTGATCGCCCTGGCGTTTGGATACTGGGGGGGGGGAATTTGGGTGCATCGATCGGCGGATTTACGCAAACTTTACGGTGCCGTGCTCGGAGCTGCCCTGTGGTTGGCGCTCTGCCTGGTGATCTGTGAACCCGTGGCCAATTTTGCCCTGAGCCTGCCGAGCCTGGCGGTCGGCACACTGATTGCCTCGGCCGTTCTCTTCTTCGTGCCGCTCGCACTCCTCGCCACCACGGGTCCATTCCTCGTGCAGGTGTTCACCGCATCGATCGCGGCCGTCGGGAGCAACATGGGCCGTTTGAGCGCCATCAGCACGTTGGGCAGCTTTGCGGGGACAATTCTGATCGGCTATGTGCTGGTGCCCCTGTTGCCCAATTCGAAAACGCTTCTGGCCGTCGTTTTAATCCTCGCTTTCGAGGCGGTGACTTATTTCGTGTTCTGGGGAAAGCGCCGCCAGTTACCCGTCGCTCTGATCCTGGGCGGCCTGAGCGGAGCGATCGGATTGGCGGGCGTGGGACAAGACCTTCGGCGGCGGGTGGCTTTCGGAGAAATCGCCTTCGCCAACTCGAATTTCGGACAACTGCAAGTCATCGACCGCCATCAAAATGGAATGACTCTTCGCATGTATCTGAACGATTACTTGATGCAGAATAGTTACGAACCCACGCGCGGCATCAGCCTGTCGGCGTTCACGTACCTCCTCCCGGGGTTCGCCCGCTCTTACCAGCCGGTCATTGAGGAGGTGCTCTGCCTCGGCCTGGGGGTTGGCATTGTTCCCATGCAGTTTGCCCGGGAAGGCGCCCGAGTGGATGCCGTCGAAATCAACCCGGCCGTCATTCCGCTGGCGACGAAATATTTCGGGTTCAATCCCGCCGCCGTCCATGTCTACGAAGGGGATGCGCGTCAGTATGTGCGGCGTTGCACGAAGCAGTATGATTGTGTGGTGTTGGACGCGTTTCTTGGCGATTCCACTCCAGTCCACCTCATGTCCCAGGAGGCATTTCGCGCGGTCCGAAAAGTGCTCAAACCGGAGGGGGTATTGGTCATCAACACGTTTGCCAAAACGGAGGCGGGCCAGGATTTTTTCGCCAACTCATTGTATCAAACACTGCAATCCGTTTTTGGAACCGTGGCACTCCATCGAACGGAAGACGGCAAGTGCTTCTATGCCGCCTCGCCGGCACCGGGCCGCAAGCCGTCGATACCACCCGGCCTTCTGGCCCGCTACGTGCCCATGATACGTCAAGAATACGAATGGGCTCTGACCAATGTGCCCAGCATGGATCCCCGGCATGGGATCGTCCTGACCGATGATTTCAATCCGGTGGAGTACCACGACGCTGCCAATCGCGAGACCACCCGTCGGCGAATTGTCGCGAATGCGTTGCGGCACTAACTGCTGAATTCAGTCTTACGACTGATATCGCAGCGAGACGTTTTGCAGACGCTCACACCCCGGATCCGAACAAACTTCGGAAGATCGTCGGATCCCGAATGAGGCTCCGAAATTGGGAGGGGCGCGTCCGCGGCAGACCGGATTGCCCCTCGACCGTGGATTTATCCGCGGAGCAGCGGTAGATCCCGGCATGTTGCGCCACCGCACTCCAAAACGCCCGGCCGTGGCCAGTAGTCAGTAATCAGTAATCAGTAGCCAGTCATCCGTAGCCAGTCATCCGTAGCCAGTAGTTCGCGCCTAGCCCCAGGACCTCCGCCCCCTGATGACTGATCACTGGGTGATCTGGATCAACACGCTCCCGGATGCGGGTGATTTCGTTCATGAACGAAATCAGAGAAGCACGATTGGATAGCGAAGCAAAGCCGAGGCTTTCTAAACAATGAGAACGGGTGTGTTCAAAGCCTCAAGACTCCTAATTCCCATGCACGACGCGATAGTACCGTTGCCTTTGGCCAGCCATCGGGGTGTCCTCCATTTGCAGGACATTACCAGAGGCTGTGGTGGTCCCAAGTGGCGTCCAGTGGGTCAAATCATCTGAGGTTTGGAAAACGTACGTTTTTCCTTTCCTACTGGTGAAAGTCAGCCGGACGACGCCCGTCTCTAACAATTGCAGGTCAGTGATCCGAACCTCGAAATCGCCATTCACCCGTGCAATCATGGGAAGGACGAGCTCGTTGACTCGGGTAAACCCTCCGGTGACGAGGGCTTTCCCGTCGGAGAGAATGAACAACTGCATATTATTAAGATCAGGCCGATTTCCACCCCAGCCCGTTAGCCGAGACAGTCCTGTGCCCGGATCGAATGTCGTGTCCACCTTTCCATCGGAATGTAACCGAACCAGTGTCGGAGGCGAAATGGGATCGATACCACTAAGGATCCCGCCCACGAGGATCTTACCGTCTCGTTGTACTGCCATACTGTTGACGTCACCGAGGGAACCAGTCTCGAAGCCGGAATCCACCGATCCGTCGGCGAACAGCCGCACAACGCTTTTTTGAGTGGTGCTGTTAATCCAAATCGAACCCGCGATCAGGATTGTGCCGTCGCTTTCTAGAACCAGATTGCGGATATACCAGCCATTTGAGGGAATCGATGGACGGAAGCTCACATCTTCCGAACCGTCCGGATTAAGACGTATGAGCTTAGATTTCCAAGTTGCCCAGTTGTTGGGAGTTGAGCCCCAGTTGCCCCAAATAAGAACCCCGCCATCCGCCTGCGCCACCAGGCCGCCGAAGTAACCATAAACGGTGGTCCGCGCGTCATCGAAACTTGGGTCCACCGTTCCGTCCGGCAGGAGCCGTATAACCGTGTAATAGTATTCAGGATCGGAACCTGCCCCAAACCGCAAGCTGAGGGCAAAAATCCTGCCGCTGGAATCGAGCGCGGTTCCAGGGACCGTCGATGCAATGACCCCGGGCGCGAGAGAAAAGGATGGATCGATCGAGCCGTCTGCCATGAGCCGGACGAGGTTGCTGGGAGATCGGGTGATGACCTTACCGTTGGGCTGCACGATCAAGGTGCCTGAGTAGTGGTTCTGGAGCGGCTTGAATCCCGAATCGAGAGTTCCATCCGGATTGAGCCGCGCAAAAGTCCTGGGCTGCCCATCGGGGAGGGTGAACTGCCCGAAAATCAAGATTTTACCATCCGACTCGACCGTCGCCAGATCGATCGCCCCATAGGATCCATATTCATCGGCTTTGAATCCAGGCTTGAATGTTGGGCCCGGACTGCCCGGCCGTTCGTCGTCGAGAATCGTAAGCACCGCTTTGGCCAGGCCCAAGCCCGAGTTGGTCGAGGGGTTCTTGAGAGTGAGTTGGACGGTCTTATCCTTCTCGTCATCTCCATCATCCAGGAGTGCGATGCGGAAAGTCTTAATTACTTCCATCGGAGCAAAGGTAAGGGTTCCCGTGGTCGTGGAAAAATCAGCTCCGTCCATGGCGGTCCCAGAAGCCGTCTGGAACTCCACGGTCGCTGGTTTGTCGACGTTTCCCAGGCGATGGACGCGAATTTCGGCCGTTCCCTGGTTCTCGGAAGCAACGAACCTCTGGAACTCGAACTGAAGGGCAGGGAGGGTCGAGTCACCGTATAAACGGGCGACACCCGGGAACCTTTGTCCATCGAGTCCGGATAAGTAGCCGGTGATCAGAATCTGGCCCGTCGAGTATGGAACCAAAGTAGGCACGGGGCTATCCCACCACGGAGTTACCAGATCTCCAGTATTGAAACCTCGATCGACCGAGCCGTCGGCGTTCAACCGGACTGCATTTTGTCTGGGAACACCATTGACACTGTTAAATCGTCCACCGATGAGGATCTTGCCATCCGTTTGGAGGCTAGTGTATTCGACCGAACCCGGGCTAGGGGCCGAGTCGGGAGTTCGATATTCGACGTTAATTCCGAAGGTGAATGCAGTGTCGAGCGTGCCATCCGCGTTCAGACGAGCGATCCCAGAGTGGGGTATTGCTCCCGAAGTCTGAAAGTTGCCGCCGATCAAAATCTTTCCATCGGGTTGAGCGACGAGCGACTGCACGGACTCCCAATTCGAGGCTGCCTTGGCATTCTCGTTGAATTGGGCATCGGGTGAACCATCTGGGTTCAGGCGAACAAGACCGTAAGGGCCGTAAGGAGGTTCATCCGCAGAGAAACTGCCGGCTGCGATAACCTTCTCATCCTGTTGAACGGCGAAAACCTGCGCGTATCCCCGAATTGGAAATCCCAATAACGTCTTGTCCAGGGATCCGTCGCCTTTCAGCCTGATGAGATCACCACCGTTGCCCACCAGGATCATTCCGTTTGCAGCCGCCGCCAAGCGGTCATTTTGAGCGTAGTCAGTCCCGGGCCAGGCCAGAAACCCGGTATCAAGAGAGCCGTCCGCGTTTAGGCGCATCAACCCATTTCGATCGCCCCCGGGCGCACTCAGATAGAATTCACCGGCCACCAGAATCTTCCCATCGGGCAAGACCAACACTCGTTGCAGACAAGAACCATCGTCCTGAGAAAACGGCGAAACGAACGAGGGATCAAAGCTGCCATCGGCAGTGAGCCGAATCAGAGGACCTCTAAGAGTTCCATCAACAGTAATCGGGCACCCTACCAGAATCACTTTTCCATCCGGCAACAGGGCAGACGCCAAACGACCACCGGCACCGATAGCGGATGCATCAAAACTCCAGTCGATGAGGTTGGGAAGTTCGTTGTCACGAATCTCGATGACGGCTGACTTGCGCGAAGTCAACTCAACGCCAAAGGAGCTCGGATTCGAAAGCGTCACTTCGAGCAACTCGGTCGATTCCAAGAGGCCGTCATCCAGGATCGAAATGCTGATTTCGTTGGTGGTCTCCCCGGCGCGGAACCGAACCGTTCCGTGTTGCAGCAAGTAGTCGACTCCCGGGGTGGCAGTCCCACCCCCCACCGTGTAATCGACGGTGATTTCGCCCGCTGGGTCGCCGATACGCTCGATGAGGAGTTTGACCGCGCCCTCGCCTTCGGTGATAAAAACATGAGTTGTCACAAATTGAACAACTTGAAGGCTCGAAGGCTTGTTGAGTATTCGGGCGACGTTAAAGGCCGCGAATCCGTCGACGGATCCGAAGCTCCCGCCAATTACAACGTTTCCATCGGTTTGGACACCCATTGCAGAGATACTTCCGTCGACCCCGATTCCCGGGTTGAAGGCTCCATCCAACGTTCCATCCACATTCAGTCGCGCGACGCCCCGTCGACGGACACCGTGAAAAATCATTGAAGTGCCTCCGACCAAGATTTGGCCGTTCGGCTGGATGAAGACTCGGTCTGGCGATCCGAACTCCTGGTCAGTTCCCTGCTGTGGGTCGAACGTTGGGTCGAGCGTGCCATTGGAATCGAGCCTGGCGAGACCGCGCCGACGGATGCCATCCACCGTGATGAAGGTTCCGCTGACGATGGCGTTTCCGGTTGGGTCGAGAGCAAGTCCCGTAAGATACACTGGGGACGGGTTCCCAAATTGGCCCCCGAAGCTGGGCTTGTAGGGTTCGTCGAGCGTGCCATTCGGATTCAAGCGTATCAGTGCCCTACGGGTCCCTCCACTGACGTGCTGAAAATGCCCGGCCACGAGAATCGCATTGTCGCCCTGTATTGCGATATCAGCCACAGCACCGTCGTTGTTGCTTGGCGGCAGAAACTCGGCGTCGAGGCTCCCGTTGGAGTTGAGCCTGGCAAGGTTGATGCGTTTCACACCAGCGACTCGATCGAACGACCCGCCAATGATGATTTTGCCGTCTGGCTGAACCGCCAAGGATTCGACGCTTCCGACCATCTCGCCCGGAACAAATGTGTCGTCCAAGGTTCCATCCGGCTTGAGCTTGGCGATCCGGTTTCGCGGAATGCCATTGATCGAACTGAAGTACCCTCCAATCAGGATCGATCCATCCGTCTGCATTGAGAAGCATGTCACGCCCTGATCGATCCCTCCACGTCCATCGTTCGGGTTGAAGGTAGGATCCACTGACCCATCCGGAAGAAGCCGCGCGATCCCCGTCCGTCCGACCCCATTGATCGAACGGAATTGACCCCCGATGAAGATCCGACCATCCGGCATAACACTTAGGCAGCTGACCCATATATCGGTTCCATTTCCCACGTCAAAGCTCTTATCCAGGACCACGGCGCGATCATCTTCGACAATGCTTAGGGTGGCCGCGGACGGCGAGCCCAAGGTTGCGCCTCCGGTCGGGTTGCTCAGCGTGAGCTGAACGATCGAGTCACCGTTGGCTATGGAATTATTCAAGATTTGGATCCCAATGGTTCGGGTCATTTCGCCCGCGGCAAAGGTCAGCGTGCCGGATTGAGGGACATGAGTGCGAGGCGTCTGTCCGGAAGCGTCATGCGTTGCGTAATCGACCGAAATCGAAGAGGCACCGTCGTCTTTGCGAATGACAGTGATTTGAACGGACCGGCCCGTTTCGGATACGACGTAGCTGGACTGGCTGAAGGCGAGGCCCTTGTCATTGTCAATGATGATGACTTCCGCACTCTGGGTGGGACCCAGGCCGATTGTGCCGACGGCGTTGCTCAGCGAGACGGTGAATGTCCGGTTGATTCCAGGGTGTCCGTCGTTTGAAATCGGAATCAGAAGGGTCTTGCTGACTTCACCTGCAATAAACTTCAGGGTGCCGGATCGCGTCTGGTAGTGAACACCGGCAATCGCGGTTCCATCGGCAGTCATGTAATCAACGCTCACTGGGAGATTCCCATCGTCCCCACGAAGCACGGTCACCCGGGCCGCCCCCTCCGCTTCGAAGACTGAGTACCTTTTGTGGCTGAGCTGTACCCCGGTCTCGTTGTCCTGGATTGCTAGTGCGGCAGTGCTCCGGGTTCCAAGGTCTGCGCCTCCGGCGGGGTTTTTGAGTTCGAGCCTGAGTTGCCTGGAACCATCCAGCCGATCGTTATTCAGGAGTGGAACGACGATCGTTTTGGTTCGCTCGGAACGGGTGAATTTGACAATGCCCGAAGTGGGGACGTAGTCGATGCCGGCCTTGGCGGTGTCGTCGACAGTTGCGAACTCGACGGACACGCGATCTGAAGTGTCATTGCCTCGCACGACGGTGAGGTGGGCTTGTCCCGCATTCTCGCGCGCGGTGTAAGTCGAGCTATTGAACTGGATCCCGGTGTCGTCACTCGTGATGAGGATCGTTGCCCTGTTTCGCGAGTCCAAGCGGGCACCCAGACTCGGATTACTTAACACAACTTGGAAGCCCTCCTGAGATTCCACCAGCCCATCTCTCAGAATTGGGATCGCAATGGTTTTGGATGATTCGAGGGGTCCGAATGTCAAGGTATTCGATGTGGCTGCGTAATCCTTCCCAGCGATCGCGGTGCCATCGCGGGTGGCAAAATCTACGGAAACAGGCGATGGATTGTCGGTGCCTCGGTAAACCGTGAGGCGCACTTCTCCGGGGATTTCGTTGATGTTGTATACGGACTGGGAAAAGGAGAATCCAGGGTCGTTATCGATTATACCAATGGCAAGGGTTTTGCGTGTCCCGAGCACTGCGCCGTCCGTAGGATTGCTCAAGGTGATTGTGAAGCGCTCGGTCGATTCCCTAAGACCGTCATTGATCAACCGGACGGTGAAGGTTCGCTGAGTCTCGCCGGGGTTGAAAGTTAACCGACCGGAGAGGGCACCGTAATCCTCGCCCGCCTTAGCTGTGTCGTCGCTCGACGCGAAATCCACCGAGACATTTCCATCGAGAGAGCCAGTGCGGTCCACGGAAACATTTATCGCAGGACCATTTTCCAGAGCTGAGGTCGAGCTGGCGTTGAACTGAAGTTGGGTGGCAGCGTGCATCGGAAGGGCCGTCAATGCCACCGTGGCAGCGCCTAGCTTTGCCAGGAGATAAATGCGGCGACGTAGGAGGACCAGCGCTTGGGCAATGGTTTGGGCTTGGCCCGCGAGGCAAAGGGGACTTGAGTTTCTCTTCATAGTGTTCGGCTCTGTTCTTTTGGAGATTCGGCGAACCCGGTGGAGGCCACGTCTGATCTGCGTCGGGGATGAGCAATGCCCCTTCAATCATTCATGCGATTGGCAGCGGGGGAATTGCGTCATCAAAAAGGCCTGCGGTTGGCCCGCGCCGCAATCACGGCCTGGGCCAGTGGTTCTTGAGGAACTGGAAATCCGCTTTGTCCCCGGTTTCCTTTGGCTCTGTCTCAGATCCAGGTCCGAATGGTGTGCGGCTAAAACGCCATCGCCAGAGCGTGCCGTGTCCGTCTCCGAACACTGCGTTGGCGCCACGGTTATGTTGTTCCCCGGGACGGTGAACCCACGCGTCCGGACCGACGGATTCCTCGACTTTGATCATGAACGCAGGGTCTCCCCAGTTTATTAAATGAGAATCAATAAACGAAAACGTTCCGGCAGGTGACGGATCCACCAAGTCATTGATTTTGTATTTCACCCAGCCCGACTTCGGATACCAGCCAATGGGACGCGTTCCATTAATTGTGCTGTTTAGAAGTCCGCTCAATTGATAGGTGCGCGTTCGCAGAAGGCCGGGATGTCCATCGACAGTGGATTTGTCCGCGGGACAGCGGTAGATCCCCACCGATTGAAAATAGCGATACAACAATCCTCGCTGAAGGTTGGTCGTCGTGGTGTCGCGCAGGGCATTGCCCACAGCCCAGGACGGATCAACACCCTCAAAACCGCGTGATGAATTGGCGACGCCGGTCGGGGGCAAACCGTCGTTGTTTTCGTTCACATACATGCCCCAGCCAAGCGCGAGTTGCTTGAGGTTACTCAGGCACGCGATCCCCTGCGCCTTTTGCTTGGCCTTGCTCAGCGCGGGCAGGAGCATCCCGGCCAGGATCGCGATGATGGCGATGACGACCAACAGTTCGATCAGAGTGAAGGCGGAACAGCGAATGGCTATTGATGAGTGACCCGCCGAATGCCCGGGACTGGCAAATCCGAAGCGCGGGCTTCGATTGAGCGTGCAGGTTGTTTTCATGGTTTTTTGATGGCCTTGCCGGGCAGGATCGGCGTGGGGTGGCTATTGTTAAGCATTCGGCTCAATTGCTTTTGAAGCGCCGCGGCTAATGCGGCCCTTCAGTTATTCATGCGATATCGAGGGCTGAATCCCTTCAAAAAAGTTTTCTAAAGTACGGGCAAGTTATCTTCTGCCGTACTCGGTGCTGGGACATCGCCCGCAAGGGTGCCAAGGCTGCGAGGCATCGGCATCTGATGGCTGAAATTTCGGTTGGTTTTAGACAGGCATACCGGCTACGGTTTCCGGGTGCCGCGAAAGCTTCGCCAGTTGATAGCCGAATTGGAGCACGCGGGCTTCATACGGGTGTCCGGTGGCAAGGGTTCCCACCGGAAGTTTACCCATAGGAAGTTTGCCGGGTTCGTACTGATTTCGGGACGTGATGGCAATGACGCACAGCGTTATCAGGAAAAGCACGTGCGAAATGCCTTAGGAAAGATACAGTCATGAAAACTCAGGATCGTTACTTGATGTTTGTTCGTTGGAGCGAAGAGGACGGTCTTTACGTGGGGTATTGTCCCGACCTGTTCCCGTGCGGCGGTGTCTGCCATGGCGACACACCGCAGGAGGCGTTTGACCGCCTCTGTCAAGCCGTTGCAGACATGGTGACTACAGCCGGGGCGCAAGGTTTGACGTTGCCCCCGCCTCAGACCCGGCCGATGCGCGAAGTCGAAATGGCTGCGTAACTCGCCAGAAAACTCACGGCCAGCGGTTTATCTCAGTGTCTATGAGAATTGCAGTAGGGACCGCAGAGGCCCGGTGAGAGGTCATTCAGATCCCACGATGTCAGGAACGTTCGGGGTCCGAATCGTGGTTGCTCTCACTCGGGATTCAAGGTGATCCGGAGCCCTCGAACCGGATTGCCTTGGGCATCGGTGATCCGGATGGAGCCTTGCCACTCCCCGATCTCATTCCCGACTTTGAACATCAAGACGTTGAGTCCCGCTATGAGGGAAATCCTCGGCACGCTATTCTGATCCGCAGTGAAGTAGCGGGATGACGAAGCGTCGTAGATTGATGTTCCGTTCAGATATACTTTTGCACGCTCGTTGCAGCCGAGCAGCATCTGCAGGTCGTGCTGCTCGGCATCGGAGCGGATGTAGCAGACCGCGTAGGCCACTCTCCTTCCCGGCGTCTCGCGACTGGAAATCGCGTTGAAATCGATCGCGTAATCCTCACCAACCACCTCCTGCCACTTCAATTCAGCGATCCCTACGACGACCCTGTCTCCGGCTTTGGGACGGAGCTGTCCTTCGCCCTTGATCTGCTCGGCATCCAAGGCCTGCGCTCCGTTCTCACCGGGGCCTAACCTGATCGGCGCCAGGACGAGCCACCGCTTGATTGCACCCTCGTCGCCACGAGCCAAGTTAATGCGTTGCCGCATCTGCCGGGCGGCCTGCTCGCGCTGCAAGGCAGCCAGCTCTTGCCGCCAGCCGGCTTGGGACTGTTTCGCGACCCGTTCTTCTTCCTCCCAGGCGATGACCTGATCCGCTCGCGCCGCCTCCCACACCTTGGCGGACTGATCATAACTTCCGGTGACAATCTGCTGGCCGTCCGGGGAAATAGCGACAGAGGTCATCGTACCACGGCCGACGAGCCGCTGGAGGGGAAGTTCCAGACCGCTTTCCGCGTCCCAAACTTTGGCGATATTCTCGGTACCGCCGGTAATAACCCGCTGGCCGTCTGGGAAAAAGGCGACCGAGTAAACTGGCTGGCTATGTCCAATGAGCTGGTGCAGTTCCCTGCCGCTGGCCGCCTCCCACACCCTGGCAGTCTGATCAAAGCTGCCTGTCACAATCCGCCGGCGGTCCGGAGAAAATGCCACGGAGCTTATCAGATCGGTGTGCCCTTCGAGCGTGACCAGAACCCGGCGAGTGGCTACCTCCCACACTTTGGCGGTCTGATCGTGACTGCCGGTGACGATCCACTGGCCGTCCCGGGAAAATGCCGCCGAGCTTACCGAACCGCGGTGCCCCATTAGCTTGAATAGTTCCCTGCCGGTAGCCGCCTCCCACACCCTGGCGGTCTGATCGTCACTGCTGGTGATAATCCGATGACCGTCCTGGGAAAAGCCAACCGAGTTTACGGGACCGTTATGCCCCATGATCTTGAATAGCTCGCGGCCGCTGGCTGCGTCCCACACCCTGGCAGTTCGATCGTCACTTCCGGTGACGATGCGCTGGCCGTCCGGTGAAAACGCCATCGAGTCCACGCTGTCCAAGTGCCCTCGCAAGGTCTTCAAATTCAGGTGTCCCTGCCGCTGCCAATAGTACCACTCAAATCCTCGGTCCGGAGAGTTGCGCGTGTCTTCCAACACTTGCCGGAGGCGGTCGAAGTTATTTTGATCCCAAGCTTGCCCGGCCAGATTCACGTTGGCCACATATCGATCGTGTTGGGCGCTGATTCGCAACTTCCGTTCAGCCTGCTGGCTTTTCTCGGCTTCCGCTTGTGCTTTTCGGGCCTTGTCCGCTTCCGTTTGGGCACTGGCACTCCGTCGTGGAGCGTGACGAGTATGTTCGAGGGCTTGATGTCGCGATGGATGATTCCCTTCTGGTGCGCGTGCTGAATCGCCTGGCAGACTTTAGTGAAAAGATCGAGCCGTTCCTTCGTTGAGAGCTTGCCTTGATTACAGTAGTCGGTGATGCGGATGCCACGGACGAGTTCCATCACGAAGTAAGGCCGGCCATGGCCAGTAGTCAGTGGAGAGTGATCAGTCGTCAGTCGTTCGCGCCTAGCCCCAGGACCTCCGCCCCCTGCGGCCGGATCACTGACTACTGATAACTGATCACTAGCTTCCGTCGTTCCCGCATCGAGCACCTTGGCGATGTTGGGATGATCCATCATGGCCAGCGCCTGCCGCTCCGCCTCGAACCGGGCGATGACCTGTTCGGTGTCCATCCCGACCTTGATCACCTTGAGGGCGACACGTCTTCGCACCGGCTCGGTCTGCTCCGCGACATAGACCACGCCACATCCGCCCTCGCCGATTTTCTCGAGCAATTTGTATCGGCCAATCATGGCTCCGGGCTTTTCGGCCAGCAGAACCGCTGGGGAGAGGATTGCGCTCTTGAGAAAGTCACCCGCGCCGTCGTGGGATTTCAGCAATGAAACAACCTGTTCCTTCAACGGGGGATCATCCTGACACGCCTCAGCCAGAAACCGCTCGCGTTCCGCGCCTGCGGGCAGAGCGCTCGCTTCATTGAAGACGCCAATGAGTCGGTCCGCGTTAGCCATGATGAAGTGGGCGAAGGGATTTGGTCCCTTCATTGGTAATGCGATTTTGGCAGATAAAACCCTTCAAAAAAGATTCTTCGGGCCGAAAACCGAGATTGATTTACAGAAGGCAACGAAGAGAACGAAGCGGGAACCGTTGGTCCGCGGAGTCCCGAATCCGTCAGAGCCGCGCTCCTGGCAGTGGAGCCGATTCTTCCTTCGTCCACGTCTACTCGCTCCAGTTGGCCGCCATGTTTCAGGCACTGCTTCCGTCGCGCGGACTCGACTAGAATTCGACGCATTGCTTCCGCCGCTGCGGCGAAGAAATGGGTTCGGCCGTCCCATTCTTGCGGTTGATTCGAGCCAACTAGACGCAGGTAAGCTTCATGGACGAGTGCCGTTGGCTGCAGGGTATTGCCCGGAGCTTCCCATGTCATCCTGTGAGCCGCCAGTTTGCGAAGTTCTTCGTACACCAGCGGGAGCAACTGTTCGGCGGCCCTTGGGTCGCCCTTATCAACACGCTCCAGGATGCGGGTGATTTCGTTCATTGAGGAACTGCTGTCATCACTTCGAAATACCGCGTTGGCTGGAACGTACAAATTCGAGCAGATGCGCCAGTTCGGCACCCCCGACCAACTCGGATTCAATCCGTGCCAACGCGTTTGGAATCGTGAGGCCCCTCCTGAAAAGCAACTTGTAAGCCTGATTCAATGTCTGAATCGTCTCACTCGAAAAGCCGGCCCGTTCCAGCCCAACTCGGTTGATTGTCCGTGTCTCCGCCGGGTTGCCGTCCGCCATCATGAAGGGCGGTACATCCTGCACCACTTTCGAGCAGCCGCCGAGCATGGCATTCCGGCCGATGCGACAAAACTGATGCACCGCCGCCATCCCCCCGATTACCGCGTGGTCTGCCACGGTGACATGGCCCGCGAGGGCCGCCAGGTTGGACATGATGATGTGATCGCCCAAATGGGTGTCGTGCGCGAGGTGGCAATACGCCAGAATATGGTTGTGGGAACCGACCACGGTGGCCCCGCCATCTGCGGTGGCGCTGTGGATGGTCACGTATTCGCGAAAGGTGTTGTGGTGACCGATTTCGACCCGGGTAATGCCGCCCTTCCACTTGAGATCCTGGGTTTTGAGTCCCAGGCAAGCAAAGGGAAACACGTCGTTATCGGAGCCGAGGGTGGTGAAGCCGTCGATCACGACGTGGCTATGCAAGCGACAGCGGTCGCCCAACTGAACCTCGGCGCCCACAACGCAGTACGGACCAATCACGCAGTCCTTGCCGACGCGCGCAGTCGGGTGGATGACCGCGGTGGGGTGGATCGAAGCGGACATCAGAGGTGTCGATCCAGGTTCATCACGGTTCGGTCAACATGAAGGTCACGTCGGCCTCACTGACAACCTCGTCATTGACCCGGCAGACACCGCGTGCTTTGCCGATTTTCCCCCGGACCTTATACATTTCGACCTCGATGACGAGGACATCACCGGGGAGGACCGGCTTGCGCCATTTGACCTTTTCGGCGGCCATGAAGTAGGCGATCTTGTTGTTCTCCTTGGCCTGCCGGATGAGGAGAACGCCGGCCACTTGCGCAATGGCCTCCAACTGGAGGACGCCGGGCATGACGGGGTGTCCTGGAAAGTGGCCTGTGAAGAACGGCTCACCCATGGTGATGCACTTGACGCCGGTGATCTTGTTTCCTTGGATTCGGGTGATCCGGTCCACCATGAGAAAGGGAGGGCGATGAGGCAACACCTTCATTAACTGGATGATGTCCAAAGAATCGGACTCGCTTTCGGAGGAGTTGGCGGGCTGGGGAGACGATTCACTGCGAGACGTGGGGGAAGCCGCTTTGCCCACGGTTTCGGCGGGAGCAATGGACGCCGGCGGGGCGGGTGGCGGCGCGAAGGTTTGGGCCGCCAGAGCTGGTTTCTTAATCTGGGCGACAATCATCCGGGCGAACTCGGTGTTCGCCTGATGGCTGGGCTTCGTGGCGATGACATGGGCCAGGATTGGGCGGCCGATGAGGGCAAGGTCGCCGACGATGTCGAGCATCTTGTGACGGACGAATTCCTCGGCGTAGCGCAGGGGTTCGTTGGTGAGGACCGCATCGTCTCGGATGACGATTGCATTATCGAGGCTTCCTCCCTTGATCAAACCGTTTTTGATGAGGTACTCGATTTCCTCGAAAAAGCAGAACGTGCGGGCGTGCGACAGCTCTTTTTCCCAGGAATCCGGCGTGAGCACCAAGGCGAAATGTTGAGTGAACCGGCCCTTTTGGTCTGCGCTGGTACAAGTCAACTTGAAGCTGTCGGAGGGAAACGCAGCGATGTGGCTGTCACCGATCGTCAATTCGATCGGTTCCGAAAGGCGGTAGGGCTCCAGAGTCTCGGATTGGGAAACAACTCCCGCTTCGCGGATGAGGCGTGCGAATTCGCGGGAACTGCCGTCGGCAATGGGGGGTTCATTCGCATCGAGTTCGACGATGGCGTTATGGACGCCGGCACCGGCGAGGGCCGCGAGAATATGTTCCACCGTGTGAATCTTGATGCTGCCCCGACCGAGGGTGGTGGAGCGCTGGGTATCGACAACATACTCGGCCCGAGCCTCGATTTCGGGGTGCCCGTCGAGGTCGGACCGTCGGAAACGAAGTCCGGAATTGGCTGCGGCGGGCAGCAGGTTCATCTGCACCCGTGTGCCGGAATGGAGGCCGAGGCCGGCGAATGACACCGATTGGCGCAGAGTTTGTTGCGACGGCATGTGGGGCACTTGTAGCGGACGGCGGAGAGGCAACGCAAGGCTGACTTCGTTGGGTGCGACGGACCGTCCGGTGAATTGGTCAAACGTGACACTTGCCAAAGTCCTTCGCATCCCTAGTCTTTCCGCTCCTTTTGCAGGACATGTTTTTTATTGCCCACAGTCTATTCTTTGCCCAGGCGGCCGCCCCCGCTAGTGGCACCACTGGCCAGGCTCAACCGTCGATGTTGATGACCTTTGCCCCGATGATACTCCTGTTCGTCATGATGTATTTCATGCTGATCCGGCCGCAGCAACAAAAGACCAAATTGCAGAGCGAAATGTTGAAAACACTGAAGCGAGGAGACCGGGTGCTGACGTCCAGCGGCATCCTCGCGACCATTGTATCGGTAAGTGAAAAAAGCATTACGATCCGATCTTTGGACACCAAGTTAGAAGTGCAAAAGAGCGCCGTTACCGAAGTTCTCGAACGTAGCTCCGAAGCCTGAGCCCCCCATTCTCCATGAACCGCAGTCATCTCTGGAAACTCCTATTCATCCTTCTCGTGCTCGCACTCTCGTTAAACGAGATGTTGCCGCTGGGCCCGCGAAATCTCACCGAGCAATTCAACGAAACTGCCCTGCTAAACCGGGACGCCACTCTCGACGGGATCGTCAAGAATGCCCGCGCACTGGACGCGAAGAGTCCAGACCGCGGTTACTTGAACCTGCTCGAAGCGATCGGCACCAACGACACGACGCGCTATTTTCCAACCAACTACATTGTGCGCGCCGGGGCCCGGAACCCCAACATCGCCCTGCTCGCCCGGTTGCAGCGCGAGGCGGCCGGTCAGGTAAAACTTGGCCTTGATCTTCAGGGGGGTCTGCAATTCCTGATGAAGATGGATTCGGCGCGGGTCGAAACGAATGGACCGGTCAGTTCGATGCAACGTCAGTTCATGCTGGAGCAGGCGGTCGAGGTCCTGCGTCGCCGGGTTGATCGCTTCGGAGTCGCCGAGCCCGTTCTCCAACCGGTCGGTGACGACCGAATTCTCGTTCAATTGTCCGGTCTCAATGAAAGTCAGACCGATGAAGCACGGGCGACCATTGCGAAGGCGGCATTTCTCGAGTTTCGCATGGTGGACCCGAACCAAGCCGAGCATCTACCGCCAACGGGCGTCGTGCCTCCCGGCTATGAAATGAAATTCATGCGGCGGGTGGATCATGAGACGGAGCAGGAACGCCCCGTTCCCGTCATTGTCCGGAAGACAGCCGAACGAGGATTTACCGGGAGCTACATCAGTCACGCGATGAGCACGCTAAATCCGATGACCGGTGCTCCGGAAATCAATTTCAGTCTAACTTCGGATGGCGCGCGGATTTTCGGAGAAATCACCACGGAAAATGTTGGTAAAGCATTCGCCACCATTTTGGATGGCGAGGTCGTGTCGGTGGCCACCATCCGGGAACCCATCCGGGATGGTAGCTGCCGGATCAGCGGCAGTTTCACGGAAAAAGAGGCTCGCGAACTGGCCAGTGCCTTGGAAAATCCCCTCAAGGCTCCGTTGCAACCGATTTCTTCGGGTGTGGTGGGTCCGTCCCTGGGGGCGGACAACATTCGGAGCGGCGTCCGTGCGTCGATTATCGGCACCCTCGCGGTGGCTCTCTTCATGCTGGTTTACTATATGGTTGCCGGTGCCGTGGCGGACATTGCTCTGCTCATGAATATCGTCATTTTGTTGGGCGTGATGTGTTCGATTGATGTCACGCTGACCCTTCCGGGCATTGCGGGTATTGTCCTCACGATCGGTATGGCCGTGGATGCGAACGTGTTGATTTATGAACGCATGCGAGAGGAATTTGCGGCGGGCAAATCTGTCCGAGGCGCCGTGGCCGCGGGTTACGACAAGGCCTTTGGGACGATTTTGGATTCCAACCTGACAACGATGATTTCGTCCGGGCTGTTGATTATTTTCGGGACGGGCACGGTTAAGGGGTTCGGGACGACGCTGACCATTGGATTGCTGGTCAGCATGTTTACCTCGCTGTTCGTCACACGCCTGATCTTTGATTTCCTGCTGGCGAAGGGCTGGCTGAAGTCGCTGTCGATGATGCATTTGGTGCGTGGGGCGAAGATCGATTTCATGCGACTCGCCAAGCCCGCGTTCATTCTTTCCTGGCTCATCATTGTGATTGGGTGCACCTACGGAGTCTACCGGGGCAAGAACATGCTGAGCATTGACTTCGCCGGTGGCGACAGCCTGACGCTGGCGTATCGGAACCAGGTTGAGATTGAAAAACTCCGAGCGGCGGTCACGGACCTGAAGTTGGGCGATCCCCGGATCGAATATCAGAAAGAGAACGACCGGGCATCGGTGCGAATCATCGTTAAAGAGGTCGGAGCGGGCGAGGAAGGCAGCGCGGGGAAATTGTTGCAGTCCTTGACCACGCGATTCCCAGAGGCGGGTTTCACCCAGATCGGACTCGAGCACTTTGGACCGACGGTGGGTGCGGAAATCATGCGTTCCGCGGTCGTGGCGATCCTACTATCCCTGTTCGGAATCCTGGTGTACGTGGCCTTTCGTTACGAGTTTAGCTTTGCCGTGGGTGCCGTTATCGCGGTGATTCATGATGTATTGATGACGATTGGTCTGTACTGTCTCACCGGCCTTTGGAGTGAGGGCCGTCAATTCAACGCCACCTTTGTCGCCGCGGTGCTGACCATCATCGGCTTTTCAATTAATGACACGATCGTCATCTTTGATCGGATCCGGGAGGATCTGAAGTTGGGAGTTCGGGGCTCGTTCCGGGAGATTCTGAATCAGGCGCTGAATCAAACGCTCAGTCGGACGGTGATTACCTCGGGCACGGTCTTCATTGCCACGATGGCCCTCTATCTGTTTGGTGGCGGGGCGATCAATGACTTTGCGTTTACGTTCTTGGCCGGTATCGTAACGGGAACTTATTCGTCCATTTACATCGCTAGTGCTCTCGTCTTGTGGTGGCACAAAGGGCAGCGGCCGAATCTGGGTGGCAATGCGGTGCCGATCTCCGGACCGAAGGTTCTGGAGCCTGTCGGTCGGCGGGGTTAGGACGCCGCTGCACCCAAATCCTGTTCCCTCTGTTCCCGGACCGCGGGCGCTGGCCGGGAAACTTGAATTTATTGGTGCCAACCTCGGCTCAAATATATCCTGCTCACTGGCTGTTCTTCCTCGGTTTTGTCCTGGTCGCCTTGGGGCTCGATCTTGGACTTTTCCATCGGAAAAGTCATACGGTCCGATTTCGAGAGGCCGCTGCCTGGACGATTCTCTGGGTGACGTTGGCGCTGACCTTTGGCCTTTTCGCTGGCCCCCGCTGGATTGCCGGCTGGACGAGAGGAGATACCGCCGCCTTTCTCACGGGCTATATTGTCGAACTTTCACTTTCGATGGACAACGTGTTCGTGATTGCGATGATATTTCGGTATTTCAAAGTTCCTTCGCAATGGCAGCACCGCGTTCTTTTTTGGGGCATTTTGGGCGCCTTGGGGATGCGCGGGGCCATGATTCTCGCAGGATCTGCCCTGGTCGAACGATTCCATTTTCTTCTCTATGTGATGGGAGCTCTGCTGCTTCTCACGGGGCTGAGAATGCTCAAGAGTGACGACTCCGAAGAGGGAGTGGATCCCGAACGGAATCCTCTCGTCCGACTGCTGAAGCGATACCTGCCAATCAGCCAGACGTTTGACGGAGAGCGCTTCACGACTCGCGTCGGCGGAGTGTGGATGTTGACCCCGCTGGCCCTGGTACTGGCCGTTGTCGAAACTACCGATGTTCTATTTGCCCTGGATTCGATCCCGGCAATTTTTGGAGTCACAACGCGCCCGTTTCTGATCTTTACCTCCAACGTATTCGCAATCCTTGGTTTGCGTTCACTTTATTTCGTGCTCGCTTCTGCCATGGGCTATTTCCGTTACCTGAAGTTCGGACTGGCGGTGGTGCTGATTTTCATCGGATTTAAGATGCTGGCGGAACATTGGTTGAAGGCGTGGCTCGGGGATCACCTGATGAATGTCTCGCTGGCATTCGTGGTTGGCGTGGTGCTTGTTTCGATGGCGGCATCTTTATGGGTGTCGCGGCGCGAGATGGGAGCCTCGAAAGCCATCGAATGATTGCCGCGCCCACATGACGAAGGAGCCACCTCTGTCGGAGAAACTCCGATTGCTCGTCGCCGAAGAGGGCGAGGGCGGCATGACGTTGAACCGTCTTCTCGAGCGCACGGGTGCGGGCGGGTACGACCTCCTCGTCATCCTGCTGGCGCTTCCGTTCACGACCCCTATTCCCTTGCCGGGATTGAGCACCCTTCTCGGGGCCGTGATCTTGTTCCTCGCAGGACGGGCGGTATTGGGTCTGCCTCTCTGGCTGCCACGATTTTTGGGAGGAAGAATAATCCCGGCGGACCGGCAGCAACGGATTCTTGGCGCCAGCCTCACATTGTTGCGGTTGTTGGAAAAGTTGGCGAAGCCGCGGTATTGCACATGGGTGCGTTCTCGGGGCGGTATTTTGTTTCATCATTTGATAATTATTCTTCTGGCGTCGCTTCTGTTGCTCCCGCTGCCAATCCCCTTCAGCAACACGCTGCCCGCCTACGGAATCATCTTGATCACCGCCAGCATGCTGGAGAGCGACGGCATCTTGATCTGGCTCGGGGATCTGGTTGCGCTATTCGCAATTTTTTACGTTGGAGCCATTCTGGTCGGGGGTGCCGAGTTTACCGGCCAAATCTGGACCGCGCTCCATGGATTGCGGTCACGATGAACGGTGCTAAATGAAGTATCGTTGGTCTATCACACCGCCCAACCCGTTGCTCACCTCGTCGCTGGAGCGTGATCGGGCGGTCTCGCGATTGTTGGCGATCTGCCTCGTAAATCGGGGACAAACCGATGCCGGGGCGGTGGAAAGATTCCTCGAACCCCGGCTTCGACAACTCGGAGATCCTTTTCTACTTCCGGACATGGCCCGTGCCGTCGATCGCTTGTTTCAGGCGCGCGCACGCGGGGAGCACGTGGTCATTTTCGGGGACTACGACGTGGACGGCGTCTCGTCGACCGCATTGATCCACGAAGCGCTGATTGCGCTTGGATGGAAGGCTTCCTGTTACCTGCCGCACCGGTTTGACGAAGGCTACGGCCTCAGCATTCCGGCCGTGGACAAATGCCTTCGCGAGAAACCCTCCACGCTGGTGCTCGCCGTGGACTGCGGATCCACCGCCGTAGAGTGCGTCCGGTGGCTTCGTGATGCGGGAACCGAGGTAATCGTCCTCGACCACCACCAGATCTCCGACCCGGCGCCGGATGTCGCGGCGCTGGTGAATCCGCAGAAGGGCACGACCACCGATTTTCGGGAATTGTGCTCGGTCGGGCTGACGTTTAAACTGGCTCACGCCCTGGTCAAGCAAGGGCGTGAGAGGAGTATCCCGGGATTCAACGCGTATGATATCCGCCCCCTCCTCGATCTCGTGGCTTTGGGAACCGTGGCCGATCTCGTTCCTCTCGTGCGCGAAAACCGTATTCTGGTTCAATCCGGACTGGAACGACTCTCAGAAACGCAGCGACCCGGGTTGCTCGCCCTCATGGAGGTGGCGGGGACCCGGAAATGTCCCGGCGCCTATGAGATCGGTTTTCAGCTTGGCCCGCGCCTAAACGCCGCCGGCCGCCTGGACTCCGCGATGGAAGCCCTCGGTCTGTTGCAGACGCAGGATGCGGACTCGGCCCGTCAGATCGCTCACGCCTTGGACTCCCGGAATCGCGAGCGTCAGAAGATCGAAAAGAGCATCGCGGAAGAAGCCATCGGAACGGTCCGCTCACGCTTTGACGCGACTCGCGATTTTGCATTGGTGGAGGGACGCCTCCTGTGGCACATAGGAGTGGTGGGAATCGTGGCGTCACGGGTCGTGCGGGAGTTTCACCGACCGACCCTGATCGTGGGTGGGGAAGGGGATGAATGGAGGGGATCGGGGCGAAGCATTCCCGGATTTGATCTGGCTGCAGCCCTCCGGGAGTGCAGTGACCTACTCATCCGACATGGGGGACATTGCATGGCCGCAGGGATCACGATCCGACCGGAAAATCTCGACCCACTTCGCGATCGACTCAATCGATTGGCCCGTCAACAACTAACGGACGATCAATTGCGCCCGGAACTACGGCTGGATGCGGAAGTTCAATTGGCCGAGCTCTCTTTGCCGGCCCTGGAGGAGTTGGAGCGATTGGGGCCCCACGGACAGGGCAACCCCGAGGTTCACGTGACCATTTCCGGCGTGCGCGTTACCGGTTCACCTCGGCGCATGGGTCACGAGAAGCAACACGCTCGGCTTACGTTAACCGATGGGAAGCATGCGATGGACTGCCTCTGGTGGAACTCTCGTCTTGAATTGTTGCCGACGGGAAGTTTCGACGTGGCGGTGGCGCCCTGCATCAATGAATTCAACGGAAACCGCACGGCGGAACTAAAGTGGCTTGACTGGCGTCCCGCGCGATAACGGTGCCGTGCGGTAGCGGAACGGCTGAAAAGCCGGCTTGCACAATCACTACGTCTGCGTACTTTCCGTATTGTATTGGACGTTTGTGCTATGAATGCCTCTTTTCAACTTCCGCGACGTCGATTCCTTCGTGGGTTGGGTACTGCAATCGCCTTGCCGTTCCTCGAATCGGCGAATCCGCTGCCAGCGGCGGCATCCGTTGGCGGAGAGGTTCGATTGCCGCGGCGCGTGGCGTTTGTCTACGTCCCCAACGGCGTCAACATGGGGTGTTGGACTCCGGAGTCTGCGGATGACACATTGCGACTCGGCCCGACCCTGGAACCGTTGAAAGCGCTGACGAGCGAGTTCTCCCTCTTGAGCGGCCTAACCCACGACAAGGCCCGTGCGAATGGCGATGGCGCCGGGGATCATGCCCGGGCTTCCGCGACCTATCTTACGGGAATGCAGGCTCGCAAGACGCAGGGAGCCGATATCCGGGTGGGGCAATCCATTGACCAACTTATTGCCAGCAAGCTCCGGCGCACGACGCGGTTTGCCTCGCTGGAACTCGGCTGCGACCGCAGCCAGTTGTCCGGCAACTGTGATTCCGGATATAGCTGCGCTTACTCCTACAATATCGCGTGGAAGTCGGAGGCGACGCCGATGCCACCCGAGGTGGATCCGCGCCTTGCTTTTGAACGGCTTTTCTCCACGGGTGATCCCAGTGAGTCGGCCGAAAGTCGTGCGCGCCGCGAGCGCTACCAGAAAAGCATCCTGGATTTCGTTCTCGAAGACGCTCGATCGCTTCAGTCGAAACTGGGGAAGAACGACCAGCGCAAGCTCGAGGAGTATCTATCCGCGGTTCGCGACCTGGAGCAGCGCATTGCAATGACCGAGAAGGCGACGCTCGCGCTGCCGAATCAGGAAAAGCCCGCGGGGATTCCGCCGGACTATGCGGAGCACATTCGGTTGATGTTTGACTTGATGCATTTGTCGTTTCAGACCGACACCACACGCGTGGCAACTTTCATCATGGCCCATGACGGCAGCAACCGACCCTACCCGCATATCGGGGTCAGCGAGGGGCACCACGATCTTTCCCATCACGGGAACAGCCCGGAAAAGAAGGAAAAGATCGCCAAGATTGATCGCTTTCACATGGAGCAGTTTGCGTACTTCCTCGGGCGGCTTAAGAATACCCAGGAAGGGGCGGGTTCGCTGCTGGACCAATGCATGATCGTTTATGGAAGTGGCCTTGAAGATGGCAACAGCCACGCGCATCACAACTTGCCCGTGATTCTCGCCGGTCGCGGCGGCGGGACGATCGCCCCGGGTCGGCACATTCGGTACGCAAAGGATACTCCGATGGCGAACATGTTCCTCTCTCTCGCCGAACGGATGGGGATCGAGTCTGAGCGATTTGGCGACAGCAATGGGAAGTTGGGACAGTTGACAGTTTAAATATTTTGAAAGTCCGCCGGATAGCCCATTCTCTTCGGCATGGGCACTGCCACCGATACACGAATTCCAGTCACTGTCCTCACCGGCTTCCTCGGTTCGGGCAAAACCACTCTTCTTAATCACCTATTGACCCGCAATCACGGCAAACGCATCGCCGTGATCGAGAATGAATTCGGCGAGATCGGCATCGACAACGAGTTGGTCATCAATGCAGAAGAGGAGATCTTCGAAATGAACAACGGCTGCCTCTGTTGCACCGTTCGCGGAGATCTGATTCGAATCCTGGGCCAACTGATGAAACGTCGGGACCGTTTCGACTACATCCTCGTCGAAACAACCGGTTTGGCTGATCCAGGGCCGGTCGCTCAAACTTTTTTCAGCGACGAGGAGATCAAAGCAAACTTCCGTCTCGACGGAATCGTGACGGTGGTTGATTCGAAACACGTCTGGCAGCACCTCGACGATAGCAAGGAATGCCAGGAACAGATCGCCTTCGCGGACCGTGTCTTGCTGAACAAGACGGACCTCGTGACCTCCGGGCAGCTCGATCAGCTCGAACATAAGATCCGCTCGATGAACACCATGACCGGGATGTATCGGACGCGGAATTCCGAGTTGCCAATCGACCAGGTGCTGAACATCCACGCCTTCGACCTCGATCAACGGCTCCAATTTGATGAGCATTTCCTGGAGGGCGAACGTCCATTTGAATGGGCCGGAACCTTCCACCTGGAGCCGGGTCTGCACACGATGACGTTTGAGCCGGGACCCGATCCGGTCATGGGGCTGGTATTGCTCCCGCTTGAACTGCCCGCGGATTCCACCCCGAAAGCAACCGTTCCGCATTCCCATGACTGCGGTGATCACGATCATTCGCACGATCACGACCACAGTCATGACCACAGTCATGACCACGATCATTCGCACGGTCATGACCACGGATCGGCCCATCACGATGAGTGTGAGCAGGGCGAGGAAGGGCTACATGAGGCGCTGCACGCTGCCGAGGATGCGGCGGAAAAACTCTTCACCTTTCCCGCGTCAACTGTTCGGCCGGGCGGTGAAATTTCTCCGGTCAGGAAATTTTATAAGATTGTGTTTGGTCCAGACGGCACTCGCGTCGGAGTGCGGATTGCGGTTCAGGGTTACTACGGGCTGTTTACGCAGCACGGTCCCGACGAATTTGAAATGAAGTGGCTCTTGCCGTCCGGTGTGGGGATAGAGCCCAGCCATGTTCATTCGCATGGACATCAGCACCAGCATGACAGCACCGTCAGTAGCGTGGGAATTGAAGAGAAACGGGAACTGGATGCCCGCAAGCTGAATGATTGGCTCAGCGAATTGTTGCAGACCAAGGGAGCGGATATTTTTCGTATGAAAGGTATTCTTAATATTAAGGGACAAACCAATCGCTTTGTCTTCCAAGGAGTTCACATGCTTTTCGAAGGCAAGCCGGAACGTCTGTGGAAGGAGGGAGATGAGCGCAAAAGCCAACTTGTATTCATCGGTCGTAACTTGGACCGAGAGGCATTGAATGCCGGCTTTCGCCGATGCCTCGCCTAGCTGGGGTGTCCGAAATGGGTTTCCAGTCTTATTTCGTGACGACTCCGCACCTCCGCGAGCGCTTTCTTTTCTAGAGTCCTCGTATGATCTCCATTCCGGTCCGGCAATCCGAATGGTCGTTAACCCTCCCAGACCCCATCGAGTCATTGACGTGGTCTCCGGACGGAGCACGGGTTGGCGCCGCGGGCGTGGATGGGCGCCTCTGGCTCCTCGATGTCGAGGGAGGGAGGATCCTTCACGAATTGCCACCGCACGCCGGGGGAGCTTTTTGCATCGCGTGGCACCCACGGGAGGCTCTCGTCGCCAGCAGTGGACAGGATGGCCGAGTACAGCTGTGGGACCCGAACACCGGCCGCAATATTTCCAACTTTCCAGCCGGTGGGAAATGGGTTGAGCACCTTGAGTGGTCGCCCGATGGAATGTGGCTCGCCGCCGGGGCAGGCCGGATCCTCACGTTGTGGAATACGCAGACCGGAGTGGCGCATGAACTGAAAGAGCATCCCGCAACGCTTAGCGGAATCTGCTGGAGTGCGGACGGGCAGCGGGTGGCGGCGGCCAGTTATGGCGGCATCCGGATCTGGGAACCGGTGCATGGACAACTGGCCGCCACCCTCCCGTGCAAAACCAGTTTGATCTCGTTCGCCTGGTCTCCTGATGGCCGATGGATCGTCGCCGGCACACAAGAACGGTCTGTAATCATTTGGGAGCAGCCGTTCCGTCCGGGCGAAGAACTCGCCATGACTGGATTCGCCAACAAGGTGCGACAATTGGTCTGGCACGAGTCCGGGCGATACCTGGCGACCGGGGGGAGTCACGACATCACGGTTTGGGATTGTAGCGTAGCCGGGCCTGCGGGGACAGAACCCAAGTCGCTCCAAGGTCACTCCGATACGGTAACGACCCTCGACTATCAGCGAACGGGAAACCTACTGGCGAGTGGAGGTGTCGATGGCTTGGTGCTGTTTTGGAATTTCAAAAAATCGGTCACTCCATTGCGCGAATTTCGGTTGGATAGTCCGCTGACACGCGTTCGCTGGGCACCGACGGGATTCGGGGCCTTGGCTGGCTGCGACGACGGTACGCTGCAACTCCTGCGTGCATCGGACGGCTGACGAGACATCCGCATTTCACCGGCAAAATTCCGCAATCCACCGAAAGCGGAAGTGGGTACTGGTCCGTAGCCTGACCGCGCAATGAATCGAATTCAAATCGCCCTCGCTGCGTCGCTACTGGTTTCCAGGCTTCTCGTCGCCCATGAGGAACCCTTTGGTTATGTCCGCGGGGCACAATCGGAACCGCCGGGAGAATGGGAACTTACCCAGTGGACCACCGCACGAATGGGCAAAGAATCCGGGCACTACCTTGGGATGGATATAAATACGGAGATCGAGGTGGGCATCACGCGCAAACTCCAAATGGCTGCCTACCTCAACACCCGGTATCATCACCTTGAAAACGTGGAAGGGACCGAAGAGGAATTTGAAGATCGGAATCGGTTCGGTCTCGATGGTGGGTCCCTGGAGATCAAGTACCAACTGCTCGCGCCCGACAATGATTCCCTTGGATTGAGTCTCTATTTCGAGCCGGGATACCATTCCATCCACCGCATCAGCGGCCAACCGGGCAGCGTGGTTGAGTTCGAGACCATCTTGATTCTGCAAAAGAACTTTCTCGCGGGCCGACTTGTCACCGCCTTCAACTGGATTGTCGAGCCGGAGTTGGAACGGGACGACGGCGATTGGGAAACGGAACTGGAGATGGCGTGGACAGCGGGTGCCAGTTGGCGGCTGACCCCGCATTGGCGGATTGGCGCCGAAGCACGCCTGGGCACGGTGTTCCCACACGGACGCCTCGATTCAGCCGAGTATCTCGCCTTCTTCCTGGGACCCGCGGTGCACTACCAGCGGAACAGTTTCTTTGGGACGCTGACCGTGTTTCCTCAGATAGCCGGCTGGCCTGACAGACAGGGAACCGGTGGTCTGCACCTGGACGAAGCCGAACGGCTCGAGGTTCGACTCAAGGTGGGCGTCGAGTTCTAGATCTAATGTTCCGCCGGGGTGTCCCGTGGCCTACTGGCAATTGCAACAAGTTTGGCAAGCTGAGACCGGTTCAAAGGGCCGAGATGACGGAATCGCAAGTTGCCTTGGGTATCGATGACAAATGTAGTCGGAATCGCGGAGACGCCACCGAACTGATCCACCGTCGTTGAATCGGCGAGGAGCATTGGATAGTTGATGCCGTGGGCCGCCGCAAAGGGACGGACGACGGCGGCCCCGGATTCGTCGGTTGACACCCCGACAATGACTGCGGTGTTTGTGGGTGTCTCCCTTGCAAAGCGGATCAATTCGGGGATCTCTTGCCGACAGGGAGGACAGTAGGTAGCCCAAAAATTCAGGAGAACCACGCGACCCGAAAATTGATCCGCCCGGACCTCGCGGCCGTCCAGATCGTGCAGAATCCACGCCGGCGCCTTGCCACTCGCCGGCAACGTCATCCCGCCTCCGCTACCGCGTTCGCGAAACGTCAGCCAAGCCATCGCTGCCGCCAGCAGAAAGATCGCCACCAAACGAGGTTTCATAGTCATACGATGGCGGGAATCCCACCGCCGGCAACAGCATCGTTGTTTTCCGAGTTTGGCAACTCCCGAAGCGGTGCTAGCATCGGCTCATGTCGTTGTTGCAACAAATGACCGACCTGGCGCGTCGCGCGAAACTTGCTTCGCGGCAGCTCGCGGGGTTGTCCACTGTTGAAAAAAACCAAGCCCTGCAAGCCATGGCCACTGCCCTCGAGGGCTGTTCGTCCGCGCTTCAGAAGGCCAATGAGCGGGATTTGGAGACGGGACGCCAGTTGGGCCTTAGCGCCGCAATGCTGGAGCGGTTGATGCTCGATAAAAAACGGATTGTCGCTATGGCCAAGGGCGTTCGCGATGTGGCGGATCTGCCGGACCCCGTCGGACGTATCCTCGACGAGCGCACCCGACCGAATGGCCTTCGCCTGCAGAAAGTGGCCACCCCCATCGGGGTCGTCGTGATCATATACGAATCTCGACCCAATGTCACTGCGGATGCGGCGAGTCTATGCTTCAAGTCGGGCAATGCGACCATTCTGCGCGGCGGCAAAGAGGCGCTCCATTCCAATCAATTGATTGCCGTCACAATGGTGGAAGCCGGGCGCAAAACCTTGGGCGATCGCTTCCCTGCGAGCGCTATTCAGGTTGTGCCCACACCGGATCGCGAAGCGATTCCCGCCTTACTTTCTCTCCCTCAGTACATTGATCTATGCATGCCACGCGGAGGCGAGGGACTCATCCGTGCGGTCGCCGACTGCAGCAAAGTTCCCGTCATCAAACATTTCAAAGGCGTCTGTCACGTGTTCATTGATCGAGATGCCGACCCGGCCATGGCGGCATCGATCATCGTGAATGCGAAGGCCCAACGACCCTCCGTCTGTAATGCGGCGGAAACGCTGCTGATTGACCAGGCCGTGGCCGCCCGCTGGCTGCCGGAGATCGCGACGCAGCTTGCGCTGCGAAATGTCGAGTTGCGCTCGGATCCGGCTGCACTCGCTCTCCTGAGATCCAGAACGGCCCCTGTGCCCCTCATCCTCAGGCCCGCGACCGAACACGATTTCTATACCGAATACAACGACCTGATTCTCAACGTGCGGGTGGTCGAGGATGCGACGGCGGCGATCGATCATATCAATCAATATGGCTCCGGTCATTCTGACACTATCGTTACCGGAAATGAAGCCACTGCCCGGCGGTTTCTCGGGGCGGTCGATTCGGCAGCGGTGTACTGGAATGCCTCAACCCGATTTACCGACGGGGGGGAGTATGGAATGGGTGCCGAGATCGGGATCAGTACAGACAAGATCGGTGCCCGGGGCCCGATGGGACTGGAGGAGCTTTGTAGTTATAAATGGCTCGGATTTGGCAACGGGCAAATTCGCACCTGACCGATCTTGACATTCTTTAGTCTTAGAAATAACAAGACACTATGCACTTCCCGGCTCGCCGC
>CAMDJH010000042.1 GCA_945900455.1 Akkermansia muciniphila
ACGCTGGTCGGGCTGCTGGCGGGTGCGTTTGGCGGCATCACCCTCGCGGAACAGATTGCGGCCGCGTTGCAGCGGCTGCCCGCGCTGGCCCAATACGCCGAGTTCATGGGCGTGGGCGTGGTGGTGGTCGCACTGACCTATCTCTCGCTGGTCATCGGCGAACTGGTGCCCAAGCGGCTCGCACTGGCCCATCCCGAAACGATTGCCTGTCGCATGGCGCGACCGATGGACTTCCTGAGTCGACTCACCCAACCCGTGGTCCGGCTGCTCGGTGTTTCCACCGACTTGGTCCTGCGGTTGATCGGGGCGCGGGCGGCGAGTACGGAGGCGATCTCCAATGAAGAAGTGAAACTCTTGCTGGAGGAAGGCATGAAGACCGGCGTCTTCCACCAAGCCGAGCCTCGCATGGTGGAGTCGGTACTCGCCTTCGACCAGCGGCCCGTGCAGGACATCATGACGCCGTGCGAGAAGCTCGTATTTCTCAACCAGGATGACCCGCACGAGGCGGTGTGGCACAAGATCGTCGTATCCGGCCACTCGAATTTTCCCGTATATGCCACCAGCCGCGACTGGGTGGTAGGTGTGATTTCGGTAAAAGCCATCTACGCCAATCTCGCCGCTGGCGCGGGCGTCAAGCTCGCTGACCTGATGACGCCGCCGTTGCTTGTGCCGGCCACGCAGACCATTACCGGATTGCTTGAAATGTTTAAAAACACGCGCCGCCACATCGCCGTCGTCATCGACGAATCGCGCAGGGTCCTTGGGCTGGTAACGCTGGTGGATGTGCTGGAAGCCATCGTCGGCGAAATTCCTTCGCTGGAGGAACGCCGGCGGCCACAAGCCGTGCGTCGCGACGACGGTTCACTGCTGGTGGACGGTGGATTTTCCGTGGCCAAACTCGCGCCGTTGCTGGGCGAATCGCCGCAGGCGACGGCGCTCATGCAACGCTGCGAAACTCTCGCCACGTATGCCGCGGCGCAGCTGGGCCAGTCATCCAACGAAGGCGCCGCGTTCGTGCGTGAGGGCGTGCGCTTTGAAATTATAGACATCGATGGAAGTCGCATCGACAAGTTGCTGGTCAGCCGGGAGAAAGATTCACCATGACCAAGCTCATCAAGCAACTCGTTGCTTCGAAGGTGTTCCACCACTTCGTCGTGGCGGTCATTCTGCTGGCCGGGGTGGTGGCTGGCTTGGAAACCAGTCCGGCCATCATGGAACGTCACGGTCCTATCCTGCTGGGGTTGGATCAAATTATCCTCGGCGTGTTCATCGTCGAAGCGCTGCTCAAGATGGCCGCGCACGGTCGGCAACCCTGGCGCTATTTCGCGGACGGCTGGAATGTGTTCGACTTCCTGATCGTCGTGCTTTGCCTTGTACCGGCGGGCGGGCCGTTCGCCGCGGTTCTGCGATTGACGCGGGCGCTACGCTTGCTGCGGCTCGTCAGCGCCCTGCCCAAACTGCAACTTCTCGTTGGTGCGCTGCTGAAGAGTCTGTCTGCGATGGGTTATGTGAGCCTGTTGCTCGGGTTGTTGTTCTACATCTATGCCATAGCTGGGATTCACCTCTTTGGCCAGCATGATCCCAAGCATTTCGGCTCCCTGCCCGCCGCCTTCTTGTCGCTATTCCGGCTCGTGACGCTCGACAATTGGGCGGACCTGTTCGACCACCAACTGGCGCATGTTCCGGGCATCAAGGTGACCCTCTACTTCGTTACCTTCATTGTGTTCGGCACGATGATCATCCTGAACCTCTTCATCGGCATCATCATGAACAGCATGGCGGAGGCACGCACCGAACAGGAGTTGGCCGAAAGCGTAGCACTGGATTGTGCGTCGAGCGAAGGCGCGGCGTTGGCCCGCTTGGACGTCGCCGCGCGGCAACTGGGCTCGCTGCAAATTGTGCTGGCTGACTTGCGCGATGAACTCCAATCCACGCGCCTTCTCCGATCCAGGAATACCAACTCACCATGCCCACCGAAACAACCTGTGCGCTCGCGGTCCTCGGCGGCGTTCCCCTCGGCTCCGGCCGCTTGAAGCGCACCCTGTCGAGCCAGATTACCCGGCTGGCCGCGGGATTTGCGGACCGCCCTGTTCGATTGGGTGTGGTGACCGGCGTACCCTGAGGCCTACTCAATCGTGGCGGCGATCACGATGGCCGTGCTGGTGCGCTGCGCCTGGCCGAAGCATCTCGAAATCGATGAACCTTGGTGAAGTTCCTGGACTGACGATGGCTTCTCAAACCCCAGGCCCCAATTCCCAATGAGCGTCTTCGAAGCAATTCAAGCCAATCTGCTGTCCCCGGCCGTCCTATTCTTCGCACTCGGCTTGATCGCCGCGCTGACCAAGAGCGATCTGAAATTCCCCGAATCGCTTTATGTTGGACTGACGATTTACCTGCTCGTGGCCATCGGTTTCAAAGGCGGCGTGGCCATCGCCGAAGCAGGCATCGCCAAAGTCTGGCTCCCAGCTCTGGCCGCGATGGCGCTCGGTGCTTTGATTCCGTTGTGGACTTATCCACTGCTGCGCTTTGGCGGGAAACTTTCCGCCGTGGATGCGGCAGCCATTGCCGCGCATTCTGGATCGGTGATCGCGGTGACATTCATCGCGGCGACGAATTATCTCAAGGCCATCCATCAACCGTTCGAGAGTTATGCCACCGCTTTTCTCGCCGTCATGGAATCGCCAGCCATTCTCATTGGCGTGGTGCTGGGCAAACTGGCCACCCGCACGCGCGGCGGTGCGGATATGACTTCACTGAAGGCGGCCGCGCACGAGGCGTTGCTCGGCCGGAGCATCTTTCTGCTCGTCGGTTCGCTTCTCGTCGGCTGGCTCTGCGGCAAGCCGGGCATGGCAAAGGTTGAGGCGTTCTTTGTCACACCGTTCCAAGGCGTGCTTGCGCTGTTCCTCTTGGAGATGGGTATGGTCGCCGGTCGGCGGCTTGAGGATTTGAAAAAGGTAGGCCCATTTCTACTCGGGTTTGGCATTGTTGTACCCTTGGTCAACGGCGCACTGGGCGTCTGGCTCGGCAAACTCACCGGGCTGGAACTCGGCGGCGCAACCCTGCTCGGCGTCCTGTCCGCCAGCGCATCCTATATCGCTGCGCCGGCCGCCATTCGCATGTCGCTGCCTGATGCGAACCCGACCCTTTACCTCACGTCTTCGCTCGCGATTACGTTTCCCTTCAACATCACACTGGGCATTCCCATTTACCTCGAGATCGCCCGCACACTTTACTCCTAAGCCATGACTACCCATCCGATGAAACTGGTGACGGTTGTCTGCGAAGCTTACGCGAAGGAGGCCGTGACCAAATTACTCCGTGAAGTCGGTGCGCACGGCTACACACTTTTCCCCGTCGAGGGTGATGGCTCACGCGGCAAGCGCCCGGCCGACTTCCCGGAGTTCGCGAACATCCAGATCGAAGTCATCGTGCCACCGGCCGTCGCGGAGCAGTTGATGGAAAAGCTCGGGCGGGACTTGTTCCCTCGCTACGCCATGGTCGCCTTCGAGTCCGAGGTGCGCGTGCTGCGGCCGCAGAAATTCTAGTCCGCAGGGTCAAGCAACTCGAGCCTACCGATGTACAAGGATTTGTAGGAGGACGAGGAGGTTGCGCCACTGGAGTTTTTAAACGGGTGCTAACCCGGAGAATTCAGATCTTTTCATGGTGACTCGCGCATCGAGCGCAGTTGCCACGATGCTTCGGTTCGGTTCCTCTAAGTGAGTGGAACCCGCTTCGGCTGAGCCTCGGTACCGGACGTGAATAGCAGGAGCGCCTCGCCGCGATTGTCGACCAACGACTGTCCCGTCAAATCCACCGGATCCTTCCCGATCAGCGAAAAGATTCCAGCAGGGGCGTGAGCCGCAGGAACCAGTTCAAGGATGTTCATTCCAAGGAATTTGGCCGCGGCAATCGCTGGTGAAGTGGCGCCTGCCAGGAGAATCAATGCCTTGGCGCGCAGCATTCCGGCGAGTGAAACAAATTCATCGGCCGAGCAGGCGGGATTCAACGGTGCGCAGACCGCTGCCGCCGTAACTGCCAGTGACGCTACGGCTGCTTCGGGTTGCTCGGGCAGCAGCAAGACAACGCGATCTTGAGGGTGGATCCCGAAACTACGGAGCCTTTCCGCGATTACTCGTCAACCAGGCGAGTAGGCTCGCTACGTCAGCGGGCGGGAGTCCTTCGGCAAAGGAGGGCATCATCGATATCGCGAGATGGCGCACTCCGGTCACGTCCTTGCGCAGTAACACCTGCTCGACGCCATTGGGCAACATCAGGGTCAGGCTGGTTGCGCCGTCGTCCTTCAAGATGCCAGTGGTGACGCTGCTGTCAGCCAACTGCACGAGTGTCGTCTCGTAGCCGGGACGGATGTGTTCGTTGGGTATCAGGATCTCCTTCAAGAGTGATTCCTCCGCCATGCCGAGCTGGCCGAGCAAATCGGGTCCGACGTCATGGCCTTCGGTGCCGATGCGATGACACGTCGCGCAGGCCTGTACGAATAATTCGTGACCACGCTTGAGGTCGCGCGGGCCCGCGAGCGCGTCAACATAGTTGCGGAATGTCTCGTCGCGGATGGTTTCGGAGTGCGGCAATTTGCCGGCGGGAACAAGGGCATCGTCATCGGCGACCCTAATGACGAAAGTGTCTTCGAGGGTGCGGGTGGCCTTGCGAACATCGGCATTGGGACTGGCCGCCAGGGACGCGAGAGTAGCGCCGGCGGATTTGTCGAGGAGTGGTTTGCGTGGCGCATTCTTACGGCCCTTGGCGAGCGCATCCAGGACGGCAGCCTGTGTACCGGGTTTCGCGGTGGCAGCAAGTGTGAGCGCGCGGGCGAGTTCGGGTTCGCTGCGGCGCGCGGCGATGGATTGCGCGAGCGGCGCGAGGAACGGCGCGGCGTCGCGTGGATCATCGATCAGCGTGGCGAGCATTTCGACTCCTTGCCCGTGCAGTGAGGACAGGATAGCAGCGTCCATCCAGCGCACGGAAAGGTGCAGCAAGGAATAGCGCGCCAGCGTGGTAAAGGCGGCTGGGTCGTGCGTTTCGCCCAGGCTGAGGGCAAATTGAATCTGCACGCGGGGATTTTCCTCCGTCGCTGCGGCGGTCAATGTGGCGTCGAGCAAGGCGCGGCCTGCGTCCTGGGCGAACCAGCGGTCGGCGAGTTGCAGCGCGTGGATGCGGACGGTGGCGTCTATGTGGCGGATGAACGATCGCACGTCCCGCGGCGTGAGCGCGCCGAGTTGGTCCAGCGTGCGGAGCAAGGTGATGACGGTCGAGGGTTCGACTTTCTTGTTGGCCAGAAGTTCACGCAACGCCGGCGCTGCATTCTTTTCGCCGTGTTCGACGACGAGACGTTGCGCGGTTTGCCGCCGCCAGAACAGCGGGCTCGCGCATTCGCGGGCCAGCGCATTCACGTCGAGCGCGCTCATGTCAGCCGGAGGCGAGCGTGGTGCGTCCTTGTGCGTGAGGCGGTAAATGCGGCCGCGGTCATGCCCGGCATAGACGCCGTACTGTTGCTGGAGATGGCGCGGGATGGCCGAGTAGTCCTCGATGATTTCGCGGTAGTAGTCCGTGATCCAGATGGAACCGTCCGGCCCGTGCGTGAGGTTCATCGGGTGACTCCACGGGTCGCTGGTTGCGGCGAACTCGGTCTTCTCCTCACCCGATGCGCGGCGAAGTTTCAGCGCGGAACCGTCCGGCTCAATGAGAGCCCGGTGGATTAGGTTGCCTGACGGCTCGCAGACGAAATACTGCCCGTGCAGTCCCGGCAGCGCATGGTCCTGATAAATCATCGGCCCACACGCGGCGGTGAACCAGCCGTCCGCCTCGCTCTCCGCCGCGCCGTAGCGCGAGTTGTAGTATTTGAAATACGCCGGGTCATCGGCGCGCTTCTGCCGCCACGGATGCGGCTTCGAGATGGAATAGGCGCGACGGTCACCGGTGGCGGCTTCGAGCGACGGCGTGGCGGCGTCCGGATTGCGCGCGAGATAGCGCCACGGCAGCGGCGCGATGAAAATTCCCGGCACGGTCGTCGTCACTGTGAAGCGGTCGCCCGATTCGGTCATTGCGAAGCCGAACGTGTGGGTGCTGCCGGTGATGGGTTCAATCGAACTGCCGTCCGCGCGGATGCGGAAGTCGGTGCCGGGCAACTGCACGGGCGCGGGCAGATGCGGTCCCGTGATCTTGCCGCCGCCCCAGCCACGTCCGAAATAAATCCAGCCGTCTCCGCCCCACTGCGGCGCGTTGATACCGCGCTCCAGTTCGCCGGTGGGAAAGCCGGTGAATAGTTTCTCCCGCACCTCGGCGACGCCATCGCCGTCGCGGTCGGCGAGGAACATAATGTCTGGCGCGCACGCCACGATGATGCCTCCGCGCGCGGGCACGAGTCCATAGACCGGCGGGAGATTCGTGACCCACGCCTCCGCCACGTCCATGCGACCATCGCCGTTGGTGTCACGGAGCAGCTTCACGGTGCCGGACATGCCGGCCTTCGCGGCTTGCTGGAACTTCTCGTCCGCCTGCACACGACGTACCTGCGTGTCGAGCTTCCCGGTCTTGTTCAACTCCTCGATGTCGAGTTGTCCGGCGAGGTTGTAGCCATGCAGTTCGCTCACGAACATCCGCCCGCGCTCATCCCAGCAGACGGCCGACGGCGACGCGATGAGCGGCTCGCTGACGACAATTTCCATGCGGAAGCCGGCAGGCAATGTGAACGCCGCCGCGCTTTCCTCCGGCGTCCTGGCCTTGGGCGCGTCGGTGGGCACGGGGATTTGGGCAAACGCGAAGCACGCGGGCAGCACCCAAGCGAGCGGTGAAAGGAACGACAGGATTCTCATGGAGGAGCGATGGAAGTGGAATACTTTCTTGGTATTTACGCAAAATGGTTATGATCCGTCACCCGGCTTATTGGCCTGCGCTCAGCCTCACGTTGCCGGTGATGTCGTTGGAATTGATAGCAGGAACTCTCTTCTTGACGCTCCGCCGCCAGCCATTCGATTTGCCTCGCAACTAAGGCCCAGGCGCGAGCCGGAAAAAGCCGTCGGCTTGCGAGGGGATGATCGGGACCAGCCAGTTCTCGCCGGCCCGAACGGGTTGATTCGCCGATCGCAACCACGAATCGGGCATCAAATCAGTCGTGGTCTCCAGATGGACATCCAGAGCGGCCGACCAGGTCAAGGTCACCGTGCTGCCGCTCTGTTCAACACGAATGAATCGATGTATCGGAATCGCCGGCGGCGGGCCGACCACCACCAGGCTTTCGGGATAGCCGGCGGCGATCGCGGCACTGGTTTGACCCGCGAGTACGCCGTTCCAATAAACCGCGACTGGCGCATTGGTGTAGAATGCGGTTCCACCGTAACCGAGTTGTCCCTCGGGGTTCCCTCCCCAGGCATACACACGGTCATCCGAAGCGATGACGAGGGCATGAGAAAAGCCGGCACTGACGGCCAGCACACGTTTGCCGTTGAGGGCGCCATTCATGTTCACTGCCACCGGAACTGCCGAACTGGCGACGCCGCTGCCGCTGCCCAATTCACCGAATGAATTCTGTCCCCAGGTAAAGACGGTTCCGTCGGAAGCGAGGCCAATACTGAAGCCGCCTCCCTCCGCGATGTCGCTCAGGAATTTACCTTTTAACGCGCCGCTGGTAACTACGGGAACCGGGGCGGAAGCACCGGCACCGCCCCACGCGTACGCCTTACCTTCAGAGCTGAGCGCCAGGGATCGAACGCCTCCGGCGGAAATCGCCACGACCCTCTTGTCGCTCAACACGCCTCCGGGATCGATCGACACCGGGAAAAGCCAGTTTTCCAGTTGCCCACCGCCGTTGCCGCCCCAGGCGTACACGCGCCCGTCGGAAGTCAGCGCCAGCGTGTGAATATTGCCGGCGGCGATGGCGGTCACTCTCGTCCCGTTCAATGCGCCCGCCTTGTAGACGGCCGTGGGCCGGGAGCGAATCGTCGTCGATCCATCACCAATCTGGCCGGCCCCGTTGTCGCCCCACCCCAGGACCTCTCCGTCCGAGGTAAGGGCCACACTGTGAAAGCCGCCGGCGGCAATAGCCGCGACCGTCTTTCCCGCCAATGCGCCGCCGGAAATGGCCACCGGCGCCAGTCGGGTATCGGTACCGCCATCACCCACCTGCCCGAAGAAGTTGTAGCCCCAGCCAAAAACCTTCCCCTCGGAGGTCAGCGCCAGAACATGTCTCCCGCTGCTCTTGATCGAGACGATTGTTTTTCCGGCGAGCGCGCCGATCAGGGGGATCGAAATGGGCACGAAGGCGAAGTTGTTGGCATTGCCGTCGCCGAATTGACCGTCGGAATTGTAACCGAACGCCGCGAGCGTCGCCGGAGGCGTGCGACCGGTGAGCGCGACGGTGCGCGTTGGCTCATCGGGATCATTGCTGGCGATGGTCAGCGTGCCATTGAAAATGCCGTCGGCATAAGGGTGAAATCGTATCCTCAACACCACTCCTGCGCCGGGCAAAAGAGTCGCCGGTGCCGGATTCCCCGCGAGGGTGAAGAAATTGTGGTTAATGGCCATCGAGGTTACCGCGAGCGTCGCGCTGCCGGCATTGGTGATGGCCACTGTCAACGAGTTGGTCTGGCCCACGGAGATCATCCCGAAATGCAAAATAGCGGGGGCAACCACGAGGTTGGGCACGGACGACCGCGTGGACGTGCCGCTAAGCGGAATGACGACTGACGCCTCATCTGGATCATTGCTGCCGATCGTCAACGAACCGCTGTGCGATTCGACCGCACCGGGCCGGAACTGCACCGCGATGGTTGTTTCTTCGCCCGGGTTCAAGTTGAAGGGAAATGATGCGGCAATGAAGGAGAAGGTCGCCGCGTTGCTGATGTTCATCGAACTGACCGTGAGCGTCGCGCTGTCGACATTACTGATTGTGAGTGAAAGTTGATTCGTCTGGCCGACCGTGATGGTTCCGAAGAGAAGGTTCGTTGGGGTGACGTCGATGTCCGGTAGTGCATTGGTGAACGGCGCGGATGGAAACGCCACCGCCAAGCCATGACTCCCGCCCGCGTCAATGCTGAGGGTAAGCATGCCTGCCAGGGAGGAATTGGTACTGACCGCGACCGGCTCATTGGTGTCACACGTCGGGCAACTCCCACCGATGCCCAATTGGCCAAAATCATTGGCGCCCCAGGCGAAGACCTGGCCATCCGCCGTGAGCGCGAGACTTGAATCACGCCGCCCGGCGTGGATGGCGACGACCCCTTTTCCCACTAGAGCACCGGTCATTTTCACCGCGACGGGCAGATTGGTCGCGGTCGGGACATACCCGGATTCATCGGCAAGACCGGTGCCGAGCTGGCCGCTCCCGTTGGCGCCCCATGCGGCCAGGAGGCCGTCCGACGTCAATGCCAGGTTGTGGTTTTCACCGGCTGAAATTGCGACCACGCGCTTGCCGGCGAGCGCGAAAATCGGGTCCGGCGTAACCGGCACCGGAATGTAATCCTCGCTGGCAATTCCTAACACGCCGTCGTTCTCAATCCCCCAAGCGTAGACGGTGCCGTCCGCGCCCAGCGCCAAGTTGTGCGCGTCGCCAGCAGCAATCGCGACCATGGTTTGGTTGAACACGAGCCCATCCACGGCGCCATCGACTGCAACGGGCACCAGCCCAGCCTCGTAGGAGCCGGTGCCGAGTTCGCCGTGGTCCGAGCTGCCCCAGGCGAAGACCTTGCCTTCGGCGGAAAGCGCCAGCATGTGGTGTCCGCCGCAGGCAATGGCAATGACCCGCCGCCCGGCAAGCGCTCCGTTAATGTTCACGGGCACGGGAAGCGTGCTGCCGCCTTCCCCAAACGGAGTGACCGTGCCGTTACCCAGCTGCCCGCTTTGGTTCTCGCCCCACACGAACACCTGGCCCTCCGCACTCAAGGCGGCGGAAAAGTCCGCGCCCGCGGCGACCGAGAGGATCGTTTTGCCCGCCATTGCACCACTCAGGTTCACCGCGACCGGCGCGTTGCTGCCGAACGGCGGAGACACGCCGCGGGTCCCGTTGCCCAGTTGGCCGGAGTTATTTCCGCCCCACGTGTAAACGTTGCCATCCGCTGACAACGCCACCGTGTGGTTCCCACCCCCGGCCAGCATCACGATGGATTTTCCAGCCAGGCCCCCGTCGTTGCGGACGGCGACGGGCATCGAAATGGGCGTATTGGTCAAACCAATCCCAACCTGCCCCTTGGAATTGTCGCCCCACGCAATCGCCACCGATCCTGTGGGGACGCCTACCGCGTTCATGGGCACAAAGAGCGCCGGCTCATCCGCGTCGTTGCTGAGGATGTGCAGCACGTTGAGCTGCGGAGCGATGTTCGTCGGGGCGAAGCGAACATTGATCGAATTCGCGGCGCCCGGAGCGAGTGTGAATGGGTTGCTTGATAATATCGTGAACCGCGGATTCGTGTTCGATACGGCGTTGACCACCAACGGCGCCGTGCCGGTGTTCTTGACGATCACGCTCACGTCACGGGTTTGTCCCGGGGCGACCTGACCCAGCGAAAGGGGCGGCAGGACCAATTCGATTGCCGGCGCGACGATTGCCGGGTCCGGCGCGGCGATGACGAGACTATGATAGTCGGCCGCGGCGATGGAACTGACGGCCTGCCGGTCGAGCACGCCGCGCGTGTAAATCGCCGTGGGAGCGTTGGTTTCAGGAAGTGTTCGGCGTGAGAAGCCCGCGCCCAGAATGCCCAGGCGATTGTCGCCCCAGGCGAATACTTTGCCATCCGACAGGAGCGCCATGCTCCGTTGACCAGCGCTGGCAATCCCAACGACTAGCCTTCCGGCGAGGGCTCCGTCGGTGGTCACGGCGACGGGCACCGCGCTGTTCAGGCTGCCGGAAGTTCCCGCGCCGAGCGCTCCTTCGTCGTTCCCCCAGTCAAACACGCGGCCATCCGTCGTGAGAGCGACGCTTTGCCCACTGCCAGCGGCAATCGCGACGACGATCTTACCGGAGAGCACGCCGCCAATGTCCACCGCAACGGGCACGCGGCTCTCGTTGAAGGTGTTGTTGCCCAATTGCCCTCTGCGATTGTCACCCCAGGAATACACCTTGCCGTCGGCCGCGAGCGCCAGCGAATGTCCGCCACCCTGCGCGATGGCGATGATCAATTTCCCGGCGAGCACTCCCCTCAAATCAACCGCCACCGGCACTCGACTGTCCAAATTCGTACCGTTGCCCAACTGGCCAAAGAAATTGCCGCCCCATCCATAAACCCTTCCATCGGACGCCAGCGCCAGAGTCGTCCCACCACCCGCCGCGATCGCCCCAACCTTTTTGCCAGCCAGATCCCCAACCATATCGACGGGTACGGGCACGGTGCTGTCACTGCGGCCTCCCGCGCCCAAGGCGCCACTGCCATTCGAGCCCCAAGTGAAGACCCGCCCATCGGCGGTGAGGACGACGCTGTGACGGTCTCCCGCCGCAACGGCGGTGACGATTTTGCCGGCCAGCGAGCCGGACATCGCCACTGCCACCGGCACGGAACTGTCTTGTTTGGCGCCATTGCCCAACTGCCCGGATTTGCCATTTCCCCAGGTATAAACCCGCCCGTCAGAATCCAGCGCGAGACTGTGACTATATCCCCCCGCCACGGCGACGATGGTTTTTCCTGCCAGCACGTCCGTGGTCGCGACCCGGACCGGCACGCTGCTGGAGTAGGCGTAGTCGAGACCGTGGCCCAATTTGCCGCCGGGAACCTCACCCCAGGCATAGGCCAATCCGCCGCGTGGCCGCGCCACCGTCGAACCGATGCCTCGAACCGGCAGATAAAAGGTTCCGTGCGCGCTGTTGTTTGAAAGGGCAAACGAACCCATCTGAAGGCCTGGAGCGGGGGGAGTGAAGCGTACCGTGACCACTTGCTGTGCGCCGGTCGCGACCGTGAGGGGCACCGCGGGCGATACCAACGTAAACTGTGGATTGCTGGCAACGATGTTGCTCAAGACCAAAGGCGTGTTGCCGGAATTGCTCACCGTCAGCGTCAAATTGTTACCCTGGCCCACCGCGACATAACCAAAGTCAAGCGCGGTGGGAGTGACTTCCAATACGGAGCTGATGATCGCGCATTTTCCATCGGCACTCGCCGCGAAAAGGGCACTGATCTCATTGCTCGACAGGGCGCGACGGTAAAAGCTCAGTTCGTCGATGACACCCTGGAACACCGTCGGGAAGAAGCTGAACGAGTTCAGATCCCACCCGACGTAGCAACGGTCCAGGGATATATCGACACCCGATGAATTGTCGACCCTGCCGATGTTCGCACCGTCCTTGAAATAGAAGATGCCACTGGCCTGCCGCACGACCGCGACGTGATGAAACGCGCCGTCGTTGACCGCAGTGCCCGCGGGCGCAGTGTTGGCACCGCGAAGCCGCAGGAGCCCGTTGGCCTCAACGTAAAGACCCGGAAAGCTGGAGCCACCGAAACTGATGATCGTCTGCGCGTGATTGACGCCCTGGGCAGGCTTGATCCAGCCCTCCACGCTGTAGTCACCAATGCCGACCGTCATGCCGTTCATCGGCGACTCGACATAATTGCTGGTGCCGAAGTTGAATCCTTGCCCGACCTTTCCCGCCGCGTACGAGACCGCGCCATGCCACACGCCGTTATTCAGCGCCCTCGCATCATCGGGAGAGTTCTCGGATTTCCACCAGGACACCAACCGGCTCGGCGCCGCGGTGCAGGAGCCGAGCACGTTGGTGCCGTCGGGATTCGAGCCGCTGCATTTGCCCAAGCTGCCGGCGTTGAAGATCGCGGAGACTTCGCCGGCATTGAGCGCCCGGTTGTAAATGGCGACTTCATCCATCAATCCTTTGAAGTGCGTGTCGGACCCCACCAAGGCGTAACCCAGCATCAGCGGATTATTCAGGGTTAGGCTCGTCCCGGTGTTGGTCGCGTAAGACTGCCCATTCACATAAATCGTTAGGGCGCTGCTGTCATACGTCAGTGCCATATGCATCCAATTGGTCAGGCCCACGAAGGGCAGTGTGAAACTGAAAATGCGCGAGTTTGCATGGTAAAAGGACGGGCCGTCGCGGTCCCAATACAGAGCGCCAAAAGTCGCACTGCCTGACTGATCGGAGACCAGATGCTGAAAGCGATCGAGGCTCGTGGGATAAAACCAAAGTTCCACCGTAAACTGCGAACCCGCGTTGAGGGTGGGCAACAGAACGTCGTCATCGATGCCATCGAAACTGAATGCCTGACCGACCTTCCCGGCGGCAAAGGTCGTGCCGTTTTCGAGCGTGCCGGGAAGGCTTCCCAGGCTGTCGGTGGCGGCGTTTTCACCCGGGTACCAGGCCAACAATCCGCCACCCGTTGTCGCGCAATCACTGGCGGCATTGGTCGCGCCGACCGCCAATACCACCACGTGATTTGAGCGGCCGGCCATCGCGATGACCCCCTCATTCGTGAGCACACCCGTCATGTCCACCGGCAGCGGAAGCAAACTGTTGGCGGGCGAACCATTGCCGAGGCGATCGCCCTCACCCCACATATACACGCGGCCGTCACTCGTTCGAGCCGCACCGAAACCGGATCCGGCCTGGATGCCGATCACCTTCCGGCCCGCCAATCCATTCAGGTTGACAGCCACGGGCGCGTTGGTGGCGGTGGACACACCGTTGCCCAGTTGGCCTTCGTACCCATAGCCCCATGCGAACACCTGTCCGTCTGCGGTCAACGCCAGACTGTGATTGCCTCCCGCCGCGACGGCGATAACCGGTCTTCCGGCCAGAGTGCCGTTGGTTACGACGGCCACCGGCTCGTTGGTGGAATCCACCCCAAGCCCGATGCCGAGCTGGCCGTAGTTATTATTGCCCCACGCAAAAATCTGTCCGTCGGCCGTCAACGCCAGCGTGTGCGATCCACCCGCCGAGATTTTGATCACCGGTCGGCCCGCCAGAGCGCCATGGGTGACCACCGCCACCGGCAAATCAGAGGAAAACGGAATCAGACGCGCGCCCAACTGGCCGTACAAATTGTCGCCCCAACCATACACCCGCCCATCGCCCGCCAGGACCAAGCTGAAGTCCGATCCGACTGCGCCCGCCGTGAGAAACTTGCCCGCGAGAGCACCACTTGTATCCACCGCGACGGCGGCGTTGGTGGTGTTGTACGTGCCGTCGCCCAGCTTGTCGTAATTGTTTCTTCCCCACGCAAAGGCCCGCCCGTCCGCGGTCAGGGCCAGGGTGTGTTCAGGTCCCGCGACGACGGAAACGATCCGCCGTCCATTTAACGCGCCGGTCATGTCCACTGCGACTGCCAGCGAAACGTCCGCATTGGCGTGATTGCCGAGTTGTCCAAAGCTGTTGGCACCCCAGGCAAACACCTGGCCATCGTCGCTCACGGCAAAGCTGTCGGCGGCACCGGCGCTCACCGAAGTGATCCGCTTGCCCATCAGCACGCCGCCGGTGTTCACGAGGACGGGACGGGGACGGGCCGTCCGGGTGCCGTCGCCGATCTGGCCGTTCGCGTTGCCGCCCCAGGCGGCGACGATCGGTTGGGGCGTGGAATTGGTGATCGCCTGGGCAGCCAGCATGACGGTGCCCGCGACTTGGCCGGAACTGTTCAACGTGAGCGTGCCGCTCTGCGGCCCGCCGCGGGTGGGCGCAAACACCACCAGAATGGACTTCTGCTCGCCCGCGCCCAGGCTCAGCGGCAGCGTGCCGGGTGGCAGACTGAACTGCGGATCGCTGAACGTGCTGGTGTTGAGCGTCACCGTCGCGGTGCCGCGGTTGTTGACTGTGAGTCCCAAGCTCGAACCGAGTTGGCCGAGGAGGTTGGTACCGAAATCAAGATTGACCGGCGAGATCCCGATGTTCGGCGCGCCGCCACCGCCGCCATCGCCGCATTTTCCGTTGCTTCCGGCGCCGAAGATTTGGCCCAGTTCCCCGGCATTGAGCGCCCGGTTGTAGAAGCTCAATTCATCGATGAGCCCGGGAAACAAGTCGCTGCCATAACGATCCCAACCGAGGTAAACGTTCTGGGCGTTGAGCGCAACGCCGACGGCCACAGTGATGTCCGCCGCACCATCCTTGTAGTAGGTCACCCGTCCGCTCGCTCGCACGACCGCGAAGTGATGGAACTGCCCATCGTTAAAAACATTCGTCGAGGGAGTAAACGGGTAGATCTGCAAGGTGCCGCTGCCTTGGACGTATATCGCCGGGTTGTAAGTGTCGAAACTGCAAATGGTCTGGTAATCACGGGTGCTGCTGGTCTTGATCCATCCTTCGAGGGTGAAGTCGCCCGTGCCAATGTTCAGACCCTGGGCGGGAACCGTGAGGTAGCTCGCGCTGCCGTCGAAGTTGAAGGCCTGCCCGACTTTTCCCGGCGCGAACTTCGTTCCATTCAGCACCGCAGTACCGCTCAGTCCCGTGGCGTCTTCGGCGTTTCCCTCCGCGCGCCACCAACTCACGAGGCCAGCCGGCAGATTGGTGCACGGCAACGGACGCGGCACGACCGCAAGCAAGTTGCTCAGCGGGGTGCTGCACCCGTTGTTATCCATGACGCGCAGGCCAAACGAAAACTGCCCGGTACTGGTCAGCGTGCCGGACAGAACGCCGTTGCTGGATAGAACCAACGAAGGCGGGAGCAAGCCCCTCGTGAGGGAGAAGGTGTACGGCGCTGCTCCGCCCAGGCCGGTGAACGTTTGACTGTAGTCTGAACCGACGATGGCGTTGGACAGCGAGGAGGGCGAGGTCGTCAGGTTCGGACACGCGATCGGCTTGCAACGGCCCGCGCTGCCGTTGTTGTAAATGGATTGAATCTCAGCCGCCGAGATCGCGCGGTTGTAGATGCCCACCTCGTCAATGCGGCCCTCAAAATGCTCACCGAAACCCGGATTACGCCCGATCTGCAATCGGTTTGCCGTCGTGCCGCCGGTCGGAGCGGCATTGTAATAGAAGGCCACACCGTTCTTGTAGAACACCACATGGGTGGGGGTATAGACGACGGCAATATGTTGCCAGCGATTGGGCGTGATCCCAATCGGATACCAGACACCGGAACCGACAAATACCGTGAAGGTGCTCGACTCAATGCCGACGGTTCGATCATAGCCGCCGTCATCGCAGCCCAGAATCTGGCGGCGGGCGGGATCGGCGACCCCGGGCAGGACCCAGCACTCCCACGTCGCCGTCGGCATGGCGCTCGGCTGGACGTCCAGCGCCGTCTCGACGTAATCGTCGACGCCGTCGAACACAAAGCCTTCGCCCGCCTTGCCCGCCGCGTACGTCGTGCCGTTGCGAAGCGTGCCGTGCTGGCCGCCCTGGAGGTCACGGGGATGGCCGTCGCCCGACCACCAAGCCACCAATCCCGGGGGCGACGCCACGCAGGCATTGATCGATGGCGGGTCCACGGGCACAAACTCCAAAAAGTTGATGTCCTCTTGTCCGCCCGCAAGAACGGTGAGGCGGACGGTTTTCTCCCCGCCCCAAGTGATTGTGACCGGGCTGCCGGAGGCATCGAGCACGGGATAATAATAAAAGTAATCCCAACTGCCGGACGGGGGTCCGCCGGCCCGGCCGATCCTGACGACGGTTTGGTTGGTGGAACCCGCCCCGCTGACGACTTCATCCAGTTGAATGGCCGTCGGGACCGAGGAGTTCCCCCCGGAGAGCCGGGCATAGATGTTGTAGCTGCGCGTGGGCGACGGGAAGACACGGGTGTAATTGTACCAGTCGCCGGCGTCATTCCAGCCGACTTTGTAATTGGCAGTGAGTGAATAGCCATCGCGATATAGGTCCGCGCTCCCGGAAATCGCGACGGCCTGCGAGGGCGGACGGTAGGCGGCGTTTTCATTCGATCCGGGATCGTGGTAATCAATTTCCGCGGTGGCCGACAAATTGCCGTAAAGGCCGCCGAGATAGGGCATCGCGTCCGCTTGGGCAAGATGCTGGCCGGCATTGAAATCAAAATCTTCGGCCTCGATGAAAAAGGGGAGCGAGGGCGGGATCGGTTTGCACATCCCCTCGGCGCCCGCGGCGAAAATCGATTGCACTTCGCCCGCCGTCAGTGCGCGATCGAAGAAGGCCACTTCGTCAATAGCGCCCTGGAACGGCTGGATGGTGTCCGAGCCAATCAGAAAGCGAGGCTCGCTGACGTTGGCCGTGTAAACAGTGGTCCCCATGAGAACGCCGTCCTTGTAGTAGCGGATGCCACCATTCAATCGTGTGACCGCGAAATGGTGGAAGACCCCATCGTTGAACCCGCCGCGGGTCGTCCCCGGGGCGGGAAAGAGTTGCAACCCTCCGTTCAGGTCGGTGACGTAAAGTGCGGGCGAGTAGAAATCGAACGTCAGCAGCGCATTCTTGCTGTTGGTCGATGTGGTTTTAGCCCAGCCAACAATCGAAAAATCCAGCGTACCGACATTCATTCCCCAGGTGGTCGTCTGTACCAGGTTGCTCGTACCATCGAAACTGAAGGCACGCCCGACATGTCCGTTGGTATAACCAGCGCCAAATCGAAGCGCGCCGTGGTTGAACCCCTTCAAGTCGTATCCGTTATCGTCGCCGCTCCACCAACTCACCAGACCGGGAGGAACCGGCAGGCAGGCTGCGTGGCTGGCAACATCACCGCCGAGGATCCAACAGGCGGTCAGGACCCGCATCAAGACCCGGCAATGCCGTCGCAACGGGAGGCCTCGATGGAATTGCGAAAGGTTTATCATCATGCGCACCAAGTTCTCGCTTGATTAGCGCTGGAAAAAAACCGCCTGGGCAATTGTAAAAAACTTGGCGTCGAAGCGGCACCCCATCGGATTTTGAAAGCAAAACCCACAGGAACTCATAGATAGGGGCGCACGAGTTTTTGCTCCTCCTCATTCAGACTGCGAATTTCCAACTTCCGGCCGTTTCGACGAGCTGCCTCCCGCTGCTCGCTCGCTCCCAATGCAGCGACGTACACCGCTTGCCAGCGGGGGGCGAGATCCTCGAACTTGAATGGAGGCTTTTCGATCAGGTCGACGGCGGTGCCGGCTTCGCCCGATTTAAGTTCTGCCATCGCTAGGGCGAAGCGGATTTCCGGTTGGCTTGGATCTCGTTCGGCGAATGTCCTGAGCCGGACACGGTTGTCGGCCACATGGTCATCGAGCAACAACCGGTAGTAGGCGAGGCGACTGACCACGAGGGGGTCGGTGGGAAGGAAGTCCGCCATTCGCTCCATGGTATTGCGAAGAACCTGTGGGTCCATGATGTCTCGTTGCAGCGCAATGATGTGCCGCGACGCGTCGAGCGCCATTGGGCTGTACAGGAGAAGTCGATTCCAAGCGGCGAGAGCAGCGTTCGTTTGGCGGGCGAACTGAGCCGTTTCGGCAACGATCCGTACCCGATGGGGATAGCCACCTGCGGTTGTGAGCGCGAGTTCGAACCAACGATCGATCTCACTCCCTTTCCCCTCACGGGCAGCCAGCAAGCCTCGCAAGGCATGGCGATGGCTGGCGTCCGCCGGGTTGCTGGCGTCTTCCAAAAGGGATCGCAATTCTCGCCACCGCTCAAGCTCGGCCAGGGCACCGAGCCGCAAGGAAGCGGTTTCGGGTGATTGGGAGGCGAGTTCAGTCGGGAGAACACGCAAGAGAGCCTCATACTGGCGCTGGTGGCCAAGCCAAAGCGCCAGAGGTCTCAATCGCGAAGGGTCGGCCCCTTGTGACAGTTCGTCGATGGTTCTCTGGACAATGCTTTGTTGGTTCGTTGGATCGATCTTCAGTCGCAGGCTCGCTGCCTGAAGCAAGGATGTCGGTGTCTGGTTTGTCCACGATTCAAGTTCGTGCAGGAGGACTGTATTTTCACCACGTGTCAGCTCACGGTTCGGAATCAGGAGCGACATCGCGGGATTCTGCATCGCTCCATGACCGATGGCGAGGGGCCAAAGGACACGCCGCCCCTCGGCCCGCTTTGCGGCGTTGGTGCTGGAGATCAAAGCTTGGCCCAGAACGCCCTGCATATGTTCGTCAAATGGGTAGGCGGCGACAGCGAACCGGGCAGCTATCTCAGCCTGTTCCGGCTCTCGTCTTAGGTTGAAAAGCTGCACGGACAACCGCAGGCCTTCTGCGTCTTTGGGATTTGCCGTCAATATCTGTTTCAACTGCTTTTGAGCCGCCTCCATGCGGTTCATTTCAAGTGCAAACTGGGCGTACTCGATGCGGTCCTTACGCGTTGCCTCACGAGGCGATTCCATCAACATCTCCCAGTAATTGAAGCCGGCATCGAGGCGCAACATGACGCAATAATGGGCGGTGGATCGCAGGACAGCTGGGTCCTGGGGGGCTGTCGCCAGCATGATTCTTACGAGCCGACCGCACTCCACGTGGTCGGGCGGCAAGTTGGTCACCAGTCGCTCAAGCTGCTTTGCCAAGGAACGGCCGCGGAAAACTTTGAATTGTTTGTAAACTGGCCCGGTCGCTAAGACTGCGACCATCAGGCCGACCGCCGTCAACGCTGCGATGCGAAATATATTGCGCGAAGGGTCTCGGCAGGCATCGGCGTTACGGCTGCGATCTGGGGTGGAAGGCACCGGGCAAGTATAGGCTGAAAGCGCTGGCCATTGCCAGCTTGGAAGGGATCTATTGATATTTTTCTCTTTGTTGACTCCGCGATTAGCCCTGTAACAAACACTTCAACGCGTATGTGTGGAGTGTTTCAAAAGGTACGTTCGTTCTGGGTGTGATTCCGGCACATTCCTCTCCACGATTAACCTCATTTTGAAGTCGCAATTCTGGCCATTGTGCAATTTACCTGTTGAGTTACCGTTGTGAAAGGATGAATTCACGATGTGCTTTTATGGGATCCGTACTTCTGCGATCTGATCGCCATCCTGCGGTCCGCCGTAGTGTGCTCATTGCAATTCGAGGGCTGTTTTTCCTTGCCGTGATCTCTCCGCTGATCGCGGCTGAGCCTGCCCTCCAATTCGTCGAACCCAAGGACGGCCAGTTCTTTACGGCACCAGCCAGCGTGCCGATTTTGGTCCGAGGATACTCACCGGATACGGTTTTCGTCAGTGCCGAGTTGCTCGCCAATGATACGCGGGTCGCCTTGCTCACCTTCTGTTGCTACTTGTGTCCCTGCGCCTTTCCTCTTCCGGGTACCACCACCTTCCTTCAGATTCCGGTAATTGGGGATGAATTTCCGCCGTCTCGTTCGTGGCAGGACTGGACTAATGTGTCTTCCGGAACCTATCGACTGGTGGCCAAATCAATGGGTCAATCGGGTGTCATAGTGGAAACGCCGCCCATCACCATTCATGTAATCCCCAGCGGGCTCGATTTGCGTCTCCGGCTCAATCGAAGTGCTGACGGCGTCCTATGCTTTGTGATTCCGGACGGATCCCTGGTTCCGGGCCAGTTCATGTTGGAGGCGAGCGATGATTTCCTGGTGTGGAGCCATGTGGTCGATTTTTCGCACGGCAGCGTTTTCGCTACAGCGGAAGTCCAACCAGAGCCGACGATTCCTAAAGCACGATTTTATCGGGCAAACCGAAGGCCGTAGCCGGAACGCGGAAGCAACGGTTTGCGCTGGAAACGGTTCCCGTTAGACCAAGTCGCTCACCGATATCTTGGATCGTTGGTTGCGGCGTCTGCGCCGGCCAGTCTCCACAACCAAAACTGTCATCATCCCTCCGATCAGCCAAACATTGGCCGACTCGGGGACGACGACAGAGTTGAACACAGTTACGTTGTCGACCAGAAAATCCCAACCGTTGAGTGCCGTATTGGTCGTAGTCATCGTCACCATGGTGATCGGAAATACCGACGAGAAATTGAAGGCAGTATATCCCAAAAGATCGGTCGATTCAGGAAGCAACGGCGTGGCAATGGTGTTGAGCGTCGTAACGTCGGAAAAGAAGGTAATGAGGTACGATTCCGGGACAGGTTGCCCGTTGAAAAGGATGCCTGAAACATTGGTCACATTTTCGGCCATTGGAAAAGTAAACGTAATCGTGTCCAGCAAAGTGGCATGGCCAAAGTCGGCAGTGCCATACAGGTTCGAGAGGCTTCCATTTGCCGGGAAAGACGCCAGAAAAGTCGGATTTCCAAGAGTTACGCCCCCCGCAACCGAAAATTCTCCCGCCGCAGTGAAAGGTTGCATGGCTCCAGCATCGGCGAAATTATCCGGCTGGAGGGGCAACAGTGGACGGGTTTCGAAGTCGATCGTGTACGTGGCGGCATATGCCACCCGCACGAGGATTAACCAGATCGCGGAGGCGGAAATCAGGGTAAATATTTTCATCTCGAATGATATCGTTATTCTTAAAGTCGGCTGTCAAATGGAATCGGCTAGTTCCCTGCCGGCCGGATTTCCGGGGGGGGAGGAGGAAAAGGAGGAGGCAAGGTTTTGTCGATTATTGGCGCTCCCGGAATTGCAGCCGGCGCCAACGGTGGCGGCGGGATGAATCCGCGGAATGCGCCCTTTACGATCCACGCGCCGCGGCCGAAGAGGCTGGCCACCAACACGTCGTTATTGTATTCATAGTGAGAGTCCATCACGAGCGCTCGGGGCAAGCCCGTGCCGTAGGGTATCCAGGAAGCACCAGCCGCTCCCGGGCGCCGCATCTGGAACATACCGCCCATACCACCCACTAAGAGGACGGTGTTCCGGATCCCGGGGTCCGGACTATACAGCTCGATGGTTCGGACATCGGAGCAGAGTGCGGGCAGATTCGCGGTGATATTAACCCAGGAAATCCCTTCCGTGGACGACGCAAAAACGCGGTTGGAAGTATCGACAGCGTAAACCTTTTTGTAGTTCTGCGGATCCATAACAAGGTCACGCACCGGTCCGCCTGGAAAGGGCAGCGAGACCAGGAAATCCCCAATATTTAGACGGTATCCAATTCTGTTAGTGCCGAAAAATCCGATATACAAGACATCGGGTTTCAAGACGCCGTTCAAGCGGCTGCCATACGACAGAGATGAGATAAAAAATCCAGTAAAACCGAGATTGGCCAAGGAATCACCCTTATCCATTGATTCATAAATATTTGCCGTGCCGATGAGCATCCGGGTGGGATTCACTGCATTCAATACGTAGGGTGTGTAGAACTGAATGTTAGGATCGGAGTTCACCAGAGTAAAACCCGTGTTTGGTCCGGAAGTGATGAGCAGACCGAGCGGGGTGGCCCCACCGGCCGAGATATTGCCAACGTTCCACGTCGAGCGGTTCCAGAATCCGAGCCGCTGAAAACTAGTGTACCGGATGGTGGTGCCGGGATGGGCTACTTGATCGGCGTCCACAGCAACCACGCCGCCATCGCCCTTCATCCATTGGTTCCATGAAAGATTCCCCGGAAGAGACTGAATGGTAGTACCAGTATCCTGCGTCCCGCCGAACACGACTTGACTGAGCGGATCGTAGGCGACGGAGTGCATCTCTGTCGGCCGGATGCTTCCGTTTGCGGAAATCCAAATCCGACTTGCCGGAGTGTCGGGGAAATTCAACCGGCAGATGCCACCGTCGTTGCCCGCCAGAATACTTCCGTTGCTGTCCATCACCATGCAACGAGAGTCGGCGTGTGGCGACGTCCCGTTGGCGCCGGTGCAGACGATATTGCTCCATGCTCCAAGTGAAGCGATGCCTCGAAACGTATTGGCGGAAAAATCAACACAACCATTTGGGTTCGGTAAAGCCTGCCGGTCTCCGGACAGAAACACGATATCCGGGTCTGTTTTATGAGCGAGAATCGCACCGTGAACAGACCCTTGGTTTCCAGGGAACGAGTCGGGTGAGGGAATACCCATCGTCGTCCACAAACCGCCCTGATTGACCGTGCGGAATACCCCCGTTAGTTTTTCGGGCGCGGTTCCAATAACTGCCGAGTACACGACATTGCTCCCTGCGCTGTTGTGCACGGAGAGGAGGATTCTATAGGAAGTCGTCAGACCAGTCATTCCCGTGCTGGCGGATGTCCACGTAAGCCCGCCGTCGGCGCTTACATAGACACCGGCACTGGCACCCGCTCCAAAGTTCCCAGCAACTGCCGCATAGAAACGGTTGGGATTTGACGGGTCGGCCACGATGGAACTGACGCCGCCGACGGGGAGTCCGCTGCCGCCCGCGCCAGAGAGGAGCGTAAAGGTGGTACCGCCATCGGAGCTCCGCCAGACGCCTCCCGTCACGCCATCGAACAACGTGCCGGCGAGGATCACGTTTCCACCACTCAGGGTAGTCGGGACGATGCTTCCAACCCGCTTCCCGGCAAAGGTTGCGGTGGCGAGCAACGTCCAGGTGGCACCGGCGTCTGTCGAACGCCCAATCCCGAAACCCGGGCTGCCCTCGGAAAAGTACGCACTGGTGCTTCCGGTTCCCGCCCAGATGATGTTCGAGTCAATGGGGCTGATGGCGATCGAGTTGATTGACTGCGCCGAAAACTGCTGGTCGGTCAGGGGAATCCATGTGGGCGACAAGGATGTGGCGTTGGTGGTCTTCCAAACACCGCCGTTCACGGTCGCGGCGTAAACGATATCGGGGTTAGTCGGGTGAACTGCGAGGCCATTGATCGGGCCAGTCACCGGAGTGTCCGGAATCCCTTCGACTTGGCCTCCCAACGTCGGTCCGGGCCCCTGTTCGATCCAGACTTGAGCGCAGAGTATCGGCAGGAGAATCAGCCCGATCGACGCAATGACTCCAGCGAAGAGATTTACTCGTCGTTTCGAGGGGCGGCATGCGCCGACATTTTGATATTTCATATAACTTGATGGGAGTTCCCTCCTCTACACTCCGTAATTCGGAAGAATTGAAAGAATAGCAGGAATTCTCTCTGATTACGGGGAGGCGTCGAATTCACCAGATTCACTGGATCATCCCCCGGTCAACGGGCGGTAGCAAGTGAATTTAGAGGCCGTGTCGACCGACGAGCGCATCCCGAAGTTGTTGCAAATTGGATGCAGTTGGGATGGGGATTTTTCATTGGGAAATCACTTTCAAGCACGGTCTTGTTCGATGACGCCTTTGGAGGACGGGCACTTCTTGAGGCCGGTTTTTCCCAAATCTGGCTATTCCACTGGAACGAAAAGCGGTCTACCTTCGCGCGGTTCACTTTAGAAAGGGTGCCATGGCCCGCTGTCATGGTTGCCGAGAGAGGATACTGACGATGAATTGGGTTACAGACAGGGAATGGCGTCGCGCCGGTCGCGCATGCAGACTGTGGCTGACTTTCTGTGCCGCAGCAATCTGCCTCGTGGGAGGGAGATTTTGCACGCATGCAGCCACAACGGATCTTGCGCGGCCGAAATCGGCCACCAACGACTGGTGGTCGCTCCAGACGCTCCGTCGCCCGCCAATCCCCGCCGTGGCGCCTCCTGTCTCGAATCCCATCGACGCGTTCATCGTCGCCCGGCTCGCGACCGAAGGGATGCATCCGTCGCCGGAAGCGGATCGGCGGACTCTCATTCGCCGGTTGTATTTTGATCTTACCGGGCTTCCGCCGCGACCGGAGGAGATCGAGGAGTTCATCGCTGACATGGATTCGCGGGCGTACGAGAAGCTGGTGGATCGCCTGCTCGATTCACCTCGGTACGGCGAACGCTGGGCCCGGCACTGGCTCGATGTCGTTCACTTTGGGGAAACACATGGATACGACAAGGATCAGCCGCGTCCGAACGCTTGGCCGTATCGCGACTACGTCATCCGGGCGTTGAACGAAGACAAACCGTACGCGCGTTTTGTCCAGGAGCAGGTGGCGGGGGATGTTTTATTTCCGGAAACCCGCGATGGGTTGGAAGCGCTCGGGTTCATCTCGGCGGGGCCGTGGGATTTGATCGGTCACGCCGAGGTGCCGGAAACAAAAATGGATGGCCAGGTGGCCCGCCATTTGGACCGCGACGACATGGTGGCGAACACGATTCAGACGTTCAACAGCCTGACGGTCCAATGTGCGCAGTGCCACAATCACAAGTTCGATCCGATTCTTCAGGAAGACTACTACAGCCTGCAGGCAGTCTTTGCAGCCGTGGATCGCGCGGACCGGAAATATGATATCGATCCGCAGGTGGGCAGACGGCGCAAAGCGTTGATGGAGGTGGAGGATCAGCTCAACCTCCGACGAAAGGAAATCGAGGCCCGGATTGCAATCCGAGCCGGTCAGCCGTTGGTCGATCTCGACAAGGCAATCGGTGAGTTGGAAAAGGCGGCAAAGCGAGGCGACGCCGCGGGTTACCATAGCAGTATTGAAAAAAAACAGGATCGGGTGAAATGGGTGCAAGTGGACCTCGGCCGGAGCACGGCATTGCGCACGATTGTTCTCCATGGGTGCAAGGATGACTTCAACGGAATCGGCGCTGGATTTGGTTTCCCGGTCCGATTCAAAGTGGAGCTTTCCGACAGCCCAGGTTTTGTCGAGTCGGTGATGGTCGCAGATTTTACGCATGACGATTTCCCAAACCCAAAGCTGAAAGCCCAGAGCCTGGATGCCGACGGGCGGTCAGGCCGCTTTGTCCGAGTGACCGCGACCAAGCTCGCCTTGCGCCAGGAGGACTTCATTTTTGCCCTGGCGGAGCTCGGCGCGATCACTCCCGATGGAACTAACGCGGCACTCGGTGCGGGCGTGTCCGCGCTCGATTCCATCGAGTCTCCGGTGCGGTGGCAAGCCATCAACCTTACGGACGGTTGGTATCCGGGCGTCACGGCACCGGACAGTACGGAACTGGTGGCCTCACGTGCCAAGCGTGCCTCGCTGTGGATGGGGGCGACGCTGGAAGAGGAGCGGCAGGCGATGGAAAGGTTGGAGCATGAGAAGACGGCTCTAAAGGGTGAACTGGGCCGCTTGCCCCTGCAAAGCACGGCCTATATGGGGACGGTACACCGGGGTTCGGGTAACTTCGTTGGAACGGGCGGGCGCGATGGGAAGCCGCGCACCATCCGCATTCTGAATCGCGGGAGTTTGCAGAGTCCCGGCAACGAAGCTCGCCCCGGCACCCTGAGCTGCCTGGAAGGAATGCCGGCGCGATTCGAACTGCCCTCGAACCATTCGGAGGGGGAACGGCGTGCCGCACTGGCGCGATGGCTGACCGATGCGCGAAACCCGCTGACCTGGCGTTCGATCGTGAACCGTGTATGGCAGTATCACTTCGGCCGTGGCCTGGTGGAAACGCCGAACGACTTTGGTCACATGGGGGCGATGCCGACGCATCCGGAGCTGTTGGACTGGCTGGCGGTGGGGTTTCGGGACGGAGGGCAGTCTTTAAAGAAATTGCACAGGCTGATCGTGACGAGTGCGACGTATCGCCAGAGTTCGCAGGGGGTGGAGGCGTTCGCCCGGGTTGATTCGGATAATCGTTGGCTGTGGCGGATGAATCGTCGGAAGTTGGAGGCAGAATCGGTCCGTGATGCTGTTCTCTACATCGCGGGTAAGCTGGACCTGAAAATGGGCGGCCCGAGCTTCAAGGACTTCGTCGTTGAAAAGCCGGAACATTCACCGCACTACGAATATCAACTGCATAACCCGGACGATCCCGCCGCGCACCGACGCTCGGTCTACCGCTTTATCGTGCGTTCCCAGCCGCAGCCGTTCATGACTACGCTCGATTGCGCCGATCCCTCGATGCAGGTGGCTCGCCGCAACGAGAGTGTTTCTCCGTTACAGGCCCTGACGCTTCTGAACAATGTGCTGATTCTCAACATGTCGAAACATTTCTCGGCAAAGATGGAGCACTTTGACCCCAGTCTTGCAGGGCGGGTGCGCCGGGCGTACTACGAGGCCACCGGGCGGCCGCTGGCCGCGGGGGACGAACCGGCGTTGATTCGCTTCGCCTCGGAGTTTTACCTCCCGAATCTCTGCCGCGTTTTGTATAATCTCAACGAGTTTACCTTCGTGGATTGACCGATGAAAAACAATTCCAGTTTCCATCAACTCGGCCCGAGGAGCGCACCGTCCAGCCGCCGGGAATTTCTTTGGCGATCGGGTGGCGGACTTGGCGGAATCGCGCTGGCCAGTTTGCTGGGGGAGGATGGCGCTCTCGCCGCATCGCCTTCGGCGGTGAATTCCCGCACGGGAGTCGGTTCGCCCCACTTCAAACCTCGCGCCAAACGGGTCATCCAAATGTTCATGGGGGGTGCTGCCAGCCACCTGGACCTCTTCGATTTCAAGCCGGAGCTGGTGAAACGCGACGGGCAAAAAAGTGATTTTGGCGAACACGTTGAAGCGTTTCAGGACGGGCTCGGCCCCTGGATGAAGCCGGTTTGGGAATTCAAGCCGTACGGTCAAAGCGGGAAAATGTTGAGCGAGGTCGTCGCTGACTTGGGTGCCGTCGTGGATGACATGGCGTTCGTTCACAATGTCGTGGGTAAAACCGGCATTCATAGTCAGGCGACCTATCTACAGGCGACCGGATTTCAGTTGCCGGGCTTTCCGGGAATGGGTTGCTGGGCCAGCTATGGACTTGGAAGCATGAATGAAAATCTTCCCGCGTTTGTGGTGCTGCCCGATCATCGTGGATTCGCCTCAAACGGCCCCAAGAACTGGGACTCGGCTTTCCTGCCGGCCCAACACGGGGGAACCACGATCTATCCAGGCCGAGAGAACCCGATTGCCGACCTTTTTGCCGACAAGCGCGGAGGATTCATCACGCCGGGAAGTGAACAGGCTGCCCACGTCCTGATGCGTCAACTTAATCGCGAACATGCCGCCTTGCGCGACGGGGATGCCCGTCTGGACGCTCGTATCCGCAGTTACGAACTGGCCGCCCGCATGCAATTGGCGGCACCGGAGGCGATGGATATATCGAAGGAGCCAGCCTCGCTCCAGGATCTCTATGGCATCGATCGTACGAATAAAACCTGGCCGAAGGAGATCAATGCGGAGGAGGAGATGGATTATTTCGGACGAAAATGTATTGTGGCGCGCCGCTTGATCGAAAGAGGGGTGCGTTTTGTTCAGATTTGGTCGGGGAATGACAATGGATTCCCTCGACGCAATTGGGATTCGCACGAGGATGTGCGCCGCGATCACGGTCCACTCTCCCGTGGGTTTGCGCGGGGTGCTTCGGCGTTGATTCAGGATTTGAAGCAGCGTGGCTTGCTCGAGGATACGGTGATTCTGTGGACAACTGAGTTTGGGCGCATGCCCAGCAGCCAGGGAGGCAAAGGTCGGGATCACAATCCGTATTGTTTCACCAACTGGCTCTGCGGTGGGGGAATTCGCGGTGGTGCGATTGGCGGTGAGAGTGACGAATGGGGCTACAAGCCGCGCGACCGGAACAAACCTTCCACGGTGTACGATATTCATGCCACTATTCTCCATTTGCTGGGCATCGAGCACACGAAGCTGACGTTTCGTCACAATGGCGTGGACCGTCGATTGACGGATGTTCATGGCGAAGTGATCCAGGGGCTCCTTGCGTGAAAATTCTTAGCCACCTTTTCGAAAATAATAAGGCTTGGGCCGAGCGAATCCGACAGCAAGATCCGGATTTTTTTCTCAAACTGTCCCGACAGCAATTGCCCCGTTATTTATGGATCGGATGCTCGGACAGCCGGGTTCCCGCCAATGAAATTGTCGGATTGCTGCCCGGCGAGCTGTTCGTTCACCGGAATGTTGCCAACCTGGTCGTGCATACCGATCTCAACTGTTTATCGGTCATGCAATTTGCCGTGGACCTCCTAAAAGTTCGCCACATCATTGTTTGCGGACACTACGGGTGCAGCGGCGTGAAGGCCGTGTTTCGGCGCGAGCGGCTTGGCTTGAGCGACAATTGGTTGCGCCATGTGCAAGACGTCCGACAAAAGCACGAGCAGGTATTGGCGAGAGCCGGGGGCGAGACCGAGGCTTCCGACCGGCTTTGCGAAATAAATGTCATCGAACAAGTGATCAACGTTTGCCAGACCACGATTGCGCGGGACGCCTGGGAGCGTGGCCAGGAATTGGTGGTGCACGGATGGATATACGGGTTACAGGACGGGCACCTTCGAGACCTGAAGGTGACGGTCGGCAATTTTGATGAGGCGCTCAAGATTTACCACGCGGCGATTTCGGCACTGCCATGAACGGAGACTTTCCGCCGGCACCCGAGGCGGTTCGCGACGAGAGCGAACTGGATGACTGGCTGACTCGGCCTCGACCGGAGTTGGTGGATTTTATTCGGTCCGTTACGAGTCCGCTGCTGATCCTCGGTGCGGGGGGTAAGATGGGGCCAACTTTGGCCGTGCTCGCCAAGCGGGCCGCCCAACTTGCGGGCCATCCGCTCGCCGTAGTCGCGGTCAGTCGGTTTTCGGATCAGGCTGCCAGGCAGTGGCTCGAACGCCGTGGGGTTGCTACCGTCCGTGCCGATTTGCTTTCCCGAGACGCGGTGCAAACGCTGCCCGATGCCGCCCATGTGATTTACTTGGTCGGTCTCAAGTTCGGTACTCGCGAAAACCCTGCCCGCACCTGGGCCGTGAATACGTTGGCGCCGGCAAATGCGGCGGAACGTTATCCTCATTCGCGTTTCGTCGCCCTTTCAACCGGCAATGTCTATCCGTTGGTTTCGGTCACTCGAGGTGGGGCACGGGAGAACGATGCCCTCACTCCGCTGGGCGAATACGCGAACGCCGCGGTCGCCCGCGAACGCATCTTCGAATACTTCGGGCAAATGAATGGCACCCCGATCGCGCTCGTTCGATTGAACTATGCTGTCGAGTTGCGATATGGCGTATTGGTGGATATTGCCCGGAAGGTGTTCACGGGCGAGACGATTGACGTCACCTCAGGCTACTTCAACTGCATTTGGCAGGGAGATGCGAACGAGATGATTCTGCGGGCGCTGCCACTCGCGTCCAATCCTCCGGTCGCGTTCAACCTCACGGGCTCGTCGGTTCTTTCGGTTCGGACGATTGCTACAAAATTCTCAGAGTTGCTCGATTGTCCGGTGAGATTCGTCGGCACCGAATCGGACACGGCACTTCTGAGTAATTCCGAATGTCTGAGTGAGAAAATCGGCCCTGCACCCACCTCGTTGGACACAGTCCTTCGATGGACGGCGCATTGGGTGCAGAACGGCGGTCGCTTTCTGAACCGGCCGACCCATTTCGAGGTTCGGGACGGCAAGTACTGAGCATGGCTGTTTATCCCCAGGCGCCGGAGTGGGTTCGAGTGAAGCTCCACGAGGGAGTGGTGATTCCCGCTCACCCGCTTGCGCTCACCCGGGAACGCAGGCTCGATGAGCGACGGCAGCGCGCATTGACCCGCTATTATCACGCGGCGGGTGCCGGGGGTATCGCTGTCGGTGTGCATACGACCCAATTTGCGATTCGCGAATTGCAGCATGGTTTGTTCGATCCAGTACTCCGCATAACCGCCGAGACGGTCCGCAAGCGCGATCAGAGATGTGAGCGGCAGACAGTTCTTATTGCGGGCTTATGCGGGCAAACGGCGCAAGCCGTCGCGGAAGCCCAATGCGCCCGTGAGCTCGGCTATCACGCGGGTCTGTTGTCGCTGGCCGCCCTCCCCGATGCCGACGAAGACGAACTCATTGGACACTGCCACGCGGTTGCCCGGGAGCTTCCCTTGTTCGGCTTCTACCTACAACCGGCGGCGGGTGGCAGGAAGTTGACTCACCGCTTCTGGCGGCGTTTCGTTGAAATTCCCAATGTCATCGCCATCAAAATTGCGCCATTCAATCGTTATCAGACATTCGACGTCCTTCGGGCGGTCGCCGAATCTGGACGCCACTCGGACATCGCCCTGTACACCGGCAATGACGATAACATCCTTGTAGACTTGCTGACAGAGTATGTCGTGGCGACGGAGGGTGGCGACGTGCGCCTGCGCATCGCGGGCGGCCTGCTCGGTCATTGGGCGTGTTGGACCCGCAAGGCGGTCGAACTTCTGGCGGACTGCAAGCGTTGCCGACACGGGGACACGCTCCCGGCGAATCGGCTTACCCTGGCCGCTCAAGTAACCGACTGTAATGCGGCCTTCTTCGACGCCGATCACGGATTCGCCGGATGCATCCCAGGCATTCACGAAGTCCTGTGCCGACAAGGCTTGCTCGAGGGCACGTGGTGCCTCGATCCCGATGAAACACTTTCGCCTGGCCAATCCGAGGAGATCGATCGCGTCTATCGCGCGTATCCTCATCTGAACGACGATGCCTTCGTTGCCTCACATTCTAAGGAATGGCTGTACGACTAAATACGGCTCTTCCGGCTAATCTGTGGGTGATTTTCAGTGATGGGAAGGCGAAAAGGGGCAAAATCGGATGAGATTGGAGAGTCGTCCAAGGCACCACGAACCTGTCGTCCAGACTACGGTAGGTCTACTTGGTCCGCCCACCAGCGCGAGC
>CAMDJH010000043.1 GCA_945900455.1 Akkermansia muciniphila
ATGACCACCTTCACGAAGTTCGCCTTCGCCGCTGGTAGTTATTGGCGCGCGATGTCGTAGAACAGCACCGGGCGCATGAAGATGGGATCTTCGTGCGCGTTGAGCAGATTCAACGTGCGGTAGCCGTAGAGATTCTGATCGTCGTGTGCGAAATCAAGCGACTGATCTGAGCGGCTAGGTGAATGTAGAATCAAAAGGCAACTGCTTGACGCTCCGCGGCTAGCATTACATCAGACCCAGTATAACGAAATCCTCGAGCCGGTCGCAAGAGGGCCGCCGGGGCCCAAATCCGCGGATAAAGGAGAGGAGAACCGCGGATGAACACGGATTGACGCGGATAGAAAGGGCATGGAATCTGCGTCTATCGGCGTTTATCCGTGGTTCTCATTCCTCAATAGTCGGTGGCGACACGATGGGCGCTTGTTCAGCCCTGAACGCGGTTCATGTCTCGCTGACGGAGAATTCCTTGCAGCACCGGCGTGATTGTCTCGGCGCGTCGATGAATCTGTGCGATGACCCGGTTAACTTCACTTCGCGGCGTGGGAGCGAAGAAATCGAGCCCGGCCCCCTCGGCCATTCGTCGGATGGCCTCCAATCGAGACGAACCCACTCCATCGGGATACTCGTCCGGGCCGAAAAGAGCAACCACGGCAGCCGAGGTTCCACGCTTCCCTCCGATGGCATCTTCGGCCCACCGGCCGATGGCCACCGGCAACGGGCCAACGGCACTCGTCGCGATAATCAGAATATCCGCCCTGACCGCATCACAGGCGGCCACGGTGCGCCAGTCTACATCCGCCAGGAGAGCAAACGACCAAGGCAGCGGCTCGAATTGAATGTCGTCACCAAAGTCTTTTCCCAGTTGGGAAATCAGAGACATGGCGCGTTTGCCTGCGGCGAGGTCTTCGTAGGCGATAACGACCCGGAGCGACCGGGAGGCTGAATCGATGCGAAGGCGCGTTTCATCGAGGACCCGGGGGCTTTGCATGAAGTGAAAATGCCATGCGAGTGCAACAAGACAACTGGGGCCTACCACACGACTTCAATAAGGATTCTTCTTACAACAGGTTGGGGAATGGAAAAGACGGATCGCTCTCCAACTTCGGATGCAACGCGAGGAGTTGCGTTCGCAGAGTTAAGCCCCCCGGCAAAACCGCGCCGCGTTCAAGCAGGCTTCCATCGCAACAATCACTCATGGCCGAGTTTCAGTGTTCCGCCGCGCGTCAGATAATAGAGCCCCGTGCCGATGAGCAGTCCGGCCACGTAGCCATACGGCAGGCCGTACGCCATCAATCCCACCAACACCGCGATCATGAATTCGCTTTTCGCGCCCGCCGTGTCCCGCAGCAACGTCAGCAACGTCCAACCCTCGAACATCAGCAGCACACCCAGAATCGGGAGCGGAAACAAGTGGCTCAATCGCTCGAAACCGCCGCTCAAGAACAGCCCGGCTAGCGCGAAGCACGAGCCGTAAATCACCACCGACCCGCCCGTGCGTCCGCCAAACGCGTAGTGCCCCGCCATCCCGCCCGATCCGTGGCAGACCGGAATGCCGCTCAGGAACGGATTGAGCAGGTTCATGAAACTGTAAGTCAGCCCGATGCGCCGCACAGTGAGCGGGCGTTCCGGGAAGAAATCCAATGCGACTTGCTTGGTCGCGAGAATTGAGTTGCCGAGCGAGAGTGGGATTTGGGGCAAGGCCAGCACCAGAAAACCGGTCCACACATCGGCCCACGTCGGGACGTGCGGTTGCGGAAGTCGAAAACCAAACGTCGCGCCGCCGCTAAAATTGTCCGCATGAAATACCAGCGCATAAGCCAGCCCAAGTCCAATCACCGCCAACGCCGCCGGCAATCGGCGATTGTCCGTGAGCACGAGCGCGAGCACAAACGCCCCACCAGCCAGCGCGTAACCCCAGCCGCCGTCGGCTCGCACGTAGTCTTTCAGCGCCATCGATACCAGTTGCACGCCCAGGCCAAACTGGATCCCGCGCACGACGCATTTGGGCACGACGCGTGCAAGCCATTGCAACAAGCCCGTGAGCGCCAGCACGAGCATCACCACTCCAATGGCCAGACTCGCACCGTAAATGATGTTCGGCGCGAGCTTCTGGGTAATGACAAGCACCGCCACGGCCTTGAGTGGTTGCACTGGCATTGGCATCCGATACACGACGCCGGTGAGAATCTGCATCGCACCGAACATCACCAGCACGCTGGCCGCATCGAGTCCGGAGGCGACTATCATGCCGACGATCAGCGGCAGGTCCGTCCCAAGATCACCGAACGCTCCGGCCAGTTCGTGACGGTCGAAGCGGAGGGGATGCTTCACGCCAACCGACGCGGGATCGATGGTTCGCTGATTTGGCGTGTCGGCTGAGATGGTTTGTCGATCACTCCTCATGTCCAGGGGATGATATTCCTATGCGCGCCGTGAAGACACATCCAAACGAGGATTGATAGATTTGAGGAATCAATGACCTGACGCTTTATCCCAACGGTCAATCCTGCGCGGGCAGGTAAGGCTTTAGGCGATCGATCAACAGGGCTGGCAATCGCTGAATTTGATCGGCAACGGAAGTGCAGACATGGTGTATCTCTCCTTCAATCAGCACTTTTTCGTGCGAATTCAGCACGCGATATCCAAAGTCCAGACGTATCCGCTCGGCCGTAACCACGGACAGTTCCACAATTAAGTCATCATCGTAACGTGCCGTACCGCGATACCGTAGACGCACTTCGACCACCGGAAAGACGATGCCCTGATTCTGCCACTCAAGGAAGGAGGTGCCGAGGTGACGGAAAAAGGCGCCGCGCGTTGCCTCGAGAATTTCCAGGTAACGCCCGTAATAGACGTGATTGCCGACGGTGCAATCGGCGTACGTGATGCGATGAGAGAACCGGAATGGGGTGGTTCGCATCCGCACAGGGGACCTCAATGGTGCAGCTGAACCAAGGCATTACTACGCTAACACTCTACGCCAGAATCCCGCGAATCGGTTCGGATCCATCCTCAACCAACCGCACGGGACGGCCGCTGATCTCGATCTGCATCTGCTTCGGGTCGAGTCCAAGTTGCTGGACGATCGTTGCCTGCAAATCGTTTATATAGACTTTGTCCTGCACGGCGCGATACCCGACGTCGTCGGTCCGTCCCCAAATGGTGCCGCCACGGACGCCGCCCCCCGCCAGCCATGAAGTGAATCCCCTGGGGTTGTGATCTCGGCCGGTGGTATTTTGAGACCACGGGGTGCGCCCGAATTCACTCGTCCACACGATCAGCGTCGAATCCAAGAGGCCTCGTTGCTTTAGGTCGTGAATAAGCCCGGCGATCGGTCGATCCGTCTGCCGACACAAGGGCGCGTGACTGTTCATGTCGTCATGTGCATCCCACGCCCCGTTGCCACCATTCCCCGCATGACACACCTGAATGAACCGGACGCCGCGTTCAACCAGTCGCCGCGCCAGCAGCAGTCGTCTGCCAAAATCATCGGTCTCGGCGTGGCCCACACCGTATTGTCGGCGAACGGATTCGGGTTCGCTCGAAAAATCGACCGCCTCGGGTGCAGAGGTCTGCATCCGAGCCGCGAGTTCATAAGAACGGGTGCGGGCGGCAATCGCACTGTGAATCGCGTAATCGCGGCGAAACTCCTCGTTCATTACAGACAGCAACTGCATCTGCTGTTCGCGATCGGCTACCGAGCTGCCCTTCGGCGACTTCAGGTTGGGGATGGGGATCTCCCCCGGTTGGAATGGCGTCGCGGAAACCGTGGCACCCAGATAGCCACCGCTGAGTTGCACGGATGAAGACGGACGGCCTAGGTTGACGAAGGTGGGGAGATTTTGATTCTCGTTGCCAAGGGCGTACGAGACCCAACTGCCGAGTGTCGGATGATCCACAAGCCGGTCATGATGGCCCGTCGCCATTTCCGCGACAGCCGAGAAATGATTCGTTTCGTGACAGTACATCGACCGCACAACGGCAATTTCATCAATGACCGAACCAACGTGGGGAAACCAGTCGGACACCGGAATGCCAGACTGTCCACACGGTGTGAACGTTCGATGGCAGGGAATGACGGGTCGCATCATTTCAGCCATGTTGTCACCAAAGCCCACGGCATTGATAAGCTTACCCGCCATGGAGTTGCCCTTTGGATCAAACGTATCCAGGTGACTAACGCCCCCGCACATGAACAGGAAAATGACCGATCGGGCCTTTGGAATAATTCGAGGCACCGTCTTCCCGCCGTCCCCGGCAAGCACGGCCCCGATTGCGGTGCCAAAAAAACCCGCGCCAACCTGATGCAGGAATCGGCGCCGGGCAATCCGGCCGCAAGGATAGAGGCAGTTAGATGTCATGCGCCCAAAAGTTTGAATTCGATTTCAACGCAGATAAAGGAATTCGTCGAGGTTGAGTAACGCCCAGGATAAGCCCTTCAATCGAGCCGCATTTCCCGCGAGATAGGCCCGAGCCCCGACCTCCTCCGCCCGCGTTGGCCCCCGGCCGAGAGCGTGTCGATAGCCCATCCGGATTGCTGTCGTCAAGTCTTCGGGAAATTCCCCAGCCAGCCGGGCGGCAAACCGGGTGCTCACCTCCTCGGTCAAGGGATCGTTCATCAGGAAAAGCGCCTGGGGTGCCGTCACCGTCTGGTTGCGGCGCGGACAGACAAGTCGTCCATCCTCCCCATCAAACGTCTGCAAGTAAGCCGGCATCACCTCTTGATACGAACGGAAGCCACGCTGCAGATACGCAGTGCGCCGGTTGGAACTTACATTGGTGCCTCCCATGTCAAACGACTTTCCACCCAGACTCAAATCGAGGGTCCCCGCCAATTGCAACAGCGAGTCACGAATGGACTCGGCTTCCAGTCGATTCAATGGAAATTTCCAATACATCCGATTTTCCGGATCAATCCGTTGGTTGATACTCTCCAACTCCGCGGAACCTACGGATGCGCGTTGATACGTCTCCGATGTCACAATCAGAGTGTGCAGCCACTTCATCGAAAAGCGGTGGGCAATAAACTCTGCGGCTAAATAGTCGAGGAGTTGGGGATGAATCGGCGTCCCTCCCAGACTTCCAAAATCATTCGCGTTGCCATGGAGCCCGTTGCCGAAGTGCCATTGCCAAATCCGATTCACCGCTACCCGCGCCAAAAGGGGGTTCTCCGGAGCGGTCAGCCAGTCCCCTAATGTCTCTCGGCGGCCATCGCGAAACTCAGGGGGACGGGTGACCAGCGGAAAACCGGGCTGCACTTCCTGACTCAATTTGGGCCGCGCGGGATCGCCGGTAGTGAGAACATAACGCTTTTCGGCCGCTCGCTTCGCGTCGTCTTCAACTGTCCAGAACACCGGCAACGGCTCCGGGGCCTTCAATGCAGCCAATTGATTCAAATATACGTCATACTCCTTAATCACCTCCGGAGTCATGATTTCCTTTATCTTGATTGGATCGATTCGGAGGATCGGGTGGTAATCCTCCGCCACCTTCTGTTCAGCAGCGCTTCGCTGTTTCTCAGGCTTACGAATCGCCGTCTGGGCATCCAGGGGTAGGGCCGACAGCCGTTCTTCATACAACCGGTTATGGTAAGGCGCGACGAAGCGCCGCATCGCAACCACCACCCGCTGAACCCGGCTCTCATGTTCCGCCACCGCACGGCCGTGGGCGAACACCTGTTCAGGCGTCGTGAGATCCACGGGCCGAACCACCAGTGGATCGAAGACCGCCTTCATGGAATAATAATCGGCTTGGCGGATGGGATCGAAGAAGTGGTCGTGGCACTTTGCACAGCCGACCGTCATCCCCATAAACGCCGTGGAAATAGTCTCCACGGCGGAAAAACCCAACTGATGGTCTGCATTGCCGGGCGACGTGGCCCCGCGGGCAAGAAAGCCGAGGGCAAATCGATCCTCCGGACGAGGCGACACTTCGGACAGGTGTCCTTCCGGAGAAATTGTCTTCCGCTTCGCGGCCCGGTTCCCGGAGATTTGCGCCCGCACAAAATCATCAAACGGGAGATCTTGATTGATGGAATGGATTACCCAATCCCGCCAGTAATGAATTCCGGGCGTCGCCGGCATATTTTCGTCGAAATCTGCATACCGCAACACATCCAGCCAATGACGACCGTAGCGCACTCCATGCTGTTCGCTTCCGAGAAGGCGTGCGATCGCTTTGTCTCGTCCACCCGGCGATGGGTCTTCCAAATAGCTCTCCTGCTCGTTAAGCGTTGGAGGAAGTCCGGTAAGATCGAACGTTACTCGACGCAGCCACGTCAGCGGATCCGCCGGTCCGGCGAGCGCTAGTCCCCGTTCCACGCAGGATTGTGCGATGAAGGCATCAATGGGATTTCTTGACGTCATCAACCCGTCGGGTACTGCCGGGCGGGCAATCGGGTGAAGCGACCACAACTCTTCCGCCTTCTTGGGTACCGGGCGAGCGGACACGGTAATCCCCCACGCGAAAACGGCGCAGGGGGCAATGACAAGGGCGAAGTACCGCGCGAAGTACCGCCCCAAAAGCTGGCCAACGATGGCACGGCAAACCGGGGCCACCCGTCGGTTGGCGCTTCTTTGCGTTCGGAAACTCTCTCGGTTGGAAGCCATGAAACCGCAGAAACATACATTAAAATCTGGCCCTAATGCAAGATTGAGTTTGGGAAATGCGCGACCGATACCACCCCAAACTCCGGGCGGCCATGAGGGGTCACGATAGCCGGTGTCGACGATCGACTATCCTCATCCGTTTTCTCAACCATTCGTAGGCCCTATTCCCGAATGGCCGGAGTGACAAGACCACGCCTAGGCCATAGAACTGGCCGCCTGCGACGTTTCGGGAATGGCCAGCACGGGACACGAAGCGTGCCGCAGCACCCGTTCGCTATGGCTGCCACGCAATGCGTCGAGGAAACCGTGCCGACCCTGTGTACACATGACGATGAGATCGGCATTGGTCTGGCGGGCTGTTTCCAAGATTCCTTCGATCACAGCGCCTGAGTGGGTCTGTTTCCGCCACTGCCAACCCGGTACCGACGGTGTCGTGACCGCTGGCATGGATCCCTCGTCCCCGATGTGCAGCAGCGTGAAAAAGCCTGTGGGGCATTGAAATTGCTGAACCAGATGAGCCGCCGCCGTGATGGCCAATTGCGGATTCGGCTGAGCCGCGATCGGGACGATGACATTCCTGAGTGACACCGATCCGTCGTCGAACGAAACGAAGCCGCTCACGCCAGCCGGTACAAATAGCGTCATCTGGCCGGACTTCCTGGCCACCGGCTCGGAGATGGATTTATGCAGCCAACCGACCGGCCCGGTGTGGTGATGGGTGGCGAGCACGATGAGGTCGGCACCGTGAACCTCGAGATAATGCAGCACCGATTTGGCCGGATCCCGGTGGTGCTCAATGACCTTTTGCACGTCAATCCCGAGCGCAGGCACGGCGGACTTGGGACTTCCCTTCGGAAGCAAGCCCCAGCGCTCCACGGTTTCGCGGACGCCAGGGAAATTTTCCCACTCCGTCGACGCCCCTTCGGAGACGTGTAACAGCGTGAGTCTCGACTTCGCAAGCAGTGCGGCCTTGAGCGCGTGCGCGAATGCGACCTGACTGGCCTCGGAAAAATCCGACGGGTGCAGGACGTTGTCGAGGATGGGGGCAGTCAATCGGTGCGAATGGGGCATACGTTCTCTTGAGGTTTGAATGATTTCCTGGGGATTATTTCCCGTCTTCCGCGGCTTTCAATCCCTTGTGGTAGGTCACATAGACATAGATGGGGATTTTCAGGGAGCCAAGATGCTGCTGGATGAGTGGCTCAACTTGATCCCACTGCAGGCCGCCTACGCCCGTCGCAAGCCGCGGCAGGGCCAGACTGGAGATCTTTTCGGTCTCGACGAACCGGTGCAGCTCGCGCAGGCATAGGTTGAGATTGTGATACGATGCTTTGCCCGGGTGGGCGTGTTCGCTCGGAGCGGGCTCCTGGGTGAAGAGGTTGATGACGCGCCGTCCGTCCGCACGCGTCCATACCCACAGGTCGCCGACCTTGGGATGGGCGGTGTGCAGGTAATGGCGGAAATCTTTGTAAAGGGCTGGCCAGTCCTGCCGGAGAGTCAATGCCAAGCCAGAATCGAAGTGATCGTTTGGCGCGATCCCATGGCCGATGGCCTGAGCGTTGCTAAGAAGTATATCACCAGTAACTTGTTTGATCATGTGGGTACGACGCTGGCCCGAAATCCGAGGGCCGCCTACCTGTTTTTTGGCTAGATTGACGCAGAAATTGCTCTGCGGGAACAGCGCGGGTTGTCGCAGCGCCCGGCAGATGCTCGCCGCCACCCAATTGGATGCCACTGCATTGATTCGCGAGAATTATGCAAATTAGAAAGAAGAACCTACGACCCAGCCGATAAGGGACGAGGTCGATTATCGGAAACAAATCTGCCGGACGCAGTCGTGGAAATTGTCCGCACCGTCCGTGATCTTGATTTCGACCCGCATGAAATAGATTGGCAGATCTCGTCGGTCCAGCTTGGGGAAGCGAACGGCATCCTTCTGTGTGGTCACCAGCATGGCAGCCCCCCGTTTCTTGCCCCGGTTGATCGCGTCGAGAACTTCCTGCTGGTTGTATCGGTGGTGATCGGCAAACCGCCGCGCCAGCACCAGTTCGCCGCCGAGATCAACGAGCTTCTGCTCGAAGCTCTCGGGCTGAGCGATGCCACTCAGGCTGGCGATCCGACGGCCCTTCACGAGGTCAAGCCCGACTCGATCCCCGGTAAAGGCGTCTTCGAAGTACAACGGATGATGGACGCATTCAATCACCCGGGCTCGATTGTTTAATTGGCGGATGCGCTTGCGAAGTTCCGCCGTCCGCCCGTCACTCTTGGTCAGGAAGATGACGTTCGCGCGAGCCAGATGGGAGGGGGGTTCACGCAGGGTGCCGCGTGGCAGCATGAATTCATTGCCGAATGGTTGCTGGCAGTCGATGAGCACGACGTCGGTTCGCCGTCCGCGAAGCTTCCAGTACTGGAAACCGTCATCCAAGAGTAAGGTGTCGCACCCAAATCTCTCGACCGCGAACCGACCCGCCTTGACGCGATCTTTATCAACGAGAACCACGACGTCCCGAAGATTTGAAGCCAGCATGTACGGTTCATCGCCGGCCATTTCGGAATCCAGCAGGAGGGAGGATCCATCGGAAACCACTCGAGGGGGTGTGGTATCTTCGCGCAGAAGAATCTTGTCGAGGAGGCGCTCGGAAATGGGTTTGGGACGGGACCGGTAACCGCGAGAGAGAATGGCGACCTTGCGTCCTTGATCCTGCAGCGCGCGGGCGAATTTTTCGACAACGGGAGTCTTGCCAGTGCCGCCGACCGTCAGGTTTCCGACGGCGATCACCTGTACGCCGAGGGTGGTATCGCGGAGGATTCGAACGTTGTACAGAAACCGCCGAATCTTAATCGCCACTGCAAAAACCTGCGATAAGGCGAACAGCAGCGCACGAAGGGCGGCTGCCTTCCGTCCGGGTCGCTGTTGAAAAATGACCTCGAGGAAGTAGGTCTCGGCTTCTTCTGTGAATTCCCGGATCCGCTGTCGCATCGGCCTGGCGAGACTGCCGCGTGTCCGAGCAAATGTCGAACGGGGAATACCCGAAGCGGTCAAAGCCGAGGGAATCGGCTAAAAAATTCTGATTCCGTGGCTGCGGTACGACCGCTATGGTTCGACGATGAACGGGATATTCCTTCGGTGGACTCAAATTTTCGTGACCGTGCTAACCCTGGGGTCCGGGGAGTGGGGGCGCGCCCAACCGGCACCCGCCGCACCGGCGGCGCCCGTTGCTAAGGATCCTGCGGAGATCTTGGTCCGCGGCCGGGGTGTCGAGATTCGCCGTGAAGAGGTTGAAAGTCTCTACGAGACCTTCGAAGGGAGAAAAACCGAAGAGCAGCGAGTGCTCACCGCCGGTGAGAAAGAGTTTCGCCTAGCGGTGCTGCTCGAGCGGATGATTTTTCAAAAATGCGCCTTAGCCCGGGCAACGGATCAAGACCGCCGGAAGGCCGAACAGGCCTATGATAAGTTCATCGAGGAATTTCGCGTCAAGATGGGAACCCCGGCGGCGTTCAAGCGCGAAATTGCCCGACAAGGCATGCATGAAGCATTTTTCCAGAAAATGAAACGCCAAGAGGCGCTGGTTTTGGAAGTCGTCAACCGCGAAGTTCGGTCCAAAGTGAACGTATCCGAGGCCGAAATTCGAAAATACTATGACGACCACAGTGTCACGTACGAGCGGCCGGATTCCTACCGCGTGGCCCATCTGCTCATTTCCACCCGCGATCTCGTCACCGGTCAGGATCTAACCGATTCCCAAAAAGAGGAACGTCGACGGAATGCCGTTGCTCTTCTGGAACGGGCGAGGAAAGGCGAAAATTTCGCCGCCTTGGTGAGGCAGCATTCAGAGGATCCCGCCACTCGATCAACGGGCGGCGAGATGTCGCTTTCTCGCGGTCAGGCGGTCGTCGAGTTTGATGCGGCAGCCCTGGCCCTAAAGCCTGGCCAAATCAGTGATCTGGTCACCACTCAATTTGGATATCACATCATTAAATCAATCGAACGAAAACCGGCTGGTCGGGTCCCCCTGCCCGAGGTTTCCAAGGGTATTCGGGAAACACTCGAACTCCAGGAAGTGGGCCGCCGTCTGCCGGACTGGACGCTGGCAGTCCGCAAGGAACTCGGCATTGAATACACCCCGGCCGCTCCCAAACGCCCATGGGTTCCGGAAGTGCCCGCGAAACAGCTGAAATAACGCTCGGATTGCCCGCTCGGGTCAAGGCGCCCTGAGCCCCTGCCTTCTTCGGTAGTAGACGGCCACATGCCCGACCCGGAAGATGAGGTGACTGCGCGTCTTGAGGGCAAGCTCCGGTGCCAACTCCGCTTTGCGGTCCTTGAATTCAACAAACTTCACCTTGATCAATTCATGCAGGCTCAGCATTTCGTCGAGTGATCTGATAAAACCTTCCGTCACACCCGCTTTGCCAATCTTCAGGTGCGCATCCAATCGCTGCGACCTTGATTTAAGATCGCGGATTTCGCGTTTGGAAAGAACTTCAGAATTTTCGTTGAGGTCAGCGGACACTTCAGTCATGCCCTTACTCTGCCGGGGCTGCCGTCGATTGACCATCCCCAAACGGCAGTGTTCCGGCGCTCGGGTGTAAGACAGAAATGCGTGGATGCTCACCCAAAGCGGCGTCGTGCTTCGCTTGCCACCGCACTCCATAAGGGCGCGTCCGCAATTGGGAGTGCGCCACAGCAAATGGCGGCAGAGCGGGAATCAGTCGGAGATCTTGAATGCGCCGGTATATGCATCCGTATCCTCCTGGACGGACTCGACAATGTTTCCGACAAAGGAAAGGCCAGGGCTCGCAGTGTATTGGCCAAACTTCGGTTGCTCCCCGCCCTTTACCCGCATTACCGGCAACTGATGAATGCACGGGGCGCGATTTTGCCCGAGATTGATGTCTTGAGCCTGGGGATCAAATGCCTCAGAAATTCAGCATGCACGCTGCCGGACCCAACGACCCGCTTCACGGGATCACTCTTGAAATGCGGGTGACGCAGCTCGTGGATCATTACGGATGGGAAGAACTCGGGAGAATGATCCGCATCAATTGCTTCAATTCCAACCCCAGCATCCAGTCCAGCTTGAAGTTTCTGCGCAAGACCCCCTGGGCACGGGATCGGGTGAACGAACTGTATCTATACATGCTCCGCCAGAAAAAATGAATCGGGCACGGGCGCTGGCCTTCGCTGCATAGTACTTTCGCGTCTGCACGAAAAAAGGCTTCTTACCACCATTTCCAATCTCGACTCGGCTTGGGATCGAAAATCCAAATCTCCATCTGCTTCGGGTCAGGAAACTGGTAGAATTCGACGTGTCCATCGCCGAAAAGCATGTTGAAGCGACTCCTTCCCTTGTAATTATGCCAGGTGCTCTTTGCGTCCGTGTTGCCACGGTTCGCATGCCACGCCCAGTCGCCCTGGAGAATCTTGTGCGACGCGCCCAACGAGAGTTCCCCACTCTTGATCGGCAGATTTTCATAGCTGCCGCGCGCGGCCGAGATGTCCCCCAGGACATGGCGGGTACGGAAGGAGTCGTGCTGAAACTGTGGCAGGTAGCTCGTACCGTAGTTCAGGTAGCAGTTCTTAATGTTCGCGCCATTGAGCAGGTCCCCCTTGTCATTCGGACAGCGAAAGATTTCGTAAGTCTGCGTGTATTTGTTCAACGGGCGATTCGTCGCCGCCACGAACACGCCGTAGGTGCCATTTGAACCGCCCGAGCCATTCCAGTCCGGCACTTGTGGAAATGACCCGCCGCTGTCGTCGGCATACATCAAGAAAGCGAGACCGATCTGTTTTTCATTACTGGCGCACTTGATCTGGGTGGCCTTCTGTTTCGCCCGACCGAGCGCGGGCAACAGCATACCAGCGAGAATGGCGATGATGGCGATCACAACGAGGAGTTCGATCAGCGTGAAGCCGTGTCGGCAACGTGTGGCGCGAGTTTTCATCGAAAGAAAATGGAGATGTCGTTGAGTCTCTGAATGCCGCAAAATATTCGCGCGGTCGAGTTGAATCTTGATCAATTGGCCACGCCCTTGTAGCAGGCGGTATCGCTTGCCTGATTGTCATCCTCCGCTTTGCCCGACGAACCGTCCAGGAGACCGAAATTCTTTGCGCGCAACCGAGCCGCCTTCCGGAAGTCCGCGTGTCCATCCGCAAACGTCAGATTGCCTCCGTGATTGTGAATATCCGAGTACCAGTCGACCCCCGTCTTAAGCTTCACGTGCCAGTATGTATACTGCCCTGGACAAAGACCAAAATCTTCGCCCCAGGCGGGCCGGAGAGCCGTGAAGCTTACAAGGCGGATGGTCTCCTGGTTCACCGCAACCTCGCTGGGGCTAGAAATCGCCGACATGGATTTTTCCATCACAACGGCGTTGGGCAGGTAACTCGTCGAACTCAGCGCCGTTGCGTCACTGCCGTCGCCCGGTTTCTTGGCATCCGGGCAGGCGTAAATCTTCGAACTCGGGGAATTGGAACTGACTCCCTGGAGAAAGGGAGCGATCAAATAGAGGCAATTGGGACGCCATCCCGGAGACTTTGGATTCATGAAGTCCGCGATCTGCGACGCCTTCGGCGGCATCTGTCGAAAATCGGTCTCGTACAAAACCAGCGCGATTCCGATTTGGCGCATGTTGTTGAGACATTGTGTCTGGCGCGCACGCGATTTGGCCTTGGCCAGCGCGGGTAGAATCATCGATGCAAGAATCGCGATGATGGCGATCACAACGAGCAGTTCGATCAATGTGAACCCGAACCGGGACTCGCGGAAACCGGCGTCCCGTTGCCGGCACATGGCATGAATATTCATAAACGAAAGAGGATCGACAGCCTTTCTGATGACTCCTTAGTCGTTTTCGACACAGAATGCGACACTCTTTCACGGGAACTTTCCGGTATTGCTGCCGGCGGCCAATCGTTTTACAGTCCGGCCTCAGACATCGCCACCGCCTCCGTATCCCATTATGAAATCTCTCGGCTTCTTCGTTGCACTTACCCTCGCGGCCAGCTCCGCCCTTTCGGCAGCGGTGACACCGCCACCCGGATTTACAGCCTTATTTAATGGGAAGGACCTTTCCGGATGGTACGGATGGGGCACCAAAGACCCCGCGTCGTTGCGGGCGATGTCCCGGGACGAACAGCACCGCTACAAGGTGCAGTCCGTCGAGGGCGGACTGCCGGGCAAGGAAAGCAACGAACACATTAATGCCCATTGGCGCGTTGATAACGACGAAGTTGTCAATGACGGCAAGGGGCTCTACCTGACAACGGCCAAGGACTACGGTGATTTCGAATTGTGGATCGAGTACAAGGCGCTCCCCGACGGTGATAGCGGCATTTATCTCCGGGGAATTCCCCAGGTGCAAATTTGGGACTCGACGAAAGGGGACCCGCGCGGTCTTGGACAGGACAAGGGCTCGGGTGGCCTCTGGAACAACAGCAAGGGTTCGCCCGGCAAGGATCCGTCCAAGAATAGGGATAGACCACTCGGCGAGTGGAATAGCTTCAAGATCACCATGATCGGGGAACGCGTCACGGTGATCTTCAACGGAGAAAAAGTAGTGGATAACGCGGTGCTCGAAAATTTCTTCGCCAATCAAAAGTCGGGCTACGTCGCCTATGCCAAGAACGCAAAGCCAGGGGAAACATCGAAGCCGGAAATGATCAAGGGCTTCCTGCGCGATCCCGTCCCCCTCACGGGCCCCGTCCAACTCCAGACACACGGCAGCGAGATTCGGTGGCGCAATTGTTTCATCCGGGAAATCAGCCCGCAAGAAGCCGATCAGAGACTGGCCGCACGCGATGCCGAGGGATTCGTCGAATTGGCCAATGGGAAGGATTTGAGCAGTTGGCAGGGTGCCGTGGCGAGTTACGAGATGAAGAATGGCGCGATCGTTTGCAAGCCCGGGAAGGGCGGTGACCTATTGACCCGGGATGAGTACGAAAATTTTATTGTGCGCGTGGAGTTCAAGCTTCCGCTCGCGGGCAATAATGGCATTGCGTTGCGCACACCCTTGGGCGGCCATTCCGCTTCGGACGGTCTCGAAATACAAGTTCTCGACAGCGACGGTTATAACGCGGCGCACCCGAAGGATCTGCTTTTGCCCTATCAATATCACGGATCACTCTACCATTGTGTCGGTGCCAAACATGGATATCTGCGGCCGGTAGGAGAATGGAACTACGAAGAGATCGAAGTGCGAGGGCAGCACATCAAGGTTACATTGAACGGCACGAAGATCCTGGACGTGGACATCGACAAACTCGACCGCTCCAAGATCGAACATCCGCCCAAGGGATTGGACCGACGCCGAGGCCACATCGGATTTGCGGGCCACAACGACCCCGTTCAGTTCCGAAGCTTCAAAGTTAAGACGCTTTAAACTCCGTGCCGCGCCGCGAGCGGGCGCACGAGGGTGAGTCTATCACGCCCTTGCAGCCTCAAAGGCGCTTCAGGAACACAATGCGCGAAATCCCGGTGATCACCGGAGGTTTCAATCGCTGCTTGATATCGGGCAATTCCACACTGCTCCCCGTCACTTCGTGCAGCCCGGTAAAGAACCATTTTCCGCTCTCCTCCCGCCGCACATACACCGGCAGCGGTCCCGTCGTCTCGGCTAACGTTGTCCCCCACTTGGGCAGATCTCCCTTGCGACCCACCCAGACTTCCGCCGGATCCTCCTCAGCCAGCGGATTCCACATCAATCCCAGGCACAAACCCAAGATCTTGCCGTCCCGATGGATGACGAAATTCGGCGGACTCGAATCGCCCCCCAATCGGGCGCGAACGGTGCCAAAGTCATAACCTTCTCCCACGACAAGGGGTGATAACGGGGGAGCGGAAGAATCATCAAGCATCGGGCCTACCCAATCAACCAGACTCTGCGCCGTCAACGCCCATTCACATTCGCTAAATTGCGGCTTGCAGTTTTGAACAATTCCGTGCGGGGTCTGGTTTAAATGAAGATGACGATTCTACTGTCGACAATCCTCCTGCTTGCCGCAACACCGGGACTTCTCCCGGTCCGAGCGGCGGACGCAGCGGGCAAGGCCGATCCGAAGACCGAGGCCCGGACCCTCCCGGACGACGCCGACGCGGCTTGGACGGCGATTGTGGCCGCACTGAAACCACCCGCACCGCCGGCCTCTTGGAATCAGATCAAGCCGACCCAAGAGGAGTACGACAAGTTCCGGAAGGAAATGGGAACCTTCGCCGGAACCGCCGCGGACCGGGCCAAGGAATTTTACACCCGTTGGCCCGACCATGCGAAAGCCGCTGAGGCACGCGAAGCGCAGCGCAAGATGTTGAATGCGGCCGTTGGGTTGGGGGTGAAGGATCGCTCGGCTGAACTGGCAGCACTGGCCCCTGAAGCGGGAGCAGACTCATCGGCAAATGAGTCGAAAACCGCCCAGAGCGACAAGGAGGAAAAGGCGGACCCACACCGGGCGGAATTTCTAAAGCGTATTCGGTCGGCCATTCTGCAAGCCCAGGCACTGGAAGGGAAAGGAATGCCCGCGATGATGGCCGATTATTTAAAGAGCCTGCGCAGCCTGCAAAAGGAGTATTCCGATCAGCCAGAGCTATACCAAGGTTTCCTCGAGATTGCGTCCTTTTCCGAAGATAATAAGGAAGCGATGGGGCTCGTGAAGGAAGTGATTGCGGCCCCCGCGGCGCCACCGCCGCTCAAGGAAGCCGCCAAAAAACTGATGGCAAACCTGGACCGAATGGGTAAGCCGCTGGACCTGAAATTTACCGCGATCGACGGACGTTCTGTCGACTTGGCCAGCCTGAAAGGAAAGGTCGTGCTCATCGATTTTTGGGCCACTTGGTGTGGTCCTTGCGTCCAGGAATTGCCTCACGTCAAAGAGGCCTACGAGAAATTGCATGACAAGGGATTTGAAATCATCGGAATCAGTCTCGATCAGGAAAAGGAAGCCCTCGAAGAATTCGTGAAAAAACGCAAGCTGCCCTGGCCGCAACACTTCGAATCCGAGGGGCAAGGGAACCATTTTGCGAATCTGTATGGCATCTCCAGCATTCCCACCATGTGGCTCATTGACCGGAAGGGAAACCTTCGGGATTCGAATGCCCGCAGTGGCCTCCTCGGCAGGGTGGAGAAGCTGCTTGCCGAGAAGTAAGATCACGCCTATCTGGAAAGAAGTCGTTCACAGGGCGCGGTGCAAGCTGCACCGCCCTTGCTTTCTGTGAGGTATTGGTTGTGCGTCGCTTCGCCTCGCTCGGGTTCGTTCCACCCGCCCGTGGATCAAGAATTTCAGCCCTATGCCGTATTGTTCATCTCCCTGGTTTCGTAACCGCCGACTGACCCGCGAAGTGACCGTTGGGACCCTGGGCGCGGGCGGCGTGGTAATCGGTGGCGGGCATCCCGTGGTGCGTCAGTCCATGCTGACCTGCGATACCATGGACACGAAACTGTGCGTTCAACAAACGCTGGAACTGGTCGCCGTTGGCTGCGAGCTCGTGCGCATTACGGCACCAACGGTGAAGGACGCTGCCAACCTCGAATGCATCGTGCGGGAACTTCGGAGCCAGGGGTGCCTTGTACCCATCGTTGCCGACATTCACTTCAAGCCCGACGCCGCGATGGAAGCTGTGAAGTGGGTCGAAAAGGTTCGCGTGAACCCCGGGAACTATGCCGACAAGAAGAAATTTGCGGTAAAAGAGTACGGCGATGCTGAATACGCCGAAGAACTACGACACGTCGAGGAAGCCTTTGCCCCGCTTGTCGTGGAGGCTCGCCGCCGAAACTGTGCGCTGCGAATTGGCACCAATCACGGCTCCCTCAGTGATCGCATCATGAACCGGTATGGGGACACTCCCCTCGGCATGGTCGAAAGCGCTCTTGAGTTTGCCAGGGTCTGCCGACGGCACGATTACCACAACTTCGTCTTCTCGATGAAGTCCTCCAACCCGAAGGTGATGATCGAGTGCTATCGACTCCTCGTTGCCCGTCTTGAGTCGGAGGGATCCGATTGGAACTATCCGGTCCATCTGGGCGTCACTGAAGCCGGCGAAGGGGAAGACGGACGCATCAAGTCCGCCATCGGCATTGGTTCGCTGCTCTGCGACGGCCTGGGCGACACGATCCGGGTATCGTTGACCGAGGACTCCCCGCGCGAAATAGCGGTGTGTAACGATTTGCTCACTCAGATCCCGTTGCTGTCTGCGACGCAGCCGCCGCCGTTCGCGCCCTCGGTAGTTTCGTGGGACCCGTTCACCTACAAGCGGCGAGAGTCCGTGGAAACCTCCCTCGGCGACGTGGCCTGTGGCGATGAGCAGACGGTCCGAGTTGTCGTGACCCAGGACGTGTTTGATAAAGTCGCTCCGCGGATTTCTCCGAAGGCTGACGTAAAGCCAGAGGCCATTCTCGAAGACTTGAATCTGCTCGAGCTGGATCCCACTCGTGAGATCTCGATCGAGAGCATCCCCTGCGAAACCCAGTTGGTCACCGTGCAGGATGGCCTGCAGTTGCCCCCCATTACGGCGTTCCGGTTGCTGGCGGTCCAGTTGGCACGGCTCGGTCGGAGAAATCCCATTCTTCTGAAGGATTGCCTCGCCTGGGATCCGGTGCCCCTGTCACCGGAGATTGCCCTGCTGCGCGCAGCAGTCACGTTGGGTTCGCTGCTGGCCGACGGCATGGGTGACGCCATCCTGGTTCGGGGCGAGAGCGGTGCGGGTCAAAGTTTACGTTTGGCATTCAACGTCCTCCAGGCTGCCGGTTGCCGGTCCTTCAAGACGGACTACGTGGCCTGTCCCAGTTGCGGGCGGACCTTGTTCAATCTCCAGACGGTAACGGCCCGGATCAAAGCGCGTACTGAACACCTCAAAGGTGTCAAGATTGCCATCATGGGCTGCATCGTGAACGGCCCAGGTGAGATGGCAGACGCAGACTTTGGCTATGTGGGCGGGGCGCCCGGTAAGATTAATCTGTATGTAGGGAAGAAGCCGGTGAAGTTCAATATTCCGGAAGCGGAAGCCGTCGACCTCCTGATTGATCTGATCAAAGAACATCACAAGTGGTTCGAACCTGAACCTGCGACCCTGTCGCCGTAAGACCTTCTTTGAATTCTCCAAAAAACTCAAAAAAGCCGGCTTCGATACCGCACGATGGACTCGGGATCGGTTCGAGGTCGGAACTCGGGGCACATTTTGGTCAGGTTTTGGATCGCACAAATCGCAATTGACTCTTGCCGGACCGTTCATCGTTCGGTCAAACTTCGGACTCTAGTACCATACTGACTATGTTATTGAAGCACTCATCCTCGAAGTTCAGCAGGCGTTCGCCCGGAGCCCACGGTTTTACGCTCATTGAAATCCTCCTGGTCATCGTGATCATCCTTCTGCTCGCCGGCGCACTGGTAGTCTTTGTGCTGCCGCAGCAAAAGGGGGCGGAAAAGAACACCACACGGCTGTTTCTTTCCCAATTGGCAAATGCCATCGACACGTACCGGTTAAACATGGGCCACTATCCCACGGAGCAGGAGGGCGGCCTCGATGCCCTGGTGAAAAAGCCCAGTTTCGAAAATGAACGAATGGGCGAAAAGTGGCAGGGACCGTACCTCAAGCCAGGGACGCGACTCGAAGATCCGTGGGGTCACCGTGTCCATTACGAATTGTCAGAAAAAGGAGCGGATGGCGAAAAAGTGGGTGCCCTGCCCTACAAACTATCCTCGTTCGGTCCGGATGGACAGCCCGATACGGATGATGACATCAAGCATGCCACCGAACCCTCCGAGGGAGAAAACCGCGAGAGCCGCGAAACCCGGTAACGGGCACCCCCCCGCGGTCATTGTCCCGCGCTCCCATGCAATTCCGCTCCGACCGGTACCGCGCTCCCCGGACCGATCGCCGCGCGTTTACACTGATTGAACTGTTACTGACCGTGGTGATAATGCTGCTGTTGCTGGGAGCCGCCGTATTTAATTTTTCAAGTCTGCAGCGAAATGTCGCCCTCGACGAGGGTTGTGTGCAACTCGAGGCTCTGCTTCGGTTTGCCCGCTCCCATGCCATCGGAACCGGCCGGACCGTCCAGCTCGTTTTTCCGGAGATCGGAGCGGTTGTGCCTCCTGGCACTCCCTCGCTCGTCCAGTTGCTAACCGAAGCGGATCCCGTCGGTAATCCCGGCCTTTATTCCGTGGTCCACGAGGGGACTATGTATGCGCAAGAAATCACGAGCCGGTTGAAAATCCTGCGAGTGCGGGACATCACCACGGACGTGCAGGCTCCAGTCGCTGCCACGAGCAAGCCGCTGTCGTCCCGCAGCTCGTCCGTCACGAAACCCACTGAAGTCGGAAAGACGGAACCGCCTGGAACGGAGGTGTCGGACGGAAGTACGATTCCCGAACGAATCGATCAATCGGTGTACTTTTTTGCGGACGGCACCAGTGATTCCGTGGAAATCGTGGTGGCATCTCACGATCGTGACGATCTGCGACGATGGGCCATCGAACTGGTGGGGATCACCGGGACGCCCCGACGGCGGACGCTCCGTGTGAATGAAGAATCCGCGGACGGAACGGCCGCAGCAGCGAACTCCGTCCGAGGACCCGACACGGAGCAACGACCATGAGAACCTATTGGGAGGGGATCACTCCGACAAGGCGGCGGTCGGGCGGGGAGACGCACTCGGAAACAATTGCCGACGGTAACAATGAGCGGGCCGTAGCGCTCTTGGAAGTTATCCTTGCTCTGGTGCTTTTTGTGGCCGCGGCGGCTGTTGTGACCTCCGGTTTGAATTCCGCACTGTACAGCCTTGATCGTCAGCGAATCCACCTGCACATGGTGAATCTCGCCTCTTCCATTCTCGCCGAAATCCAGCTGGGAATCCGATCTCTTGAAGTCGGCTCGGCGCAAACACTGCCGCCCCCGTGGGACCATTTCACCGTTGAACTGGCGGTCACCGCCACCCGGACGGAAGTTGCCGAGGCTGGCGGCCTCACCCAGGTGGAGGCCATCATTCACCACTCGGGCTCGACGGTCGTTCATCGTCTCTCACAAAGCATACGTCTCCCAACGCCCCGCCAGCAGAGTCCACCCGAGGAGGAGGCAGAGCCATGAATCCCCGACGCCATCCATCCTCGGAGAATCCCGGTCCGGGCACTAGCGTCCCGACTCGATGCGATTCTCGCCGGGAGGCTTTTACGTTGATTGAGGTAATTCTCGCGATCTCAATCGCGACCGGCATCCTGGTGACCGCACTGGGTTTCTATCGTCAAGCGGCGGAGCTCCGGAACCAGTTGCTCGTGGCAACGAGTCAGGTCTCCGCCGTTCGTCAAATTCTCGACCAACTCGCCCTGGATCTCCGGACCTCCGTGCCGCAATCCACTCTGCCGTTTCGGGGGACCTCCGACTCCGTTGAATTTGCCCGCGCGATTTTTCCCCTGCCGACCGGCCCCCACCGGAGATCCTCCCTCTCGGTGCTGACCGATCTTCGTCGCATTGCTTACCGTACCACCATTGACCAGTCGGGGACCAATTCCATCATTAGCGGGATAATCCGCGAGGAGTCTCCGCTGCTCCCCGAGTTGTTGTCCGCGGCGGATTCGTCTGGCGACCGTCGAAGTCCCGACCCATTGGGCATCGAAGGGGCGACGGCGAACAACTCAACGAATCAGGTCGCGGAACCACTGACCGACGCAATTCGTTTTCTTCAGTTTCAGTTTTGGGACGGCAACGCATGGCTCGATTCCTGGGCGGCGACGAATCCGCCCCGCGGACTCGAAGTCACCGTGGGTTTGGATCCACTTCCGCCCGACATGACTCCGGTGAATTATCCGTTCGAAAAATTCCGGCGTGTCATTTATCTGCCCACGGGTTCGACGGCGAAGGCCACCGCGGTCGAACCACTCCAGGGTCGGGAGGATCACGAATGAGGACCCCGTGCGGATGCCAAATCCGACGTCCTCAACCCGGGTTTGTGCTCGTGGCAGTGCTTGTGTTCATCCTGCTTCTGTCGATGATAGCCACCAGCCTACTCTTTCAATTCAAGGCGGAAGATACGGCGGCGGCGGCATCAGGAAGTACGGAGCAAGCCTGGGCAACCGCTCTGAGCGGCATTGACGAAGCCATCCGGGTAGCAACACTCGCCCTCCCGGGCACCTTGGAATGGCAAGATAACCCGAGGGCATTTCAAGATCATCTGGTATACGAAGACGGAGCGGATCGGTGGTATTTTTCGGTGTTCTCGGAAGCGGGCGAAGGCGCCCTGGCGGAACTCCGATATGGCCTCAGTGATGAAGCATCGCGGCTAAACGTGAATACAACTCCAGCCCTAGATCTAGCCCGGTTACCCCAAATGACGATCGCACTCGCTCAGGCGATCGACGATTTTGTCGACTCGGACGATATCCAACTGCCGGATGGGGCCGAGCGAGAGTACTACGAAACGTTACCGTATCCGTATGCGGCGGCGAACCGACCGCTGGAGAGTCTCGACCAACTGCTGCTGGTCCGCGGCTTTACGTCTGGGCTGCTGTATGGTGAAGATTGGAACCTGAATGGCCACCTGGATCCCAACGAAAATGATGGCGATCAAAACCTGCCCCCCGACAATCAGGATTCCCGGCTCCAATTGGGTCTGCGTGAAAACCTGACCGTGACATCCTACGATCCGAATACGGACACTTCCGGCCGGCCCCGTGTGAACTTGAACAAATCCCACATGGATCATTCCTTTATGACGAACCTGCCCGCCGGGCTGAGCAATTATCTTACCGTGATGCGGACGGCATCGAACCACATCGAATACGCGTCGGATCTGCTCGAAGCGACAATTTCCACGGGCGAAGGCACCGCCGCGGCAACCAACACGGCGTCGGGTGTGGGCAAAGCCGAACTGCCCATGGTGCTGGACCGGTTCACCGGCAATCCCCATGACTCCATACAGGGATTGATCAATGTCAACACGGCTTCGGCAGCCATTCTCGCCTGCCTGCCGGAATTAGACATCTCGATTGCCGAGTCCATTGTTTCGACCCGACGCGCACTCGCTCCCGAAAAGCGGGCAAGTATTGCGTGGCTTTTCCAGGAGGGCGTCCTGGATGCCTCAAAGTTTAAGCACGTGGCTCCACGGCTGACCGCCCGGAGTTTTCAATTCCGCTTCCAAGTGTTGGGCTACGGGATGCCGTCGGGACGATTTCGACGCCTGGAGGTAATCATCGACACCGCCGGATCGACGCCCCGTGTTCGGTACCTCCGGGATCTCACTCGGTTGGGACTTCCATTCAAGCTGGATTCCGAGCGGTTCGAAGGTCCACGCTCCGGCGCGGAGCATCGCCGCCGCGCACGTCAACCCTCGCTTAAAAGCCATATTTCAACCCATCCAAGGACCTCCACTCATGGCTAGCTCTAGCGCGTCGATCGACGATCAACGAACGGGATCCGGTTCACCGCGAAGCACCGGGCGCGCACGCCGTGTTCGGTCGGTCGGACAGGTGACTGCCATCGAAGTCGATGGAACGGTGCTGCGTGTCGCTCAGGTTAGCGCCCGAAGCCCCCGGCCGGCCGTCACGCGTGTGGTGTCCGCGGATTTGCCATTTCCCGCCGGCGCGGACCGGACCGATGCGACGATTCTCGGTCGTGCCATCGCCCAGGTGCTCAGCAGCCTAAGACTGACTCCCGGAGCCGTCGTGATGGGAGTTCCCCGCACCCAGGTTGTCCTGCGAACCCTGCCGCTTCCGCCAAGTCACGACATGCGGGAATTGGCGGCGGTGGTGCATATTCAGGTCGGAAAGGATTTGCCCTTCCGAGCCGATGAAGCCGTCATCGATTTCAAAGTCGGCCGACACCTGGAGTCCCAGGTGAAGAAGCCCGAAGGAGGGGCGACTGCCGAGCAACCCGGCGATGTTCCGATTCCAACGCCTCGGCACGATGTGCAGGAAGTGCTCGTAGCCGCCGTAAAGCGAGAGGTGGTGGAGTTCCATCAGCGGGTCGCCTCGGCCGCAGGACTGCAATTAATCGGACTCGGACTCCTGCCTTACGCCAACGCCCGGTGCGTGACGGCGTGCGTCGGAGCCGGTTCGGGTGAGGAAGAATCCTTCGCTTTGATTTCCGTTCGACCCGATGAAGTTCACATTGATGTGATTGAAGGCGACTTCCTGCAATTCAGTCGAGGAACCCGCCTGCGGCAAGACCTCGACTTCAACCCAGGCGAATCCACCGAGAAGAAGGAGGACCCGACCGCCCCGGGCGAATGGTTTGTCAACGCCGCCACGATCGAAACTGTCCGCAGCCTTCGCAGCTATTCCGGGCTCATGCCAGGGAAATCCAATGTCCGGATTCTCGTGGTCGGATCAACCGGTCAGGAACCGGCTCTTGTGCAATCGCTCGCCCAGCGGCTCGGCGTTCCCGTCACATTGCTCGATCCCGGCGTCGCCCTGGAACTCCCCCTGGAAGCGCGTCCCGGATCCGCCGGAGCCATCGCCGCCATCGGACTGGGACTCGGCGCCGTCGATCCCAATGGTCTGCCCTTTGATTTTCTCAATCCCGTCCGGCCAGCGGTCCCTCGAAATCTCCGCCGGATCGGCATCGTGTCATGCCTGGCAGCCGCCGTGGTGATTGGCTTCGGATTATTCGCCCTCCGATCGCGCCTGATCTCGCAGCGGGAACAGCGTAACAAACAGCTCGTCGCGGAACTGGTCACCGCCGAAAAACTGCGACCGGCCTATCGCAAGCTCCTTCAGCAATCCACAACGGTGACGGACTGGATACAGGGCAGCCGCAATTGGCTGGGATTCTACGCCCATCTTTCCGCCGTGCTCCCGGCGAGCGAGGATATCTATCTCTCCTCTCTGGCGCTGATCGGCAACGGCACCATCCGGCTGACGGTCCAGGCCCGCAGCGCCGAAATCCTCGCGCGACTCGATAAGCAGCTTCGAGCCGCCGGGTACGACATCAAACCGATCGCCGTAACACCGGGCGCAAACCGCCTCGGTTATGAATTTCGTTCCACCGTCGAACTCACGGTTCCAGATAAATTAAAGCCCGACCTCTCCAAGGTGAAACCGCCCCCCCGCCCCGCCGACGACGCCTCACTGGATCCGACGCTTTACAAAACGGGGGGCGGATGAATCGACGTGAAATAATTCTCGCCGGAACGATCGGCGGACTCGTCGCCCTTCTGCTGATCGGTTGGTCGGTTCGCTCTCTCTTCGTCGTGCCGCTTCGCGACCTCGATCGCCGCGCCGCGGATCTCCGGGAGAAGCTCAACAAGATCCAAACGGAACGTCGGAACTTCTTCGCTGCCGAGGATCGCCTGAAAGGATTGGCACCCCGCACATTCTCCGATGCGCCGGATCCCGCCATTGCCCGGTCGGGAGAAATGTTGACCCGCCTGATCTCTCGGGCCGGACTCGATGGATCCGAATTCACCCGATTGCCAATCTCCCCGAGAAATCTGCGGGGCGCGAGCGAAGTGGGCTGGAGCGTCCAGGGCGCCGGTGCGCTTCCTCAAGTCGTTGACCTATTGTTCTCGGCGCAAGAGTCCCCTTACCTGCATCGAGTCGAGAATCTCGCCATCACCGTCGGAGAAGCCCCGGCTCACGTTCACATTTCCTTCCGCTATTTGACCCTCGTCTTTGATCCATCGCCCGATGTCGCCCGACCGGACCTACCCGATCGGCTGGCGCTGAATTCACCGGAGCGGCGTCTTCTCGATGGCATTATCCAACGGGATTTGTTGCGTCCCTATATCCGCCGCCCACCGGGCCCTCCTGAAAATCCGGCGCTAAAACCCGCCGCGCCAGGACCACCGCCGGGACCTGAAACATTTAAGATCGTTTCCCTTTCCGAGTGGAACGGAAGACCGGAGGTGCACGTACGCGATCTGATCGCACAAAAGACGCTCCGGTACCAACTTGGCGACGCCTTTGCCGGGGGTACCCTCGTGACCGTGGACTATCGATCACTCCCCCTTCCCGGCAACGCGCTCCTCCAATCTTCCAGCCGAGCAATTCTAAAAATTGGCACCACTTTCTGGGCGATCGAACGCGGGCAAACGCTGGCCGACAAGCGAAAGCTGGATCGCACGGATTTGCCTCCCGGAATCCGGTGAGACCCGCCCAACGGCTGCCGGCTCTCAATTTCGATCCAAGAAAGGCTCACTCGGAATTCTTCACCGTAAACCCACTCGGTGCGTCACCGACAAAGTAGACGTCGCGATCCGGCCGCGATCCGGGCGTATGGAGGTCGAGCATCACTAACTCGTCGGTTCCAGTTAAAAAAGCATGGGTCGTCCCAGGGGGAAGCCGCAGGAAGTCACCCAACCGCAACGCATAGGGAACTCCATTCAGAATCGCCGTCCCCGAGCCGCGGAGGACATAATAGAATTCCTCCGCGATCCGGTGATAGCTGACGCTCGTGCGCTGGTGCGGCTCGATTCGCACTCGATACGCCGTCGCTGCCCCTTCCGCATCGCGGTCAATGAGCGATTCAATTTCGTACGGACCAAGCTTTTGAACTCCGCCAAGCGTGGCGGCTGTACGGTGCAGGATTTTCAATTCCATGGGGAAAATCTAGTCGGCACTCAATTAGGATTTACCCACCCCACCCTTCTCGCCGCCAATCAAATGTATCTTACTCATAGTCCTTCATATTGTGATTGTTTTCGCCATTCCCTCGGTCAACGGAGGCCGGTGACGTGGAAGGCATCCCGGAGGGCACTGGCAGAGCGGATCTCGCGCACTGCAATCGGTTTCCTCTCCCAATCCAGCTCGCCCCAAAACATCCGCACTGAGCCGCCCTCGCAACGAAGATAGGAAACGAGCCAATAGCCCTGAGCGCGCGCGACGACTCGAAGGCGTCTCGGTGGCACCGGCACGTCAAATCGAAGGGGTCGGAAAGACCCGGTATATAGGGCGCTATCGTCGGAGAGCACGTACGCTGGGTGAGAACCCTCCTTCGTCTCGAAGTCGGCGATCATTGCGAAGACGGTTCCCGCGTTCACCGGCCTCACTTGGACATCGATGATTCTCACGCCGGGACATGCCTCGGCGGCCACTACCTCTCCCGCATCGAGGCGATCCCAAGTCGCCCCCCAGCGGCAGCGGACCCGCGCTCCGTCCTCCCGCGTTACAAAGAATAGCACGGCTCCCGCGGCGAAGCGTGTGGAGTTCACGGCATTCACGTTGAAGTGCGGGCATCCGCATGTCGCGTTCGGAACCACGGCCCGTCGGGAGAAAGCTCCCGAAGAGCCGTCGCGAACCCGGAGCTCAAGACCCTCACGGCTCGCAACCGCCAGGATCAGTTCGTCTCCCCACTCGAAATGTGCGAGCGATCGGATCGACGCCGGGGCGCAAAGCACTCGATCGATCGTCCGCCACGAGACAAGGTCTCGGCTGACATCCGATCGCACGACACCCGCCTTGGGCGGACCGCCCTTCTCCACGACCAAACGCTCGATGTGATCTCCCCGGTTGAGTAGTGTGTAGGCGGCGATGGCTCTCTTGGTCCCGATGCCGCGGTGAAGCGCAAGGGATTGTCGCGGGCCCGGCGTGCATGCGGGGATCGCCCGCGGAACCCCGAACCGGCTCTCGAGGTACCGAGGTGACCAGCCCTTCTCGATCGTCGACATCGCCGCAAACGGTTTCCCGCCGGGCACCACGCGCGCCCGGCCGCACCACCAACTGTGCAGCGCCAGCCGGGATCTCTTGCCGCACCGATTCGGGGATCCAGAGTGGACGAGAAGAGGATGAAAGAGAACGACGTCTCCGGCTTGGACGAGAACCTCCTCGAAGGGGCCGGCCTCATCGAGCGGCGTGCCGCCCCGCAGTCCTCCGGGGAGGCGTGCCGCCCGAGTTCGTTGTCTGAGGTGCGATCCTGGATAGGCCAGGAATGCGCCCTCCTGCGAACCAACCGGAGTCAGAAAAAGAATCGCGCCTGCCACCCACCCATTCGGCATCATCACCGGGTAGTCGCCGTCCATGTGCGGCCGCGGCGGCGCCCAGGTGGCGGTCGCCTCACGCGACTTCGGGATCGCTCCGGCCACGGCGAGCTCCACGCCGACGTTCACGCCGAGCAGTTCAGCAACCGCCCGGCGCAGGGCGTGCCGCGCGCACACCGTGACGAGATGGCGCGGAACGCTCGTGTCCATCATGCGCGGGTCGTAGTTACGGAGGGCCCGCCGGGAGGCCATGACCGATGGGGCGGGAATTGCTCCGCGAAGAAGCAGGAATCCGTCCACGAGGAACCGCTCGTGGTCTTCGGGTCGGAGTACCGCCCGCCGCGGCCAGGCCACAGCTGTCTGATTTCCCGGCGGCACAACGGCATTCACAGCGCCCCGTGGGGTATCGCCTCCCCATGCTCACCGCGCCACTTGGGGTTTGTCGTCAGCGAATCCTCGACGCGCTGGTGGAGGGCGTAGCCGATCGCGCACCGCGGGCCTGGTTGGTCCCTTAGCCCAGTGAACAGAGGCTGGTGGTTACAGTAACCATCGTAAGGACACCCACCGCAAATACGGGCGGCCACCGCCTCATCGTGGGCCAAGCTCGCCTCGTACTCGGGTGAGCGCATAATCTCGGAGAACGGCCGCTCGAAAAGGCAGCCGAGCGCGCGGTCCCGCTCATACATGTCGTTGAAGAGGTATAGGTAACCGTCGGTGTTGACGATGAGGCACGACTCGCCGTACCGCCGGCGATCGAAGAACGCCCGTTCACGCCCTTCCCGTTTGTCGAGAATGTTTTGGTAGATGCCCAACAGAGGATGGAGGGGCATCGGTTCCGGGTCCGTCATCCAAAGATCGAACATCCCGGCAAGGGCGCCGACGATGCCCTCGGCGGGCAGGCTCCATGCCTGTCCTCCATTGTCCGTCGGGGTGCCGTGGAGCCCGATTACGTTCATATGGTAGATCGTTCCATTTGAGGATCGAGCCATCTGCTTCAGGTCGTCATAGATCCCCGGAAGCCGGGTTGCACTGTGCCCGCCGAGAACAACGTTGATTCCCAATCTCCAACCATCGGTCAGCAACCGGGCAATGTTGGCGCGAACTCGTTCCTCGCTCGGTCGCCCCCCCGCCGTGACGCGGACACCGGGCACGACGTCGAACGAAACGGCGATCTGGAAACCTTCCCGGCGCAGTAGTTCGATCAGGGGAGCCGGAGCGCTATAGAGGTTTGTGGGTACGTGATTGGTGTAGTGTCGCGCCGCCAGAGCCTCCACTCCGAACACCTCACGCTGGAGCGCCAGGACTTTCTCATAGTAGGAGACGGGAAGGAGTAACGGCTCGCCGCCGTGCCAGACAATCTGCGTGACGACCTTCTCGTTCGGGTTGTCCCGTTGCAGGGTCTCGTGGTACCATCGGGCGCTTTCTAGGATCTGGCGCCAACCCTCGATCGGCATGCGCGCCGCATCGTCGAGGTGCGGGTATTCGTAGCAATAGGCGCAACGCAGGTTGCAAAGCTTTGAGACCTTGACCTCCCAAAGCATCACGCGCGGCGGTCGCCCGTCGGGCGCGATGCCTTGGGTACCTCGGATGCCTCGACCGACGCGCCGCTTCCCCGCGAGCAGTCCGCCCCGTGATCGTCGCCTACCGTGAATTGGGCCTGGGGGTGACGGCTCAGGATCGTCCCCCGAACGGCTCATTCCCAAAGGATGCTTCCCTTGAGTCCCTTAGCCAGCGATGCTCCGCCCTTGGGGCTTTTCGTTGCCGGCAAGTCCTTAGCTTTCGGTACGATCTTCTTGCTCTTGGGGGTCGTCTTCTTCGTCGCCATTGCATTATCTCCCGTTTATCGTGATTGTTTCACCGCTCGCGAGGACGATAAGGCCGCAGGAGCGTGATGCCACGTTTACATAAGGCCCATTCTCCAAACCGGACCTTACTGGCATGAGGCATATAAGCTACGCCCCGGTAGCCGGACTTTTCTCAACCACCGAAGCATTGTCAAGCGATGAGTGCCTTGGCAAGGGAGGGGCCGACCGTCGTTGTTTCCCGAGGCTGTTTCACTTTACAGCTTTGCGTGCGAATCCTTTTGCGCGGTCCCGGTCGAGCAGAGCCCGAACACGTCATCGGCCCGTTTGCCAGAATAATCAGGGGTGAAAAATTAAATCTCCCCCGGTCATCCTATTTAAGGCAACATCTCGGCATTTGAAACCCGCCGCAATTTCCGTCCACCCCCAAGCCATCCTCCGAATCGGTCTCGGCCTCGGCGCCGCAGCGACTCTATCCCTCGCCGCCGCGGAGGTGACTCCGGAACCCCAGTATCGACACGGCGAGATCGTCGTTCCCGCCTTCCGCGCCACTGAGGCGAAACGCACGACCGTCTCGATTCCGCTCGCAGAGGAATATCTCCGCAAGGGAGCGCTCGCCTGGGTGGGGTCGCAGGGTTGCGTCTCGTGCCACACCACGGGCCTCTACATGGTCACCCGCCCTGCCCTCACCCGACAACTCGGTCGTCCTCTCGAGGAAATGCGGACATTCTTCGTCCAAGAACTCCAGAAAACACTCGTGACCCGGCGCGAAGAACTTCTCACTTCCACCCGGCCTGCCCGGGTGATCTACACCGCCGCCGGACTCGCCGATTGGGATTCGCACGTTACTCGGACGCTCTCCACGGAGACCCGACAAGCGTTGGCTCAAATGCTGGATCTGCAGCTCGACACCGGGACTTGGGGAACCCTTGACTGCTGGCCCCCCTATGAATCCGATGCGTTTCATCTAGCGACGCAAGCGGCAATGGCGATCGCCGCCGCGCCTGGTTGGCTAGGAGAATTGAAGGACGAGCGGCACCTCGCCGGTGTCGCGAAGCTGAAGAACTATCTGCGGAACACGCCGCCTCCGCACGACTACGGGCGCGTTCTTTTGCTTTGGACATCCGCCCGCATGCCCGACCTGCTTTCTGCGGAGAAGAAACACGAACTTCTGGACATGCTCTCGAAACACCAGCGACACGATGGGGGTTGGTCGATTCGCACGTTTGCGGCCCCCGAGGCCTGGGGCGGCGGCAACCGCGCCCAAAAATTACGGCAGGAACCCGAGTTCGGCGATCCGCCGAGCGATGGTCACCAGACCGGTCTGGCTCTCATTGTGCTCCGGGAGCACGGGATTCTCGCGACCGATCCGCGCGTCCAACATGGCCTGCGCTGGCTCAAAGAGAACCAACGCGAGTCCGGCCGCTGGTGGACCCGTTCGCTCAACACCGACTCGTCCCACTACATCACGTATAGCGGAACTGCCTACCCACTGCTAGCTCTCGGACTTTGGGGCGAGATCCCGAAACAACCGCACTCCGGCGCCGCGCAACCGCTTTAACGGGCGGCCCGGGAACGGTTACCCGGGTCGACCCGAGAACCGTTCCCAGCCAACAACCGGCGAGGCGATTACGGTGCGGGTGCGAAGGATATGGTCGCTGATTTGCCGGAAACGTTGCTCGCCGGGCTGTAGGTATAGCCGCTCTTCACGAGGTTGTTCACCGTGAACGTCACGGAACCACTGCCTTTAATACTCTTTGAAGTGATCACCGCATTGCCGTTGACGTCGGTCACCGCGGACGCATTGCCCGTAACCTTGCCGCTCCAACTGCCCGATACGGTGACTCCGGCTATCCCGACCGCGGGATTTGCGATATTCGTTACCTTCACCGTGGATCGCACCGTCTTGTTGTTCCCGCTGCCGGCCTGAACGGCCAGAGT